>NZ_JAFBBV010000001.1:3090306-3399337 GCF_016907365.1 Oerskovia paurometabola | reverse complement strand
CCGGCGAGTATGTCGGCTTCATCAACAACGACGCCCGCCCTGGGCCGCAGTGGATCTCCGCCGCGGTCGAGGCGATGTCAGCCGACGACACGATCGGGGCGGTCGCCTCGAAGGTGCTGGACTGGGACGGCAACCTGATCGACTACGTCGACGGGTCGCTCACCTGGTACGGGATGGGCTACAAGCGCGAGGCGGAGTGGCCCGACTCGCCCGACTACGACACCCCCAAGGACGTTCTCTTCGGGACCGGCGCGGCGATGTTCGTGCCGACGCGGCTCTACCGCGAGATCGGCGGGTTCGACGAGCGCTTCTTCATGTTCTACGAGGACGTCGACCTCGGCTGGCGCCTCAACCTGCTCGGGTACCGGGTGCGCTACGTGCCCGAGTCGCTCGCGTACCACCGTCACCACGTGACGATGAAGAAGTTCGGCAACTACCGCGAGTCGTACCTGCTCGAGCGCAACGCGCTGCTCTCGATGTACAAGAACCTCGACGACGAGTCGCTCGCCCGTGCGCTCCCTGCCGCGATGGCGCTGTCCGTGCGGCGCTCGCTCGCACGGACCGGGACGGACGCGTCGTCGCTCGACCTCCAGCGGTCGCCCGGCGGTGACGACGTGCCGACGATCGAGATCGAGAAGATGGCCCTGACCGGGCCCTACGCGATCGACTACTTCGTCGACCAGCTCCCGAGCCTGGCCGAGAGCCGCAAGGAGCTCCAGGCGATGCGTCGTCGCTCGGACCGCGAGCTCTTCCCGCTGTTCAGGCACGCCATCGAGCCTGCCTACGCGATCGAGAGCTATCTCACGGCGCACAAGGACCTGGTCGAGGCCTTCGGCATCGATACCCACTTCGTGTCCCGGCAGCGCATCCTCGTCGTCACGGGCGAGCCGCTCCTGGAGCGGATGGCGGGCCCCGCGATCCGGGCGTGGGAGATCGCGAAGGCGCTCGCCCCGACCGGTGAGGTCCGGCTCCTGTCGACCGCCGGAGCCCGCGTCACCTCGGACGCCTTCGAGGTCGTCCACGCGTCGGGTCGCGCGCTGCGTGCCCAGACCGACTGGGCAGACGTGATCGTCTTCCAGGGCTTCCTCCTGGAAGGGGCGCCGTGGCTCAAGGAGAGCTCGAAGATCCTCGTGGCGGACGTCTACGACCCCATGCACCTCGAGCAGCTCGAGCAGGCTCGCGACCTGGGACCTGCGGGGCGTGCGACCTCCATCCGCGACACCACGCGGGTCCTCAACGAGCAGCTGCGCCGGGCCGACTACGTGCTGTGCGCCTCGACCAAGCAGCGTGACTTCTGGCTCGGGCAGCTCGCCGGCCAGGGGCGCATCAACGCGGCCGTCTACGACGAGGACGAGAGCCTCGACTCGCTCATCGGGGTGGTCCCGTTCGGGATCGCCGACGAGAAGCCCGTCCAGCACAAGCACGCGATCAAGGGCACCGTCCCGGGGATCGGGCCGGACGACAAGGTCATCCTCTGGGGTGGCGGCGTGTACAACTGGTTCGACCCGCTGACCCTGGTCCGTGCGGTGGACCGCCTCCGGGTGGCCCACCCCGAGGTCCGGCTCTACTTCCTGGGGCTCAAGCACCCGAACCCCGGGGTGCCGGACATGAGGATCGCGTGGGAGCTCAAGCAGCTCTCCGACGAGCTCGGCCTGACCGGCACGCACGTCTTCTTCAACGAGGGGTGGGTGCCCTACAACGAGCGGGCGGACTACCTGCTCGACGCCGACCTGGGCGTCTCGACGCACTTCCACCACGTGGAAACGGCCTACAGCTTCAGGACCCGCATCCTCGACTACCTCTGGGCGTCCTTGCCCATCGTGGCGACGAGCGGGGACACGTTCGGGTCGTTGATCACGGAGAACGGTCTGGGAGCGGTCGTCCCGCCGGAGGACCCCGAGGCGCTCGAAGCAGCGCTCGAGAAGTACCTCTACGACGACGCGGCGATCGCCGCGGCCCGGGCCAACGTCGTCGAGTTCGCCGAGGGATACCGGTGGTCCTCGGTGCTGGCACCCCTGGTCGACTTCTGCAGGTTCCCCCGACGGGCCGCCGACCTCGCGGTCGAGCTCGACGAGCCGGTGTCGGTGGCCGAGCAGTTCCGTCGCCCGGGGGGGATCAAGGCGGACATCGGTCTCGCACGCGACTACCTGCGGGCGGGAGGCTTCGGCGAGGTCGCTCGCCGTGCGCGTGGTCGGGTGCGGCGGGTCATCGGGTCCGGGGCCTGACGGTCCCTGCCCCTGACGGTTCCTGCCCCTGAGGGCGCCGGCACACCTGTGCCGGCGCCCTCAGCCGTCCGGAGGAGTCAGCCTCGCCCGATCACGGGCAGACGACGCTTGACCTGGCGCCAGACCTTGCCTGCCTGCGCGGCCTGCGCTCGGGAGGCATCGACCGCTGCGACCTGTGCGAGCCGTTCGGCGATCAGGCGGCCCGCGGCCGCGGGGGAGTGCCGCGTCCGGATGTCGCGTGCGGCCGCCCTGCCCTTCGCGGCTGCCTGCTCGGGTGAGTCGACGACGGTCCTCATCCATCGCGCCGCGACCGCCAGGTCCGGGTCCGCCCAGGTGCTGCCGGCCGGGTAGGGCTCGTTGCCCGGAGGGATCGGCACAGGGGTCCACGGGACCAGGAAGGAGTTGTCGTCCGTCATGAACTGCATGTTCCCGGAGTAGGCCGTGGCGATGACGGGTTTGCCCCACGCCATGGCCTCGGCAAGTGTCAGTCCCAGGCCCTCGGCGCGGTGCAGCGACACGTAGCAGGTGCACGAGGCGACGAGAGCGTCGCGCTCGTCGCCGCTGAGATACCGCTCGACGAGGAAGACGTCCGGCTCGTCGGCCACCAGCAGCCTCAGACGCTCGGCCTCCGCCTCGCGTCGGTCGCCGTTGATCGACTTGATCACCAGGATCGGTCCTTCGTCGGGCGCGAACGCCGCCCGGAACGCCGCGACCACGCCCCAGGGATTCTTGCGCTCGGCGGTGCTGAGATAGTCGAACGCGAAGAGGAACACGGGGCGGCCCTCGGGAAGCCCCAGGCCGACGGGTGCCTCGAGGGCGCGGTCGCTGCGTTGCGGGAGAGGCGGCGGGACGGTGAGGACAGGGACCGGGGAGTGAGGCTCGATCGCTTCGCGGACGAAGTCCGTCGCGACCCAGACCTCGTCGACCGCGTCGAACCCTGCGTGCTGCGACGGGGGGAAGTCCTCGACCTCCCAGTACCACATGCCGATCCGGTAGGTCTTCGCGGCGAGGTCCCCTAGCGCGGCCACGATCTCCGGTGTCTGGTCCGCGTTCACGCACAGCAGGGTCGTGCTCAGCGCATGAGCGGAGGTCGAGGCCTGGTAGGTCGCGCTGGTGCGGCTCTGGAGCCGGTTGACGACCGGGACCGTGATGTACGGGACGTCGGCCGCGGCCAGTGCGCCCGTCATGAGCCGGGCGGACTCGCCGACCCCCAGCTCGCCGCTCAGATAGCCCACCACGTTGACCCCGCGCCGCGGGGAGTCGGCCACGACCGGTCCTGCCCCCGTGGCTGCTCGTCGCGAGGCGGCGACCGCGTCGCGCAGGAGGTCGGGGTCGTAGCGTTCCTCGTGCGTGCCGTGGGCCTCGGCCCAGTCGAGGAATGCGCGGGTGTGCTGACCGGGGACCAGGGGGAACGCGTCGCGCAGGTCGCTGCGGTGCTCGTAGACCGAGGCCAGGTAGCGGGCGACGGGTGCGGTGTGCCCGGTGGGGACCGGTTCGAGCAACCAGGCCGTCAGTGATGCGGCGTCCGAAGGGGCGAACGGGTCGGGTGGTGCGACGGGGTCGTCGGCGTGGTCGCGGTAGAGGGCACGCAGCTCGGCATGGACGGGGACACCGGTGGACGTCTCCTGCCAGGCCTCGAGGGGGTCGGAGGAGGCCGACCCGGCCTCCGAGGCGCGCTCGGCGGCCTCATGAGCGACGAGGGCCGCGAGGGCGGGATGCTCGCTCAGAAGGGTGCGTGAGCGCCGGTCGTCGCGGGTGTCGAAGATCCACGGGCGGGCGGGATCCATGGCCGAGAGGTCGACCGCGACGACCTCGTCGCCGTCGAGCGTCATCCGGCGAGGGCCTTCGGTACGCAGGAGCGCCGACGCTCCGGTGCTCCACCGGGAGACGAGCACAGCGTCGTCCTGGAGCAGCGAGTGCGGTACGAGTCCGGCCACGAGGTCGAGCCAGCTCGGTCCGACGGTCCAGTCGTGCGCCACGGCGAGCCACCTCGTGAGGTGCTCGACGCCCGCCGGCGCCAGACCGACGAGGTCCGTCGAGAGCACTCCCTGCACGGAGAGCGCCTCGAGGTCCGGAAGCCGTCCGTCCGTCAGGGGGCTGGAGGTGCGGGGAACGAAGCAGGCCCCGGTCGCGCGCGCGGCGTCGACGACTCGCCTCGGTGACGACGTGAACACGACGCCGGGCGAGGTGAGCAGCACGCTCGCCCCGTCCCTGAGCGAGCGGGCCGCCAGGTGCACCTGGAGGAGACGGACGAGCTGCTCGTCGTCGAGCAGGATCGCGGACCGGTGGAGGGTGCCGGCGTCGACGTCGAGGGCGGCGGGGCGGAGGACCTCTTCGCCACCGGTGACGGTGTACGTCCCGCCGACGTCCAGGACGATCGGTGTGGCCGACGGCTCGACCGCCTGGAGAGACCGGACGGTGGCGCGGGCGGCCGCAGCCTGCCCGGCGGTGACGACGATCGCGATGTGCACTCGTGCTCCACGGTGTGCGATGAGACGGGGGAACGCGAGCCTACCTCGCGAGGAGTGGCTCGCTGTCGACCCCCGAGGGACTGTCGGCAGGGTTCAGCGTCGGGTGCCGAGGGCGAACACGTCCGCTCGACGGGCTCGCGCCCCCCGCCACGTACGGCGACGCTCGTCGAGCGCCCCGGGCAGCAGCCTGAGGGCGTCGCGGAGAGCCCTCCAGCGCGCTCGGACCAGGTCGGCCGGCTCGGTGCGGAGGGCGGAGTGCCGCACGGCTCCGGCGAGCTGGCGCACGAACGAGGCGACCACGACAGCCGCCGGGGCGTGCCGGGAGAAGACCACGAGGGAGTTGCGGGTGTTGTAGTAGCGGAACAGCGGGCTCGAGGATCCCGAGCTTGCGGAGTGCTGGTGGTGGGCGACGGCCCGCGGCTCGTACACGACTCGCCAGCCGCGGGCACGCATGCGCCACGACAGGTCGGTGTCCTCGTAGTAGAGGAACAGGCGGTCGTCGAAGCCGCCGACGTCCGCGAGCGTGGCCGTGCGCAGGAGAGCCGCACCGCCGCAGAACCCGAAGACGTCACGATCAGGGGTGACCGTGCCGTCGACCGCCAGCCAGTCACGGTCCCCGGCGCTGCCCGTCCGGGTCAGGACGTTGCCCGTCGAGTTCACGAGCACCCGGCCCGCCGGGTCCGGGTCGACGAGCACCATGTGCGCCGTCACCGCCCCGACGTCCTCGTTGCCCGGGCCGTCGAGGTCCTCGATCATGCGGCGCAGGGCGTCCGGGGCGAAGGTGGCGTCGTTGTTCAGCAGAGCGACGTAGCGTGCCGTGACGTCGAGCAGGCCCGAGTCGACCCCACCGGCGAAGCCGCGGTTGGTGGAGTTCACGACGACGCGGACGTCCGGGTAGCGCTCCTCGAGGAGGGCTACCGACCCGTCGGTGGAGGCGTTGTCGACGACGACGACCTCGAGCTCACCGGGCGCGAGGTCCTGCTCCAGCAGCGAACGCAGGCAGTCGTCGAGCAGATGGGCACCGTTCCAGTTGACGACGACGGCCCGGATCAGCGGCGAGGGCGTCATGCGGTCACCCCCAGGGCGTCACGGTAGGCCTGGACGGTGAGGTCTGCCGCTCTCCGCCAGGTGTACGCCTCGGCGTTGCGGAGCGCGGCGGAGGCGAGCTCGTCGTGCTGCGGACCGGCTGCCAGGGTGAGGGCGTGGGCGATCGCGTCGGCGTCGAGCGGGTCGACGAGGAGCGCTCCGTCGCCGACCACCTCGGCCATCGATGTCCCGGCTGACGTGACGACCGGCGTCCCGTGGGCCTGGGCCTCGAGCACGGGCATGCCGAACCCCTCCCAGAGGGACGGGAAGCAGAACACGCGGGCCGCGGAGTAGGCGACCTGCAGGTCGTGCCACGTCACGTGACCCAGCACGTGGACCCGGCCCGAGGGCAGGTTCGTGAGAGCGGTGCGGACCTCTGACGACGTGCTTCCCCAACCGGTCGGTCCGATCAGCACCAGGTCGAGGTCGTGGTCGTCGACGCTGCGCTCGAAGGCCGCCAGCAGGCGCCCGACGTTCTTGCGGGGTTCCAGGGTCCCGCACCACAGGACGAAGTCGCGTGCGAGCCCGTGCCGCGCCCTGAAGTCGGCCACCGCTGCGTCGGTCACGTCGGCCGCGGACGTCCCGTGGGGCACGACGTGGATCCTCTCTTCCTCGATGCCGGCCTCGACGCAGTCCAGCATCGTGGCGCGCGAGGGCACCACGACGACGTCCGCCTCGTCGCGCGTGATCTCGAGAGCCCGCTCGAAGAAGCGCACCCCCCGAGGCGTGAAGTGCTGCGGGCTACGCTCGAAGGCGAGGTCGTGGACCGTCACGACGAGCGGCGCCGAGCGCGGAGGGATCGCCCACGTCGTCGCGTGCACGACGTCGACGGGGCCGTCCGACGGGACCGAGGGCCTTCTGAGCCTGGACCATGCCTCGTACAGAGCGGGGCGGGGCAGCCGCGAGGCGAGGACCGGGAGGGTAGGGGGCAGGCCCTTCGTGTCTCCGGCGGCGCCTCGGGCACGGATGCCCGTCGGTGCCACGTCGGCACGCCCCACGAGCTGCGCCGCGAGCTCCTTGATGTACGTGCCGGACCCGCCCGGGACGTCCTGCCAGAGCTGCTCGACGGTCATCGAGACGTTGATGCGTGGCGCCTGTTCGTTCACCCAGACAGACTAGTTCGTCCGCTGGTCCCGTCCGTGACGGCGGACGTGCTTCGACGCGCGGGCGGACGACTGCCGCACCGCAACGCGCGAGGTGGTCTCCCGCGGTTCAGGCGACCCGGCCTGCGACCGTCGCGTCGACGCCGGTGAGCCTCCAGAGCGTGGTGAGCGCGAGGACGCTGCCCGCGACGGGGCCCAGGACGGCTCCCACGACGGTCGAGGCGACGATGTCCAGCGGGCTCAGGAGCAGCCACACCGCGGTCGTCGCGACGGACACGCCCCACACCACGATCATCCAGCGATAGCTCCCGAACGCGACCAGTGCTGCCGACATGAGCTGCAGCAGGCCCAGGACGCAGGCGGAGAAGACGAGCCCGGCCACGGCCTCCGGTGCCACGACGTAGTTCGCGCCGTAGGCGAGCTGCACCCCCCACGGGCCGACGAACCATGCCGCGACCGCCCCCACCAGGGCGATCCCGAGAACACCGAGCGCCCCGAGGACGAGAAGCCGGCGCGAGTCGTGGGTCGTCTTCGTCGGGTCCTGCCGCCACGCCACGATCGTGGGGACGGCGAGGGCCTGGAGCGGCGCGACGAACAGGAGGGGTACGCGGGACACCGTGAGCGCCGCGAAGACGATCCCGCCCTCCACTCCCAGCGTGCCCCCGGAGAACGCGGTCACCATCGTCGGGTAGCCCGTGATCATGCAGGCCATGAGCGCGGCGGCGAGCATGAGCGAGCCGGCCCGGGCGAACGGAGCGCGCCAACCCGTCGACGTCGCGGCGGGCCCCGCCTCGCGGCGGTCGACACGACGGGCCTGGCGGATCCAACCGATCCAGGCGTACGAACCGACCGCGACCGCGGCGGCGGCGGTGCCGAGCGTGACGCCGACCGTGACCCACACCGCGAGGAGCACGAGGAGCCGAACCGCTGCCTCGGCGATCACGATCCCGCTGTAGGCCGGGATGCGGTCGTTGCCCATCAGCAGACCACGGACCATGAACTGGACGGCGAACCCGAGCGTGGCGAGCACCACGAGCACCCCGAGCCGGCTGTCGGCCTCGCCGTAGAGGCGCTCGGCGACCGGGGGCAGGAGCGTGAGTGCTGCCGCCGCGGTCGCGATGACCGCGGCGGAGATCGCGACCCTGTGGATCGGGGCGCGCCCGGCGGTCGCGCCCTCGGCGGACTGCTTGGCGGCCTCCTGCTCGATCGTGGAGAGCGAGCTCGCCAGACCGAAGAGCACTCCCCAGTAGGAGACGAAGAGCCCGAAGTCCTCGGGGGAGAGGGCGCGACCGATCAGTGCGAGCAGCAGGTAGCCGACGACGCTCGAGACGGCGATCGCCAGCCCTACCCCGAGCACCCGCGAACCTGCGCGACGCTCGCTCACGAGGTGCGCGTTCTTCCACGGACCGCCGAGCGTGCGGCCAGGAAGTAGCCCCGGAGGACCCCTGCGCCGAACAGGACGACGAAGGCCGGAGTGAGCGCGGCGGCCGCGCCGACCTCGCGTCTGTTGCCACCGGCCACGCCGACCGCCACCGGCACGAGCAGCCATGCGGCGCCCAGGGCAGGAAGCCCCACCTTGGGCTCGAGCACGGCCAGCACGGCGAGGCCCACCCCCACGACGCTCGCCCCGACGAGGGCGCCACCCAGCAGGGCCGACTGCCCCAGGTAGCTGTCGACGAACGTGGTGCCCCGGAAGTACGCCTGCCGACGGAAGCCCTTCGCCCCGGCCTTCCCGTGGTAGGTGAACGCGAACTGCGGGGAGAGCCAGATCCGACGCTCGGTGGCGGCCCTGCGCAGCAGCCTCGTGTCGTCGCTCGCGAGCGCCTGCGTGTCGAAGAGCGAGTCGAACCCTGCGGCCAGCTCGAGGAAGTAGTCGCGCTCGAGGAACAGTGCGGTCGTGCCCTTCGGGTACTGGTCGAAGTCCTCGGCCCCGAACGAGACCAGGCGGGGATTCTTCGTGTACCTGCGCCAGCCGATCTTGGTCAGCCCGGACCAGAAGGCGGCGGTCGGGCTGCCCTTGGCCGCGACGTCCACGTGCCCGCACCAGACCCGCGCGGAGGGATGCTGCGGGAGGTTCGCGACCAGCCACCCGAACGCCTGCGGCGTCACGACGACGCGCGCGTCGAGGAGCAGTACCCAGGGGTTCGTCGCCGCGCGGACCCCGGCGACGCGAGCCGCCATCCTGCCGGCGTTGGCCTGGTGGACGACCCTGACCCGAGGGGACGCCGCGAGGTCGTCGACCACGGCGGGCGTGCCGTCGCTGCTGCCGTCGTCGACCACGACGACCTCCAGCTCGAGGCCCGCGCTCTCGCCCGCCTCGAGGACGGCCGTGACCGACCGACGGATCCAGGTCTCCTCGTTGTACACGGGGATGACCACGCTGAGGGCCGTCAGGGTGACGCTCGTCGGGGGTGCGGCGTCGGGGAGTGAGGTGAGCACGGCCCCAGGATAGCGGTCCAGATCTGCCTGTAGGCTTGCCCGCAAACCACGGAGGAAGCAGCAACCTTGATCGCCTTCATCGTCGGCACCACGGCCGAGCTCATCAAGATCGCCCCTGTCCATCACGAGCTCGCGAGCC
Organism: Oerskovia paurometabola; assembly: GCF_016907365.1. Lineage (NCBI taxonomy): Bacteria > Bacillati > Actinomycetota > Actinomycetes > Micrococcales > Cellulomonadaceae > Oerskovia > Oerskovia paurometabola. The sequence goes on along the minus strand of NZ_JAFBBV010000001.1, from coordinate 3,389,874 downwards.
GCGGGCGAACGTCGGAGATCTGGTACACCGGGCAGCACGTCAAGGAGCTCCCGGGAGTCCTCGCCGACCTCGACCTCCCCGCCCCCACGGTGTGGCTCGTGCCGGAGCAGGGTGCGCAGAACCTCGCCAAGACCTCGCAGGTCCCCGGGTGGATGTTCCGCATCCTGCGGACCGTCACCTCTCGGCGCAAGGAGCTGCGTGCTCGCCTGCGTGCGGACGGCACGACGGCGATCGTGCTCGTCCACGGCGACACCTTCACGACGCTCATCGGCGCGATGATCGGACGCTCGCTCGGCGCGAAGGTCGGTCACGTCGAGGCCGGTCTGCGCAGCGGGCACCTGATGCACCCGTTCCCGGAGGAGATCAACCGCAAGGTCACGGCGCGGCTCGCTCACCTCCACTTCGCGCCGAGCGACGTCGAGGCGAAGAACCTCGCCGGGCGCAAGGGTGTCGTGGTGACAGGGGGCAACACCGTGATCGACTCGGTGCGCCAGGCGCTCGCCAAGAGCAGCGGTGACCTCAGGTCGGAGCTTCCCGACGGCTACGCGGTCGCCACGCTCCACCGCTTCGAGCTCGTCCGGGACCAGGAGGCCTACGCCGCCGCCCTCGCGGTCCTCAAGGAGCACTCGGCGCGCGTGCCGATCGTGTACTTCGCGGGCGAGTCCGAGAAGGAGCGGCTCCGCGAGTACGGGCTGCTGGCCGTGTTCGACGACCGCTTCGTGCTGCGGGACAAGCTCCGCTACGTCGAGTTCCTGCCCGTGCTCTCGGGGGCGGACTTCGTCGTCACCGACAGCGGAGGCATGCAGGAGGAGTGCGCGCACCTCGGGATCCCGTGCGCCGTGCACCGCGTCAAGACGGAGCGGCACCAGGGGCTCGGCCAGAACGTGGTCCTGACCGGGATGGAGACCGGTCGGCTCGCGCACTTCCTCGCTCACGTGGACGACTACCGGACGAGTGACCGTACCGATGACGCCCGTCCGAGCGCGGTGGTCGTCGAGACCATCGGGCGGCTCGGCTGACGCTCGGCCGTCTGCCCATCGCACACCTGCACCCGTCCCGCAACCGGTAGGATTCCCTCACGTGACCGACCACTTCCCCCAGCAGGTTCTCGTCATCCTGCCTGCCTGGAACGAGCAGGAGGCACTGCCCGGCGTGCTCGACGACGTCCTGGCGACCCTGCCGACAGCGGACGTGCTGGTCGTCAACGACGGATCGACGGACCGCACGAGCGAGGTCGCGCGCCGAGGTCGGACGATGGTCCTGGACCTGCCGCTCAACCTCGGGGTGGGCGGTGCGATGCGCGCGGGCTACAAGTTCGCGCGGAACGAGGGCTACCAGTACGCGGTCCAGCTCGACGCCGACGGGCAGCACGACCCGCACGAGGTCGGGCGCCTTCTCGCGACGATGGCGGCCGAGGACGCGGACGTCGTGATCGGAGCCCGCTTCGCGGGCGAGGGGACGTACTCGGTGCGCGGTCCGCGTCGCTGGGCGATGAGCCTGCTGTCCGGAGTGCTCTCTCGTGTGGCGGGGACCCGGCTCACCGACACGACCTCCGGCTTCAAGGCCTCCAACCGGCGGGCGATCGAGCTCTTCGCGCGGGAGTACCCTGCCGAGTACCTCGGCGACACGGTCGAGTCGCTCGTGATCTCGGCGCGGTCCGGCCTGCGGGTCCGACAGGTGGGTGTGTCGATGCGCCCCCGTGCGGCGGGCACCCCGTCGCACAACCCCATCAAGGCGGCCTTCTTCCTCCTGCGGGCGATCCTCGCCCTCGTGATCGCCCTGACCCGACCCGTGACGAACGAGCGTGAGCAACGATGAAGCTCTACTTCCTGGCCCTCGCCGTCTGCGTCGTGGCAGTCCTCTTCCTGGTCGCGATGCTCCGGACGCGCCGTCTCAAGGAGAAGTACGCCGCGGCATGGCTCGTGCTCGCGCTGGCCGTCTGCGTCGTGGGTGCCTTTCCTGCGGTGGTCGAGTCGATCGCGCGCCTCGTGGGCGTCGCTACGCCCAGCAACCTTCTCTTCGCAGCGGCGCTGGCGGTGCTGCTCGGGGTCTGCATCCAGATGAGCGTCGAACTGACGACGCTGGAGGAGGAGACGCGAACCCTCGCCGAGGAGGTGGCGATGCTGCGGCTGGACCTCGAGCGACGGCTCCCGTCGGAGACCGTCACGGGAGCAGCACCGGGCCGGGACGTCGAGGTCGACGAGCGATGAGCGAGGACACCCGGGTGAGTGCCGACCGCGTCGAGGACCCGGCCAAGGTCGTCGGAGCGGCCGAGCCCGCCCGACCCCGCGACCGCTGGTCGCGGGCTGCGGGTACCCGGCGCCCCGCGCTGCTCGTCGGTGCCGCGATCGTGCTGCTCCTGACCTACTTCGGTGCGTGGGCGCTCTCCTCGCCCGTCGGCTCGAGCCCGGACGAGGACTATCACCTCGCGAGCATCTGGTGCGCGCAAGGTGACCGTGAGGGCGCCTGCGAGGTTCCCGCCGACGGCCAGTCCGTCATGATCCCGCCGCAGGTACGCAACGCTCCGTGCTTCGCCTTCGACAGCGCCGTCTCGGGGGCGTGCCAGAGCCCCGACCACGTCTTCGACGACGAGGAGCTCGTCGAGACCGAACGCGGGAACTTCGGCGCGCACGCGGGCTCGTACCCTCCGGGGTTCTACAACGTGATGAGCCTGTTCGTCGGGCCGGACGTCGAACGCTCCGTGCTGGTGATGCGCCTCGTGAACGCCGTCCTGGCCGTCGCCATGATCGGCCTCACGTTCGTCGCGTCGCAGGGTAGGGCCCGACGCGGTCTCGTCGCGACCGCGGTCGTCACCCTGGTCCCGCTGGGAGCGTTCATCATCCCGTCCGTGAACCCCAGCAGCTGGGCCGTCGTCTCGGCGCTGACCCTCTTCTTCGGGGTCTTCGGCTTCCTGAGCTCGACGCGGCGCTGGAGGACGGTGCTGCTCGGCCTGGTCTCGGTGGCCGCGGTGGCCATGGCCTCGAGCGCCCGGGCCGACGCATCCGCCTACGCGATCATCGCGATCGGCGCGGCGTCGGTCGTGGCCCTGGCAGCCGGTCGCCTCTCGCGGACCTTCCTCGTCCGGCTGGTGCTGCCCGTGCTCCTTGCGGTCGTCTCGGCGGTGAGCTACCTGACGGCCGGTCAGGCCGGCGCGGCAGGCCAGGCCGCGGGCCGCGGGCCGAGCAACTTCGTCTTCGTCGCCTGGGAGGCTCTGCACTACTGGGTCGGCGCTCTGGGGCTGAGCCCGCTCGGTTGGCTCGACACCCCGATGTCGGGGATCGTGTGGGTCTCGACGACCGGCGCCTTCTTCGCGGTCCTCTTCGTCGCGATCGGCTACGTCGGCCGGTGGCGCGGCATCATGGTGGCTCTCGTGGCTCTTGCGGCGGTCCTCCTGCCGACCTACATCGAGGCGACGGCGGAGCAGCCCCTGGGCAGCGTCCAGGCTCGTTACATCTACCCGTTGCTCATCGTCCTCGCGGCCGTCGCGGCGCTCAGCACGGAGCGACGGGCGTTCGCGCTGACACCGGTCCAGAGGTGGGTCGTCGTGTGCGCGATCGGCGCCGCGAGCATCGTGTCGTTGTACGAGAACATCCGCCGCTACGTGACGGGCAACGACATCACAGGTGCACGGCTGGTGCCGGGGGAGTGGTGGTGGAGCGATCTTCCCGTCTCTGCCGAGGTGGTCTGGCTGGTCGGTTCGTTCGTCGCGGTCGCCACGTTGGTGATCGCGTCTGCTCAGCTCGTCGACCGTCGTGCCGACCTCGCACCGCACGCGGGCGAGCGACCGGGCGACCCTCGGCCGTAGCCCCCCACCCGATCGGAGCCTCTCTGTGCACGTCCTGCTCGACGCCACCGCAGTCCCCGCCGACCGGGGCGGTGTAGGGCGTTACGTCGACGACCTGGTCCCCGAGCTGATCGCGGCAGGGGTCGACCTGACGCTCGCGGTACAGCCACGAGACCTCGAGGCCTACGGGCAGGTCGCCCCCGAGGCCAGGTTGGTCTCCGCCCCGCCGTCTGCCGGTCGCCGTGCGGTGCGCATGGCGTGGGAGCAGACGGGCCTGCCGGCTCTGATCCGCAAGGTGCGCCCCGACGTCGTCCACAGCCCGCACTACACGTTGCCGCTCGCGGCGGGCGTCCCCGTCGTCGTGACGCTCCACGACGCGACCTTCTTCACGACGCCTGAGCTGCACCTGCGCTCGAAGGCCGTGTTCTTCCGGAACGCGATCCGGCTGGCGTCCCGGCGGGCGGATGCCCTCGTGGTCCCCTCGCGAGCGACGAGGGACGAGGTGCTGCGTCTCGTCGGTGGCCAGCAGGACAAGTTCTTCGTGGCGTACCACGGCGTCGACCACGCCAGGTTCCACGCGACGAGCCCGTCCGAGCAGGAGCGGGTCCGCAGCACCCTCGACATCGGGAACCTGCCGTACGTGGGGTTCCTCGGGACGCTCGAGCCTCGCAAGAACGTGCCCGCGCTCGTCCGCGGGTGGGTGCGGGCCTGCGAGGGTCTCACCACGCCACCTGCTCTGGTCCTCGCGGGCGGTCGTGGGTGGGACGACGCGATCGACGTGGAGATCGCCAAGGTGCCCGACCGTCTGACGGTCCGTCGGCCCGGATACCTGCCGCTCGACGACCTGCCCGCCTTCCTCGGCGGCGCGACCGTCCTCGCCTACCCGAGCCTCGGTGAGGGCTTCGGGCTACCGGTGCTCGAGGCGATGGCGTGCGGGGCGACCGTCCTCACGACCCGAGAGCTCTCGTTGCCCGAGGTCGGTGGAGACGCGGTGGCGTACTGCGGGACGGCCGACGAGGACATCGCCGTGGCGCTCCGAGGCCTGCTCGAGGACCCTGCACGCCGAGAGCTGCTGAGCGGGGCCGCCGTGGCCCGGGCGCAGGACTTCACCTGGGCCCGGGCGGCGCAGACCCACGTCGAGGCCTACGAGTCGGCGGTCAGGCGCGCAGGGAGGTGACGTACGCCTCGACCGCGTCCGCGGTGGGGAGGAGTCCCTGCGCGGCGGCCTCGCTCAGGCTCGGCGCCGCGAGGTCCTTCTCCGACAGGAGCGGCGTCAGGGAGGTCCCGTCGCGACCGACGGTCGGCCACTCGATGCCGACCTCGGGGTCGAGCGGGTGGATGCCGTGCTCGCGCCCGGGCGAGTACCCCGTGGAGCAGAGGTAGAGGACGGTCGAGTCGTCCTCGAGCGACATGAACGCGTGGCCCAGACCCTCGCCGAGGTAGATGGCGCGGCGGTCCACGTCGTCGAGGAGGACCGAGTCCCACCGGCCGAACGTCGGCGAGCCGACACGGATGTCGACCACGACGTCGAGGACCGCTCCCTTGGCGCACGTCACGTACTTGGCCTGGCCCGGCGGCACGTCGGCGAAGTGGATCCCCCGGAGCACACCGGCGGCCGAGACCGAGCAGTTGGCCTGCTGGAGGTCGAGGGGGTGCCCGAGGGCCTCCGCGAAGGCGTCGGCCTTGAACCACTCGAGGAAGACGCCGCGAGGATCGCCGAAGGTCTTCGGGGTGATCTCCCAGGCGCCGGGAACTGCGAGCTCTCTGTACTGCAACGTTTCTCCTCGACTGGTGGGGCCCGCGGGGGTGGCGCCGCAGGCCCTAAGATCATACGTGGCCGTCGGCCGAGGCATCCGGCCCGGCGGGCGAGCGGAGATCGATGGAGGACCCTTGACGGAGACGTACCAGGCCGAGCCCGACCTTCGAGCCGACGGGCGGCGATGGCTCGTCGTCGGGGCTCGGGGAATGCTCGGCCAGGACATGATGTCGCGGCTCACGGGCGCGGGTGTCGACGTGACGCCCGCGGACAGGTCCACGATCGACATCACGGACCCGGTCTCCGTCACGTCGAGCGTCGAGGGGTTCGACGTCGTGGTCAACTGTGCCGCCTGGACCGCGGTCGACGACGCGGAGGAGCAGGAGGCCGGGGCGTTCTCGGTCAACGGGGTGGGGGCCGCGAACCTGGCCCGGGCAACGGCCGGGACCGGCGCCCGTCTCGTCCAGGTGTCGACCGACTACGTGTTCGACGGGCATGCGGACATCCCGTACCCCGAGGACGCCCCGATCGCGCCCCGCTCGGCCTACGGCCGGACCAAGGCCGCCGGCGAGTGGGCGGTCCGGGCGGAGAACCCGGACCACCTGATCGTGCGCACCGCGTGGCTCTACGGCGCACGGGGTGCGTGCTTCCCGAAGACCATGGCACGCCTCGCGGGGGAGCGGGACTCGCTCTCGGTCGTCGACGACCAGGTCGGGCAGCCCACCTGGACGGTCGACCTGGCCGACCTGATCGTGCGCCTGGTCCAGGCCGGTGCACCGAGCGGCACCTACCACGGCACCTCGAGCGGCAGCACCTCGTGGTTCGGGTTCACGGAGGCGGTCGTCGCGTCGTCGGGGGCCGAGGTCGACCTTCAGCGCACCACGAGCGCGGCCTTCGCCAGCAAGGCTCCCCGGCCCGCCTACTCGGTGCTGGGGCACGAGGCGCTCGAGCGCATCGGTGTCGAGCCGATCGGTCCGTGGCGCGAGCGGTGGCAGCTCGCCGCGGCCTCCGTGCTCGCCTGACCACCCGCTCGGCCGTGCGACGAAGGGCCCGACGACACGAGTCGTCGGGCCCTTCGTCGCACGGCCGGTGCGTCAGTCGCGCTCGAGCAGACCGAGCAGGTAGGTGCCGTAGCCGGACTTGACGAGCTTCTCCGCACGTTCGCGCAGCTCGTCGTCGGACATGAACCCTCGGCGCCAGGCGACCTCCTCGGGAGCGCCGACCTTGAGCCCCTGGCGGTGCTCGATCGTCTTCACGAAGTCGGACGCCTCGACGAGCGAGTCGAACGTCCCGGTGTCGAGCCAGGCGGTGCCGCGCGGGAGGACCTCGACCTGCAGACGTCCTTGCTCGAGGTAGGTCCGGTTCACGTCCGTGATCTCGTACTCCCCTCGGGCGGACGGGGCGAGGTCACGGGCGATCGCGACGACGTCGTTGTCGTAGAAGTACAGGCCGGGGACCGCGTAGTTCGACTTGGGCTCGGCCGGCTTCTCCTCGAGCGAGAGCGCCTTGCCGTCGGCGTCGAACTCGACGACCCCGTAGGACGTCGGGTCGGCGACGCGGTAGGCGAAGACGGCGCCGCCGTCGAGGTCGGCGTACCGGGAGAGCGTCGAGCCCATCCCGGGGCCGTAGAAGATGTTGTCGCCCAGGACGAGCGCGGCGGCGTCGTTGCCGATGAAGTCCGCCCCCAGGACGAACGCCTGGGCGAGGCCGTTCGGCTCGGCCTGGACGGTGTACTCGATCGAGACGCCGAACTGCGAGCCGTCGCCCAGCAGCCGTCGGAACTGGTCGGCGTCGTGCGGCGTCGTGATGATCAGGATGTCCTTGATACCCGCGAGGATCAGTGTGGAGAGCGGGTAGTAGATCATCGGCTTGTCGTAGACGGGGACGAGCTGCTTGCTGATGCCGAGGGTGATCGGGTGCAGACGAGTGCCGGATCCGCCGGCCAGGATGATTCCACGCATGCGGGCCATTGTGCCGCATGCTGCGGATCAGCCGCGCCGTGCGGTCCTGATCTCGATCCGCTCGCGCGCGGCCAGCCCGAGCGAGAGCAACCAGCGCAGCGGTGCCTGGTACCAGGCACCGTAGCGTCCCGTCAGGTAGCGGCGGGCGCTGACGTGGTGCGCACGGATCATGGGCGCCGGGTCCTTCTTCCACGACACGCCCTGGACGTGGGTCACGACCGCTGCCGGGACGAACACGTTCGCCCAGCCGGCCTGCCCGAGGCGGTCTCCCAGGTCGAGGTCCTCGAAGAACATGAAGTAGCCCTCGTCGAACCCTCCGACCTGCTCGAAGGCCTCGCGCCGGAGCAGGAGGCACGCCCCGGACAGCCAGCCCGCGGCCCGCTCGGTGTCGCTCCTCGAGGTGTTCGCGCTCCGGTAGGCGGTCGACCACGGGTTGCTCGGCCAGACCTTGCCCAGCACCGCGTGCCCGGCACCGAGCCGGAGGGAGGGGATCGCGCGCGCTGACGGGTACTCGGTCCCGTCGGTGTTGAGGATCCGAGGGCCGAGCGAGCCTGCCTCCTCGTGGCGGGTGCCCGCCTCGAGGAGGACGTCGAGGGAGCCTGGTGCCCAGACGAGGTCGGGATTGGCGACGACGACCCAGTCGCCTCCCGCTCCGCGGGCCCCGAGGTTCGCCGCGCGGCCGTAGCCCAGGTTGCCGCCGGACTCGACGAGGCGGGTCCCTTCCTCCTGGGCGAGCCGTCGCGCGATGTCGCTCGGCCCACCGTTGTTCACGAGGACGAGCTCTGTCGTGCGGGTGGTCGCCGTCCGGAGCGAGGTCGCGAAGTCGACGAGCTCCGTCCCGGGGTTGTAGACGACGCAGATGACACGGAGGGCGTTGGGTGCGCCGGCGGGGCTGCTCATGATGTCGCACAGCCTATCGACCGGAACGGCCCGCTCGAACCACTCCTGGCGGGGGGTGGGAAGCGTTCCCGCACGTCAGTCGGTGATTCTCTCGGTCTCTCGGAGGCGCGCGAGGCGTGCGGGGTCGTTCACGAGCGCGCCGGTGGTCGTGGACGAGGTCACGACCACCGATCCGTCGAGCGCCAGAGCCCCCAGCGTCCGGCGCAGCAGCGGGAGCGCGTGCTCCTCGCCGACGAGGGTCCGGGGCGCGGACGCCGACGGGACCGGTGCGCCGGCGAGGGCCCAGGCGACGAGCCCGTCGTGGGAGACGTCGGGCTCGATCGCGACGGCGTCGGGGTCGGCCTCCTCGACCCAGCCGATCTGGTCGCCGTAGGTCATGACGGCCGAGCCTGCGTCGATCGCGCCGGCGGGCAGGTCGCCGTCGAACCGGCGGGCGAGCGCAGGCAGCGGGACCGCGACGAGCTGTGCGCCGGTCCCCGCCCAGGAGGCGGGGCGCGAGGTCACGACGACGTCGATGCGGCGGGCCTCCTCCTGCCGGACGGCGTCTCCACTCGGCGAGGGCTGAGCCAGCACGAGCGTGGCACCTGTTCGCCACGTGGCGAGCGCCCAGACGATCGAACGCCAGTGCGGTGGAAGGTCGAGCAGCACACGGGTTCCGGGGGCGGCGTCGAATTCCTCGACGAGCAGGTTGACGGTTTTGTTGACCCAGTTGTGCAGGACCGCGCCCGACAGCTCGACGCGCTCGCCGTCCTCTCCGTACCAGGTGAGACGTGGTCGACCGGGGTCTCGGGTGATGAGACGCTGCAGGTCAGCGATGTGCATAGGAGGGGTCGAGGATGCGGCCATGCGGCCCAGCCTAGGACGCGCCGAGACGTCCGACGTCGTGATTTCACCCACCGAATCGCCCGGATAGCACATTTCGGCTTGACGGACGTGGATGACACGCGTGTAATTTCTCTAATGCAGTTTTCATATAACGGCATGAAGGGGCGCATCATGTGGAACGTGCTGGGCGATGATCTGGGGGCCTTTCCCTCGGACGCAGGTCAGCCGGTAGAGACGGTGGCTCCTGTGCTGCCTCTCTTCGGCGAGGTCGTGGACGACGGGCTCATGGGTTGGCAGGAGCGCGCGCTGTGCGCTCAGACCGACCCCGAGGCGTTCTTCCCCGAGAAGGGGGGATCGACGCGCGAGGCCAAGAAGGTCTGCACGGGCTGCGAGGTCCGGGCCGAGTGCCTCGAGTACGCGCTCGAGCACGACGAGCGCTTCGGCATCTGGGGCGGGCTCTCCGAGCGCGAGCGTCGCAAGCTCAAGCGCCGGGTGGTCTGAGCACTCTCCGGCCATCAGGTCGGAGCGGGCGAACTGTCGCTCGGGTCGACGACCTGCCGTGTCGAGGTCCCACGATCTGCGCAGAGCGCGGGTCATGATGTGGCCAGGATGACTTCTTCAGACACGACCACGGTGACCGGTCCCTTCCAGCAGCCAGGTGCGGCGCAGCAGCGCGCACGTGGTGCGTCGCCCCACGCCGCTGCGGCGGTGACCGGCTCGGTGCCCGCCGTCGTCTCCGTGACCGCGGTGGTCGTCACCCAGGGCCACACCCGCTACCTGCCGCACACGCTCGACGCCGTCCGGTCGCAGTCGGTCGTCCCGGACGCCGTGATCGTGGTGGACGTCGCCGCGTCCCAGGCGATGAGCGAGTACCAGGAGCTCCAGCTCGGTGGCGCGCGGTTCCTCGCGGCCCCTCACGCACGCACCTTCGGGCAGGCCGTGGACATCGCGCTCGCGTCTCGCGGCGCGCAGGACCCGCCGACCTGGCTCTGGCTCCTGCACGACGACTCCACCCCCGAGCCCGGCGCCTTGGCGGAGCAGCTCCGGGCGGTCGAGCACTCGAACGCCGTGGCGGTCGCGGGCGCGAAGCAGCGCCGCTGGGACCTGGACGGCGACTCCGACGGGGTGCTCCTCGAGGTCGGGTTCACGGTCTCCCCGCTCGGTCGCCGGATGACCGGGATCGACGAGCACGAGATCGACCAGGGCCAGCACGACGCCCGCGAGGACGTCTTCGCGGTGGGCCTCGCCGGGGCGCTGGTGCGCACGTCGGTCTGGCAGGCGCTGGAGGGTACCGACCCCGAGTACGGGGTGTTCGGTGACGGGCTCGACTTCTGCCGCCGCGCGCGCCTCGCGGGGCACCGTGTCGTGGTCGTGCCGCGTGCCGTGGTCCGGCACGCGCAGGCGTCGCTCCTCGACCTGCGCGACGAGGGGCGCCACGAGGACGAGGACGAGTCCCGGGCGCCGGACGTCGAGGCGTCGTACGGACCTCGGCGGCGCAGCCACCTTCACTACCGGCTCGTGAGCGTCGCGTGGCCGATGCTCGTGCCGGCCGTGCTCGCCATGATCCTGTGGGCGCCGTTCCAGGCGATGTACCGTCTCGCGATCAAGCGACCGGCACAGGCGCGGGACGAGCTCCTGGCGCCGCTCTGGGCCGTCGTGCGGCTCCCCGCGCTCGCCAGGTCTCGCCGGGCGGTCCGCCGCACGAGCGTCCTTCCCCGACGCGCGCTGACACCTCTCCAGGGCTCCTGGCGCGACGTCCTCGGGGAGCGCCGGGACCACCGGCTGGCGAACGCCGAGGAGCACCGGGTCTCGACGGCTCCCACGGATCTCGAGCGGGCCGAGCTCCGCGCGATCGGTCGTCGGCGTCGGGCCATGCTCGGGCTGCTGACGCTCGGCCTCCTCGCACTGACCGCGACCGTCTTCGGGTCCGTGCTGGGGGCTCTTGCCGCGGGTGGACGCTTCGTCGGTGGCGAGCTCCTCCCGGCGGACGGCAGCCTCGCGGCCATCTGGCAGGCGGCGACCGGTGGCTGGGTCGCGGACGGGCTGGGAGCGCCCGCACCTGCGGACCCCTTCACGACGTTCCTCCTCCCGTTGGCGCTGCTCGGCGGCGGGTCGCTGCAGCCGGCGGTCGGCGTCATGGTGGTGCTGTCGTTCGTGGTGGCGGGGCTGGGCGCCTGGTTCGCCGCGGGCGGCGTGACCCGCTCGGTCTCGCTGCGCGCCTGGGCGGCGATCGTGTGGGTGGCGGCCCCCTCCTTCGTCCTCGCGCTCGGCGACGGGCGGCTCGGTGCCCTCGTCGCGCACGCCGCCCTTCCCTGGGCCGCGCTGGGGATCCTGCGTGCCCTCGGGGTGCAGGCGTACGACGAGCTCAGCCCCGCCCTGGGGGCACCCGGCCGTGTCCACCCGTCGGGGCGCCGTGCGCTTCGACGCCAGCGGCCAGGATCGGTCGGCGCGGCGGCAGCCGCCGGGCTCGCCCTGCTCGTCGCGGTGTGCGGAGCCCCGATCCTCCTCCCGGTGTTCGTCCTGGCGTTGGGCGTGGTCGCGGTGGCGGCCCGTCAGCACCGCCGGTACCTGCTCCTGGTGCTGCTTCCCTCGCTCGTGCTCCTCGCTCCCTTCTGGTACCGCATCGGCACCACCTGGACGGACGGTGGGTGGCGCCTCCTGGCGACCGGGCCCGGAGTGCCCGTCGGTTCCGACGCGGCACCGGCCTGGCAGCAGCTGCTCGGCCTCCCGGTGACGGGTGCCCCGTGGTTCGGTCTGGACGGCGGTGTGCTCGGTGAGGTCGCACGTCTCGCGCCGATGGCGACGGGAGCCCTGGTGGCCGTGCTGGCCGTGCTCGCCCTCTTCCGCGCACGGGTGGCGGGTGTGGCCTGTGCATGGTTCATCGCCGCGCTGGGCCTCGCGGCCGCCGTGGTCACCGGGGCGATCGAGGTCGCCGGCTCGGCCGAGGGGCCCGTCCACGGCTGGCCCGGGGCCGGGGTCTCGGTCGTCCTGCTGGGGCTGCTGGGCGCTGCTCTGCTCGGTGCTCCCGGGCTGCGGACCGCTCGGCGGCCTGCCCCGGAGGGCGACCCGGTCGCGATCCCGGAGGCGGAGGTCGCGCAGACGTCCGGAGAGTCGTCCGCAGGCACGGTCGGCCTGCAGTCTCCCTCCGAGGAGGGCCCGCGTGGCGAGCGACGGGAGCGCACGCTCGCCGGGTGGCGGGCAGGCAGCGTCGCTCTGCTCGCGCTGGTCGCGGTCGTGGTCCCTGTCGCATCGGTGGCGTCGTGGACCATGGCGGCCACCGATCGCGACGGGGCCGTCGGAGACCTGGTCGTCGCCACCGAGCCGGTGGTCCCCAAGGTCGGCCAGCAGATGCAGGACTCCGAACGCGAGGTGCGCGTCCTGTCGCTCGAGCTCGCCCCCGGCGGCGTCCTCGAGTACGCGCTCCTGCGAGGGGACGGCCCGCAGATGATCGACGCGTCGAGCGTCGTGCAGGCGCGGGCCATGACCGACCCGGCGTACGCGCAGGGAGACCTGCCCGCGGTCGTGGCAGGCATGGCGACGGGGAGTGCTGCCGGTGCGGCGCGCGAGCTCGGCGACCTGGGCGTCGGGGCCGTCGTGCTGCCGACCTCGACGACCGAGGACGCCGTCGCCGAGCGTGAGCGCGCCGAGCTCGTGGCCCGTCTCGACATGGTGCCGGGGCTCGAGCGCGTGACGGAGGGCCAGACGTCGGTCCTGTGGCGCGTCGCTCCCGGTCCGCTGGAGACGGACGCGCCGGCGTGGGCGCGGGTGGTCGCTGCCGTGCCGACCTCCGGCCAGGAGGACGAGGCCGGGCCCGTCGTGGTCGAGCGGCTCCTTCCCGCCGACGACAAGTCGGTCGAGACGCGTGTCGAGACGGGCGGTGCCGAGCGCGCGATCGTGCTCGCCGAGACCGCGGACCCTGGGTGGGTCGCGACGCTCGACGGGCGCGTCCTCGAGCGCGCCGAGGTCGACGGACGCCAGGCCTTCCTCCTCGGCTCCGAGGCGGGTTCCCTGTCGATCGACTTCGTCCCCGCGCACCGGCCGCCCTGGCTCGCCGTGGCGGGGCTGACCCTGCTGATCTTCGTGCTCCTCGCCGTACCGGTGGGACGTCGTCGGACCGGAACGAGGTAGTGCCCGTGACCACCAGATCTTCCAGACCTCGTCCCGTGCTCCGCCGGGTCGCGACGATCGGCACCGGCCTGCTGGCCGTCGCCCTCACGGGGGCCGTGGCCGCCGTCGGGCTGCCGGGGGACTTCGGGTCCGTCGCCGGGGCCGTGCCTGACGTCGAGCGGATCGAGGCGTCGACGCCCGAGCGGACGCTCGTGTGCCCCGCCCCCGTCCGCCTGGCGGACTCGACCCAGGTGGGCGACGCCCAGTTCGGCGCCGCGCCCGTCGAGACGACGACCGTGCTCCGCGCCGGGGTGGTCGGTGCGGGGGCGACGGGGGGACCAGGCGAGACGCCCGTGACGCTCACGGGGCTCGAGGCGCTCGACTCGGCACCGCTCGAGCAGGACGACTCCGGGGCCACGGTGGTCTCGCTGGCCGACGTGTCCGACGGGCAGGCTCTGCGGGTGGGTGCCGGGATGCCGGTGGACACCCGGGTCGCCGCCGCCGTGGCGTCGACGACGACTGCGGGCGACCTGCGCGGGCTCGCGGCCGCGAGCTGCGCGACCCCGGACATCGACCACTGGCTGGTCGGGGGGAGCACCGAGGTCGGCAGCAGTGCTCAGCTCGTGCTCCAGAACCCCGGCCGCACCCCCGCGACCGTGCGGATCGAGGTGTGGGGTCCTGGCGGTCCGGTCGTCCTGAGCGGTGGTGGCCAGTACCTGGTCCCGCCCGGCGGCGAGGTCATGACGCTGGTCGAGGCGGCCGCGCCCGAGCAGCGGCGGCTCGCGGTCCGCGTCGAGTCGACCGGCGGGACGGTCGCGGCCTACCTGCAGCACAGCACGCTGGCCGGCCTCGTGCCGCTGGGCGTCGACTACGTCGTCCCCGGGGCCGCGCCGTCACTCGGCACGGCCGTCTCCTTCACGAGCTCGGGCGAGGCCGTCGACGACGTGCTGGCGCCCCAGGTCAGGCTTCTCGCGCCGGGTGCCGAGTCGGGGACGGCGACGCTGACGGTCTACGGCGCCGACGGTCGGGTGCGGGTACGTGGTGGCGAGCAGGTCGAGCTCGCGCCGGGGGTCGTGACGGACCAGTCCCTGGGCGGTCTGCCCGCCGGGTCCTACACCGTCGTCGTGGACTCGACGGTGCCCGTCGTGGCGGGCGCGGTCGAGGCCCGGGCGGGCGACGCCGCCGAGGACTCGCCCTCGGGCGCGGCGCAGGTCGACCGTGCGTGGATCGCGTCGACCGCGGTCGCCGCAGCCGCCTCCGAGGAGGACGCCGCGCCCGCCCGCCCCCACCGGACGCGCGACCGTGGCACCGTCACGCTCGTGCCCGGAACGTCGAGCGTGGTCCGCGTGGGTGCGGTCCCTCGGGAGCGGTCCGAGGACTCCGAGCCGACCGGTGCCTTCCGGGGCACGTTGCGCGCCTACGGGCCGGACGGCGTCCTGCTCGGGGAGAGGGCGCTCGACGTGCCCGCGGGGTCGACCGTCACGTTCGGCGCCGTCGAGTTGGGTGGAGGCGTCGACCCCGCCGTCCTGACGCTCGATGCGCGCGAGGACGAGGCGGGTACCGACCAGGGTGGGTCGGAGCCGGTCTGGTCGGTCCTGGCGACGGCTGGAGCCCCGCTCACCGGGGCGCCGGAGGGCGCGCCGGGCACCCTGGTGTCCGTGCTCCTGCCGGTCCCTGCGGCCGAGAGCCAGGGGAGCGTGGACGTCCGTGCCACGCGTACCGCGGGGCTGCCCGACTGACTCAGCGACCGCGCTGGTAGCGGGGGTCGATCTCCTCCGGCGTGCGCGCGAGCATGTGCGCGACCTGTTCGACGACGACGTCGCGCACCAGGTCGGCCAGGTCGTCGTCGTCGAACGCCCGGGACTCGACGGGGCGGCGGTAGACGACGATGCGGGCCGGCTGTCCCGCGTCGGCGGGAAAGTAGCGCCCGAGGGGGACCCCTGCGTCCTCCCAGGGGGCCGGGTCCGAGGGCGGCACGTCCTCGACCGCGAACTCGGTGCCGTGGAGCTGCCGCGACCATCCTCGCTCGATCAGGCCGATGGTCGCGATCACCTGCTCGTCGAACCTCTCTCCGCGGGTGCGGTTCGCCGGAGCCGAGGGCGGCAGGAGCGGTCCGCGGATTCCTCGACCTCGGCGGTCCCGGCGGCGTGGGTGCGGCCCGACGTCGTTGAGGTCCGGGCCGCGGGCGGGGATGCGCAGCGAGGCGACGAGCGGCGCCGGGGCGTCGGTCGACGTCTTCTCGGGGCGACGGCGCGAGCCGTGCGGGGCGGGGGAGGGCGAATGACCGGGCACGCCTCCGAGCCTAGACGAACCGCGGTCCCGGCGCCCTGAGCACGACGTGCGAACCTGCCGCACGGCGTGTATGGCACCGCGACCACCGCTCAGGGCGTAGTGTCAGCGCGTGAGATCCGTCAGACAGTGTTCGCGTACCGCATGCACCCGTGCTTCGGTGGCGACCCTCACCTACGTCTACGCGGACTCGACCGCCGTGCTCGGGCCCCTGGCCCACCTGGCCGAGCCCCACAGCTACGACCTGTGCGCCGAGCACGCCGAGCGCCTGACCGCGCCCCGCGGCTGGGAGGTCGTGCGCCTCGCGCAGCACTTCGTCGAGACCGGCCCGAGCGCCGACG
The DNA here is from genome assembly GCF_016907365.1 of Oerskovia paurometabola. NCBI lineage: Bacteria > Bacillati > Actinomycetota > Actinomycetes > Micrococcales > Cellulomonadaceae > Oerskovia > Oerskovia paurometabola. Next base: position 3,373,911 of record NZ_JAFBBV010000001.1, on the reverse strand, counting down.
ACCTCTCGGCGCTCGCCGAGGCCGTCCGGGAGGCCGGCCGTCCGCGCCCCGGCCCCGAGCCCGACGACGTCACCGAGGTCGGGCGGCGCGGTCACCTGCGGGTGCTGCGTGCCGAGGGTGACTGAGGCTCCCACGGGCGTTCGTCGTCAGGGGACGTAGGCGCAGACGATCTGGCCGTCTCCCCGGACCGTCGTCCTGCCCGAGACGTGGGGCACGAACACGGACTGCCCCTGCTCCAGCGTGAAGTCCTCGCCGCCGGTCGAGAGCGCCACGGCGCCGTCGAGGCAGAGCACGATGCGCGGTCCCTCGGACGGGAGGGCGATGTCGTCGTCCACCGAGGACTCGGCCACCACGAGCGCGAACTCGGCGACGGGCGCGCGGTAGTGACGAACCTCGTGGTGCTCGCCGGAAGCGGTGCACGTGGGGGCGACGGGCGGGCGGGCCGTGAAGGACGCGCACGCGAGGAGCGCTCCCGTGTCGACGAGCTTGGTGGTGAGTCCCGCGCGCAGCACGTTGTCCGAGCTCGCCATGATCTCGACCCCTGTGCCGGAGAGGTACGCGTGGATCTCCCCGGACGGGATGAAGAGCGCCTCTCCCGGCTCGAGCGTGAAGCGGTTGAGCATCAACGAGGCGAGGGCCCCGGGGTCGCCCGGGTGCTGCTTCGCGAGCATCGCCACGGTCGCGTCGGCGCGCGTCGACGGTGACGTCGCGACGCGCCCGCGGATGCCCTCGAGCGTGGTCTCGATGTCGGCGCCGACGTCGAGCGATCCTCGTGCGTCCAGCAGGCAGGAGAAGGCGCGCCGCATGCCCTCCGCCGTCGAGTCCTCCTCGAGGCTCGACCGCATGGTCGCGACCAGCCGGCCAGGGAGCCCTGCGAGCAGCCGCAGGATGGCTCGGGGCTGACGAAAGCCCGCAAGCCCGTCGAACTGGCTCAGCGCCACGATCATCTCGGGCTTGTGCTGGTCGTCGTGGAAGCTGCGGCGGGTGTCCCCGGGCGGCAGGCCGAGCACGTTCTCGCTGTTGTATCCCGCACGGGCGTCGTGCGGTCGCGGGTGGACCTGGATCGACAGGGCGCTCTCCGCGGACAGGACCTTCATCAGGTACGGGAGGCGGGGGCCGAACTCGTCGATCACCCGAGCGCCCAGCGTCCGCTCGGGAGCGGAGAGGATCGCCGTCTGCAGAGGCGTCAGGTCCTCACCGACGAGACGGGACGAGCCGCTGGGGTGGGCGCCGAGCCACAGCTCCGCGTGCGGCCGCCCGTCGGGCTGGTCGCCCAGCATCTCGGGGATGGCGGTGCGCGAGCCCCAGTCGTAGTGCTGGACGGTGTTCTGAAGGTGCCTCGGACGATCGATCATGTACTTCTGCGCTGCCGTTCGTTCTGGGGAGAGCCCCGGAGGGTGTGGTGCCCGCTGTCGGCGACGGCCGTGGTGAGAGGGCGTCGAGCCAGGATAGGGGGTCCGTCGCAGTATCTCCACGGGCCCGATGGTGTGTTGCCGAGGCCACGCCGTCAGGCGGCGCCGCGTGACGGCGTGGCCCCCCGACCGGAGTGCTCGGCCGAGCGGGCGGGTCCGGGCACTCCTCAGCAGGCGGTGCGTGGTTCGGTCGGTCGGTCGCCCGCACCGATACGCTGTCTCCGTGACGAGCATCGACCTGACCCAGCTGATCAAGGCCTACGACGTCCGCGGCACCGTCCCGGACCAGTTCAACCCGCAGGTTGCCCGAGCGATCGGCGCAGCCTTCGCACGCGTCGTCGTGCTCCCCGAGGTGAGCGGGGCCGAGGGATCGCCCGCCCGCCCGCGCGTCGCCGTCGGGCGGGACATGCGCGACAGCGGGCCCGAGCTGGTCGACGCGTTCGCCCAGGGGCTCGCGGAGGCCGGGGTGGACGTCGTCCGGATCGGTCTGTGCTCGACCGACGGCCTCTACTACGCCTCGGGCGCGCTGGACGTCCCCGGGGCGATGTTCACGGCCTCGCACAACCCCGCTGTCTACAACGGCATCAAGCTGTGCCGTGCCGGCGCGCGCCCCGTGGGGCAGGACTCGGGCCTGGTCGCGGTGCGCGAGCTGGCCCAGGAGTACCTCGACGGCGAGCTGCCCGCCCCCGTCGAGGACCGCGGCGAGATCACCGACCGGGACATGCTCGCGGACTACGCGGCATTCCTGCGCTCGCTCGTGGACCTGCGGGGCATCCGCCCGCTCAAGGTCGTCATCGACGCGGGCAACGGCATGGGCGGCCTGACGGCGCCGGCCGTCCTGGGGACCGCGGCAGGTCTCGAGGCGCTGCCGCTCGACGTCGTGCCCTTGTACTTCGAGCTCGACGGGACCTTCCCCAACCACGAGGCCAACCCGCTCGACCCGAAGAACCTCGTGGACCTGCAGGCCGCGGTCGTCGAGCACGACGCCGACCTGGGCCTGGCGTTCGACGGCGACGCCGACCGCTGCTTCGTGATCGACGAGCACGGCGACCCGGTCTCCCCGTCCGCGATCACGGCCCTCGTGGGGCTGCGCGAGGTCGAGCGCGAGAAGGCCGCGGGCCGTGTCCCGACGATCATCCACAACCTCATCACGTCGCGCGCCGTCCCGGACTTCATGACCGCAGCGGGCGCGGAGGTCGTCCGTACCCGCGTCGGCCACTCGTTCATCAAGGCGCAGATGGCCGACAACGACGCCGTGTTCGGCGGCGAGCACAGCGCCCACTACTACTTCCGCGACTTCTTCTTCGCGGACACGGGCATGCTCGCGGCCATGCACGTGCTCGCGGCCCTGGGCGGGCAGGAGCACCCGCTGTCCGCGCTCGGCGAGGTCTACGAGCCCTACACCGCGAGCGGCGAGATCAACTCCCAGGTCGACGACGTCCCTGCGGCGCGGGCCCGCGTGGTCCAGGCGTACGTGACCGAGGAGGGGGCCGGACCGGTCGAGGTCGACGAGCTCGACGGGCTCACGGTCTCCCACTGGGGATCGCACCCGCAGTGGTGGTTCAACCTGCGCGCGTCCAACACCGAGCCGCTCCTGCGGCTCAACGTCGAGGCGGCCGACGTGGACATCATGGAGAAGGTGCGGGACGACGTCCTGTCGCTCGTGCGCTCCGCCGAGAACCGCGCCACCGACACCGAGAGCTGAGGCGAGCACATGAGCGACGACACGACATCGGGCACTCCCGGGCCGGTCACCCTCGACCCGTGGGTCCGCGAGGCGCTGAGGTGCCCCGTGACCGGAGCCACCCTCGTGGACGGCACGGCCCCGGACAGCAGCCCCGAGCTCCGCTCGACGGACCCGGAGCGCCCGCTCGCCTACCCGGTGCGCGACGGCATCCCCGTCCTGCTCGAGGGCGACGCGCGGGCCCTCTAGTCCCCGCAGCTGGTCCCCGGACGACGACCGCGAGCCCGGTACCCCTGACGGGTACCGGGCTCGCGGCGTGTCCCACGCTCCGCGTCCCTCCCCGGAGCGTGCGGTGCGATGCTGGACCGAGCACGCGTCACGGGCCGGACCAGGGCCGGCCGAGTCGAAGGAGAGCCACGCCATGTCAGCTCACGGAGGCAACCGGGCGGTGATCGCGGCCCTGCTCGCGAACATGGGCATCGCGGTCACCAAGTTCGTCGCCTGGGGACTCACGGGAGCGTCGTCGATGCTCGCCGAGGGCGTCCACTCGCTCGCCGACTCGGGGAACCAGGCGCTGCTGCTGCTCGGCGGCAAGAAGTCTCGGCGGGCCGCCGACGAGGAGCACCCGTTCGGCTACGGCCGCGAGCGCTACGTCTACGCGTTCATCGTCTCGATCGTGCTGTTCACGGTCGGTGGCCTGTTCGCGCTGTACGAGGCCTGGCACAAGTGGGAGGACCCGCACCCCATCACCGAGTGGCAGTGGGTGCCCATCGCGGTGCTGCTGGTCGCGATCGGCATGGAGGGGTTCTCGTTCCGCACCGCGATCCGCGAGTCGAACACCGTGCGCGGCGAGCAGTCCTGGCCCTCGTTCGTCCGCAACGCCAAGGCTCCCGAGCTCCCCGTGGTGCTGCTCGAGGACTTCGGTGCGTTGATCGGCCTGGTCCTGGCGCTCGGAGGGGTGGGACTGACCCTGGTCACGGACGACGGCCGGTACGACGCAGCGGGGACCGCGTGCATCGGCATCCTGCTGGTCCTCATCGCGATCGTGCTGGCCGTGGAGACCAAGTCGCTCCTGCTCGGCGAGGCCGCGAGCCGTGACGACGTCGCCGCGATCCGCAGCGCCCTGGTGGGCGAGGGCGTCGCGTCGGTCATCCACCTCAAGACGCTGCACCTCGGACCCGAGGAGCTGCTCGTCGCGGCCAAGATCGAGGTCACCGCGACTGCCGACGGGGCGTCGATCGCCCACGCGATCGACGCCGCCGAGGAACGCGTCCGTGCGGCCGTCCCCATCGCGCGCGCCATCTACCTCGAGCCGGACCTGCGCCGGGCGGAGCCCGCAGCCTCGGGTGGGGCGACCCCGGGCTGAGGTGCGGACGCCAGGCGCCCGACGACGGAGGTGGGCGCCGTGCGCGGGCCCACCTCCGCCGTCGGGCCTGGGACGCACCACAGGCCGGCACCCGCACGGGATGCCGGCCTGTCGTGTTCGTCCCGAGGAGGCTCAGGCCTGCGCAGCGGCCTTGAGGTCGTCGACGAACGTCGGGTTGGCCTCGAGCCACTCGCGTACCGAGGCGTCGTTGTCGGTACCGTCGTTCTCGTTGAACATGATGTTCTCGAGCGAGAAGAGCTGCTCGTCGCTCAGCGTGAGCGCGGAGATCCAGGACGCGACGTCAGGGTGGTCCTCGGTGAAGCCGGTGCGGGCGACCGAGTGGATCTTCTCGGCCTCGCCCATGGCGCCGTCGGGGTCCTCGAGGTCCTTGACGGGGAACGCGTCGTAGGCCCAGTGGGGGCGCCACAGCGTGACGGCGACGTTCTCGCCCGCGTCGGTCTTGCTCTTGAGCTCGGCGAGCATGGCCGGGGTCGAGGAGATGACGAAGTCCATGTCGTCCAGGCCGTAGGTCGGGATGGCCTCGTCCTGCGTGATGCGGGTCAGGCCCGCACCGGACTCGATGCCGACGATGCGGTTGCCGAACAGGTCGGCGTTCGCCGCGAGCTCGGCGAGGCTGTCGACGGGGGCGTCCTCGTTGACCGCCACGGTCAGCTTGGCGTCGTCGTACCAGTAGCCGAGGTCCTCGAGGTCGTCGCCGTACTGCTCCTTGTAGTCGGCGTGCGTGAGGGGCAGCCACATGTCGAAGTTGACGTCGAAGTCGCCCCCGGCCATGCCCGTGTAGACGACACCGGGGTCGGCCGTCTCGGTGCGGACCGTGTACCCCTCGTCCTCGAGGATGGCCTTGAACAGGTGCGACACCGCGATGCCCTCGTCCCAGCCCGAGTGGATCGCGATCGTGATGTCCTTGTCGGCCCCTCCGGAGCCGGCGTCGGTGCCCGAGGCGCAGGCCGAGAGCCCGAGCCCGAGAGCGAGCGAGGAGGCGACGATCGCGGTGCGACGACGAGCCTGGTGGTGACGTGCGGGAGACATGGTGTCCTTCCTTCGGCGGACCGACCGCGGGTGCGGCGGGTCGAGCCGGGGTTGGTGGTGGTGCGGAGGAGTGCGGGTGCGCTGGACGGCGTGGGCCGGGCGGCAGGTGCCGCCCGGCAGCAGAGCCTCAGACCGCGGTGGCCGCGAGGGCCTTGGCGACGGGAGAACGGGTGCTGAGCGCCGAGGTCACGCGGTCGAGGAAGACCGCGAGGATCACCACGGACAGGCCGGCCTCGAAGCCGAGCGAGATGTTGATGCGCTGGAGGGCCGCGACGACGTCGCCTCCGAGCCCGCCTGCTCCGACCAGGCCGGCGAGCACGACCATCGAGAGCGAGAGCATGATGACCTGGTTGACGCCGGCCATGATGGTCGGCATGGCGAGCGGCAGCTGGATCTGGCGCAGGATGCGCCCGGGCGTGGAACCGAACGCGTGGCCGGCCTCGACGACCTCCGAGTCCACCTGGCGGATGCCCAGCTCGGTGAAGCGGACGCCAGGGGCGAGGGCGAACACCACGGTCGCGACGATGCCGGGGACCGCGCCCGTGAGGAAGATCATGACCATGGGGATGAGGTAGACGAAGCCTGGCATGGTCTGCATGAAGTCGAGCACGGGGCGCACGACGCGTGAGACCTTGTCGTTCCGGGCGGCCCAGATGCCCAGCGGGATGCCGATGGCGAGGGCGATCACGCTGGCGACGAGCACCAGGGCGAGGGTCGCCATCGCGTTGTCCCACTGGTCGACGCTCGCGATGACGACGAAGCCGACGAGGGTCGTGACGGCGAGCTTCCAGCCCTTGGCGAAGAACGCCAGGGCGGCCAGGACGAGCGCGACGACGACGAAGGGCGGGCCCTGGAGGACCAGCGCGAGCGCGTCGTAGCAGGACAGCAGGACGTCCTTGACGACCGCGAAGAACGGCTTGAACGAGGCGATGAGCCAGGCGACGAAGAGGTCGACCCAGTCACCGAGGGGCAGGCGGGGGACGAACGTGTCGGTGGTGCTCATGCGTCCGCTCCTTCCGTCGTGGCGGCGTCGTGCGGGGCGGTCGCGCCCTCGGCTGCGCCGGTGGGCGGGTCGTCCGTGTCCTCGTCGGGCCCGACGGCGTCGGGGTCGTCGAGCGTGGGCGGCACCATGGCCTCGAGGAGGGTCACGCGCGGGATGACGCCGACCAGGCGGTTCTTGTCGTCCGTCACGGCGACGGGCAGGGGGGACTCGGCCGCGGGCGCGAAGAGCTCGGCGAGGGGGGTGTCGACGCTCACGGGAGCGACGCCGTCGTGCACGATCGACTCGATGCTCGTCGTGTGGTCACCGCTCGACTTGAGCAGGGCGACCGCGTCGTCGTCCCGCACGACGCCGCGCAGGACGCGCTGCCGGTCGACGACGTAGGCCGCCGACACCTGCGCCTCGCGCATGGTGCGGCTCGCGACACGGGGGCCGCCGCCGAGCGGCACGACGGCCGTGGGGCGGACCATGACCGAGGCGGCCGTCAGGACGCGCGTGCGGTCGACGTCGGCGACGAACTGCGCGACGTAGTCGTTCGCGGGGTCCGACAGGATCTCCTCGGCCGTGCCGATCTGGACCGTGCGACCGTCGCGCATGACGGCGATGCGGTCGCCCAGGTGCATGGCTTCGTTGAGGTCGTGCGTGATGAAGATGATGGTCTTGCCCAGGGTCTGCTGGAGATCGAGGAGCTGCTCCTGCATCTCGCGGCGGATGAGCGGGTCGAGCGCGGAGAACGCCTCGTCCATGAGCAGCACGTCGGTGTCGGCGGCGAGTGCCCGGGCGAGTCCCACGCGCTGGCGCATGCCGCCGGAGAGCTGCGACGGCAGCGAGTCCTGCCAGCCGCCCAGGCCGACGAGGTCGAGGGCCTGCTGCGCCTTCTCGCGGCGCTCGGCCTTGCCCATGCCCTGGATCTCGAGCGGGTACGCCGCGTTGTCCAGGACCGTGCGGTGGGGCAGGAGCGCGAAGTGCTGGAAGACCATGCTCACGCGGCTGCGGCGCAGGGCGCGCAGCTCCTTGGCGTTCACGGTCGCGAGGTCGTCGTCGCCCAGCAGGACATGGCCCGCCGTGGGCTTCCACAGGCCGTTGAGCATGCGGATGAGCGTCGACTTGCCCGAGCCGGACAGGCCCATGACGACGAAGATCTCGCCCTGCTTGACGTCGAAGCTCGCGTCGATGACAGCGGCCGTGCCCAGGGGCTTGACGTCGGCGCGGCTCGCGCCGTCCTTGAGGCGGCGGACCGCCTCCTGCGGGCGGCGGCCGAAGACCTTGTAGACGCCCCGGACGCTCACGGCCACGGGCCGGTCGTCGGGCAGGGGGTCGGCGCCGTGGGCGCCGGGGAAGGGCTCGGTCTCGACCGGGATGAGGACGGGGGTGGTGCTCGTGGGTGGCTCGGTGCTCGTGCTGGTGCTGCTGGCGGTCATGCTGGCGGGTCTCGCCACCTTCCAGGTGTCGTGGCGGGTCCGGAACGCTCCGCGGAGGGCGCCAGGGTGACCTGGCAGCGACCTCCCGGTGCGCTCAGCGCCGCGAGGCGCGTCACGGTCCACCGGATCGAGGCCCGCCGCCGGGGGCCACCCGGGAGGGTGGCCGCCGCAAGTCGCGACGGGCGCTGACCTGTCGTGGGCCGGCGTGGTGCCGAGCCCGGACAGGTCGATCTGTCTCCAGCACCCTGCCCGATCCCAGGACGAATTGCTACCGAGTGGCCGGTGTGCATGGCGGTTTCGAGGGAGATGCTTGACCGTGCAATCGTTGAAAGCGCGCGGTTTTGACCATTCACGGGATCGTTATCGCTTCGTGATCTTGAAGTGGTCAGGGAGTTTTGCTATCGCGCGCGGGCGCGAACTGCCGGCGGGGACGAGGGCCCACGGGCGACGCTCCCGCCTGCCGAGAGCGACGGCACCGCCTGCCGAGGGTGATGCTCCGGTGCGCCGACGGCGACGGCGAGCGACGCCGTCGGGCCCCCTCGGCCTCCACGATGGGCACCCTCGGCGCTGCGAGAGTCACCCCCGGTAGTCTGGAACGACACCGTCAGAACCGTCGTTCGGAGCACCATGTCTTCTGCCACGCCCACCGCCCAGGCCTCCTTCGACGAGGTCCCCGGCCGTTACAAGGTCCGTGACCTGTCCCTCGCGGAAGCGGGACGCCACCAGATCCGCCTCGCCGAGCACGAGATGCCCGGACTCATGGCGCTGCGTGCCGAGTTCGGCGCGTCGCAGCCGCTCGCGGGCGCGCGCATCGCCGGCTCGCTCCACATGACCGTCCAGACGGCCGTCCTCATCGAGACGCTCGTCGCGCTCGGTGCGCAGGTGCGCTGGGCGAGCTGCAACATCTTCTCGACGCAGGACGAGGCCGCCGCGGCGATCGTCGTCGGCCCCCACGGCACGCCCGAGGACCCGCAGGGCGTCCCGGTGTTCGCCTGGAAGGGCGAGAGCCTCGAGGAGTACTGGGACTGCACCGAGCAGATCCTGCTGTGGCCGGGGAGCAACGGCGCCGAGGGCGCGAACCTCATCCTCGACGACGGCGGCGACGCGACGATGCTCGTCCACCTGGGGCTGCAGTACGAGCGCCTCGGCACGGTCCCCCCGGACACGCTCCCGGGCGAGCCCGACCACACGCACGAGATGAACGTCGTGCGCTCGGTCCTGCGTCGGGCGCTCGCGGCCGACCCGCTGCGCTGGACGGGCATCGCGGAGCAGCTGCTCGGCGTGACCGAGGAGACGACCACGGGCGTGCACCGCCTGTACCAGCTCGCCGAGTCGGGCGAGCTGCTCTTCCCGGCCATCAACGTCAACGACTCGGTCACCAAGTCGAAGTTCGACAACAAGTACGGCATCCGCCACTCGCTGCCCGACGGCATCAACCGTGCGACGGACGTCCTCATGGGCGGCAAGGTCGCGTTCGTCGCCGGCTACGGCGACGTGGGCAAGGGGGCGGCCGAGGCGTTCCGCGGCCAGGGCGCACGCGTCATCGTCTCGGAGGTGGACCCGATCTGCGCGCTGCAGGCCGCGATGGACGGCTACCAGGTCGCGCGCATCGAGGACGTCCTGGGCGAGGCCGACTTCTTCATCACGACCACGGGCAACAAGGACGTGGTCACGGCCGAGCACATGGCCGCGATGAAGAACAAGGCGATCGTGGGCAACATCGGCCACTTCGACAACGAGATCGACATGGCGGGGCTCGCGCAGATCCCGGGCGTCACGCGCACCGAGATCAAGCCGCAGGTCCACGAGTGGACGTTCCCCACGGGCGACGGCGAGGAGGCGCGCTCGATCATCGTCCTGTCCGAGGGGCGCCTGCTGAACCTGGGCAACGCGACGGGCCACCCGTCGTTCGTCATGAGCAACTCGTTCTCGAACCAGGTCATCGGCCAGATCGAGCTCTTCGAGGATGCCCAGCGCCCGGAGGACGAGCGCACGTACGAGCGTCAGGTCTACCGCCTGCCCAAGGTCCTCGACGAGAAGGTCGCGCGCCTGCACCTCGACGCGCTGGGCGTTCGCCTGACCGAGCTCTCGAAGAACCAGGCGGACTACCTCGGCATCCCGGTCGAGGGGCCGTACAAGCCGGAGCACTACCGCTACTGAGCGGACGCGTGAGCCCCTGAGCAAGGGGTCCGACGGCGGAGGGCCGGGTTCCGGGAGGAGCCCGGCCTCTCGCGTGCGGTCACCCGGGGTCGTCGGCCCGTCGTGCGCGGCGGGCGGGTGCGTCACCGTCGGCGGTCCGGCCCGTCACCCTGAGCGCTTCCGGCACTCCTGCGCAAGGATGGTCCCAGCAGCGCGCTGACAGGAGAAGACGATGGCGACGATCCCGAGCGAGCCCACGATCAGCGAGTCCGAACGAGCGGAGCTCGAGGCGCTGCGTGCGGAGGTCCAGCGCCTGCGCGCCGAGCGTGCCGCACCGCCCGCCGGGGCGGTCGTCGCCGCACCGGCACACCGCGGCGGGTGGCTCCGCTGGACGGCCGTCGCGGTGCTCCTGGTCCTCGCGGGCGTCCTGATGCTCGGCTCGGTCCTCGCGCGGTACGTGCGTGCCGAGATCCTCGACACCGACAAGTACGTCGCGACCGTCACGCCGCTGGGGTCCGACCCGGCGATCCAGGCGGAGATCAGCACCCAGGTCTCCGACGCGATCCTCGAACGGATCGACCTCGAGACCGTCACCGCGCAGGCCCTCGCGACGCTCACGCAGAACGTCGAGCAGGTCCCTGCCCAGGTGCAGGCCCTGGCCCCGCTCCTCGCGAGCCAGGGCGAGTCGTTCGTGCGCTCGACCGTCGACCGCATGGTCACGTCGCCGACGTTCGAGGAGCTGTGGATCGTCGCGAACCGCCAGGCGCACAAGAACCTGGTCGCCGTCCTCACGGGGGAGGGGGACACCGCGATCACCGCCGACGCGAACGGGCAGGTCACGCTCTCGCTCGGTCCCATGATCGACGAGGTCAGCAAGCGGCTCTCCGCGCGAGGATTCACGTTCGTCGAGAGCCTGCCCTCGATCGACCCGCAGTTCGTGCTGTTCACGTCGCAGGACGTGGTCAAGGCCCAGCGGGCCGTGGCGTTCCTCAACACGGCCGCGAACGTCCTGCCGTGGCTCTCGCTGCTGGTCGCGGCCGGTGCGGTGTGGGCGGCCCCGCGCGGGCGGCGCCGCCGGGCCGTGGTCCTCGCGGGCGTCGCGTACGTCGTCGCCATGGCGATCCTCGCGGTCGGGATCACGGTCGGCCGCTCGCTGTACCTGAGCGCGGTGCCGTCGGACGTCCTGTCACCCTCGGCCGCGACGGCCCTGATCGACGCCGTCCTGGTCCCGTTGCGCACGTCGCTGCGGGCGGTGTTCGCGTTCGGCGTGGTCGTCGTGCTCGCCGCCTACCTCACGGGCCCCAGCCGGTCTGCGGTCGCGGTGCGGGGCGGGTTCAACTGGCTGGTCCGCGCCGCCAGCCGTGGCCACGCGGGCGACAGCGGGCGCGCTCCGCACCCGTTCGAGATCTGGGTCGCGAGGTTGCGCTGGCCGCTGATCGCGCTCGTCCTGGCGGGGGCGCTGGCCGTCCTGGTGTTCTCGCGCTACCCGAGCGGGACCACGATCCTGGTCATCGCGCTGGTCGCGGCCGTCCTGGTGATCGCGATCCAGGTGGTGTCCGCGCCCGCGCGCGGCGCGGCGACGGTGAGCGGGCCGGGGGAGCCGGGCGGCGCCGTCGGGCAGCAGGGGGCCGCCGAGGAGGAGGCCGGGACCCCCGTCGCGCGCTGAGCACGCCACGAGACGGGGGACATCCCCCCTGCACGACGGCGGAGCGCACCCTGGGCGTGCGGGCGCCGGTCGGGAAGACTGGTGGTACCGCTCGAACCAGACCCAGGAGTCCTGCCACCATGTCTGCTGTGACATCCCCCCAGCCGCCGCTCGGCGACGCCGCACCCGACGGCGTGCCCTCGCCCGGGTACGCGCCGTCCGCCGAGCCGGTCGTGTCCGTCGAGACCCCGTCGGCCGCGCCCACCGGCGACCTGTCCCACCTCGGGCACGTCCCCGGCGGGCTCGACCCCCGCTACGTGGACCTGCGCGAGCCGGTCGGCTTCCTGGCAGCGCCGTTCTCGCGCCAGACCTGGCGCGAGTTCGGCTACCTGTGGCTGTCGCTGCTCGTCGCGCCCTTCGCGTTCACGTACGTGATGTTCACCGTGAGCTTCACCGCGGGGATCCTCGTGACGGTCGTGGGCCTCGTGGTCTCGGGCGCCCTGGTCCTCGGGGCGCGCGGCTGGGGCGGCATGTACCGCTCGATGGCGCGGTCGATGCTGTCGGTCGACGTGCTGGCCCCCGCACCGCACACGCAGCGCCGCGGGTTCTGGCGCATGCTCTGGTCGAACCTCTCGGACGGCCCCGGGTGGCGGGCCATGACGTTCATGTTCGTGAGCTTCTTCCTGGCGCTCGTCGCCTTCGTCACGTCGGTGACCTTCTTCTTCGTCTCGCTGGGTGCCGCGACGCACTGGTTCTGGTCGCAGTTCCTGCCCGCGCAGATGGCTGCCGACGGCTCGTGGCACCGCGGCGCGCAGATGGGGCCCGACTGGTACGTCGACACCCCGCTGCGCCAGTCGGCGCTCGCGGCCGTGGGCGTCGCGCTGTGGTGGCTGTGGCCGCAGATCGTGCGCGGGTTCGCCCAGCTCTTCCGTCTCCTGACGGTCAACCTGCTGGGCCCCACCCGGGCGAGCCTGCGCGTGGCCGACCTCGAGAAGTCCCGTGGCAAGACCGTCGAGGACGCGGACGCCAAGCTGCGCCGCATCGAGCGGGACCTGCACGACGGCACCCAGGCTCGGCTCGTCGCGGTCGCGATGCAGCTCGGCGAGGCCAAGGAGCAGCTCGCCGCGGGCGGTGACGCGTCCGAGGCGCTCGAGCTCGTCGACAACGCGCACGCGTCGACCAAGGAGGCGCTCGTCGAGCTGCGCGAGCTGGCCCGGGGCATCCACCCGCCCGCGCTCGACAACGGCCTCGCGGTCGCTCTCGAGACGCTCGCGGCCCGGTCCCCGCTGCCCGTGACGGTCGACGTGGACCCGGGCATCGCGCCGTCGCCGGCCGTCGAGACCATCGCGTACTTCTGCGTCGCCGAGCTCGTGACGAACGCCGCCAAGCACGCGCGCGCCACGGGCGTGTACGTGCTCGTCGAGGAGCAGGGGTCGCGGCTGCGCCTGCGCGTGCGCGACGACGGGCAGGGCGGCGCGCGCATCTCGACGCCCGACGCGCGCGGCCACCGGTCGGGGCTCGCGGGCCTCGAGGAGCGGGTTCGTTCGGTCGACGGCACGTTGGACCTCGTGAGCCCGGTCGGTGGGCCTACCGTGGTCACGGTCGTCCTGCCGAGCAGGGTGTAGCCGGCCCCACCCGCGGAGCGGCCCGGACGCCTCGACCGAGGCGCCCGGGCCGACCCATCGACACAGAAGAGGTACCACCGTGCGGCTCGTGATCGCCGAGGACTCCGTCATCCTGCGCGACGGGCTCGTCGCCCTGCTCACCCGTCGAGGCCACGAGGTCGTCGCGGCCGTGGGCGACGGCGACGCGCTCGTCGCGGAGGTGGCTCGCCTCGCCGCCCTCGGCGACCTGCCCGACGTCGTCATCATCGACATCCGCATGCCCCCGTCGTTCACGGACGAGGGCCTGCGTGCTGCGCTCGCGCTGCGCGCGGCGTCGCCGGGGCTGGGGGTCCTGCTGTTCTCGCAGTACGTCGAGACGCGGTTCGTGAGCGAGCTGCTCACCGGCGGCGCCGAGGGCGTGGGCTACCTCCTCAAGGACCGGGTCGCGGACGTGAGCGAGTTCCTCGACGCCCTGACGCGCATCGCCGCGGGGCAGACGGTGCTCGACCCCGAGGTCGTGAGCCAGCTCATGGGCGCCTCACGCTCGGACGACGGCCTGGCGCGCCTCACGCCGCGCGAGCGCGAGGTGCTCGAGCTCATGGCGCAGGGCCGCTCGAACACCGCGATCGCGGAGAACCTGTTCCTGTCCTACGGGGCCGTGGAGAAGAACGTCACGGCGATCTTCGGCAAGCTCGGCCTGCCGCAGGACGCGGGGGACCACCGCCGGGTGCTCGCGGTGCTCAGGTACCTGCGGGACTGAGCGAGTCGCGGTGGTGCCTGCGGGGGACATCCCCCGCGCGGGTGACCGGACCGCCGCCGGGGCCTCGGGGGAGGCTCCCATTCCGGGACGTACCGGGATTTTCGAGACTGGTGGGGAACCACTTCCCTTCGTCCCGAGGAGCATCCCGTGGCCGTCGTCGACGTCCCTCGTCTTCCCGCTCGCCCCACCCGGGCGGTCCGTCCGTCGCGGCCCGCGGGCCCGCCCTCCGTCGTCGCGGCCTCCGCGGCCCGGCGCCGGGAGCCCGCGCCGCGCCGTCGGGAAGGTGCCGGCGCACCCGCGCGTCGAGACGTGTTCGTCGACGCCGTGCGCGCGCTCGCGACCCTCGCGGTCCTGAGCGTCCACTGGCTCATGCCCGAGGTCACGTGGGACGGCGCACGCCTCGGGATCGGCAACGCCCTGTCGCACGGCGGCGCGTGGACCCTCACGTGGGTCCTGCAGGTCCTGCCCCTGTTGTTCTTCGCGGCCGGGGCGTCGGCCGCGTACCAGCTCTGGCGCCCGGGCCCCGCCGCACCGGGCCTCGCCGCACCGGGCCTCGTGGCGGCGGGGTGGGACGTCGTGCGGCGCCGGATGCCGCGCATCTGGAAGCCGGTCGCGGCGTTCGTCGGTGCGTGGGCCGTGGCGGCGGTCGTGCTCGTCGTCGCAGGGGTGCCGGAGACGGCCGTGCTGCAGGTCGCCCGGATCGCGCCGCAGCTCCTGTGGTTCCTCGGGGTGTACCTGCTGCTGCTCGCCGTCACCCCGGCCCTGCTGCGGGCCTACCGGGCGTGGGGCTGGCGCACGGTCGCCGTCGTCGTCGCCGCACCCTTCGTCGTCGACGTGCTGCGCTTCGCGGCGGGCGTCGAGCAGGTGGCCGTCGCGAACGTGCTGCTCGGCTGGGCCGTGCCCTACGTCCTGGGGATCGTCTACGTCGACCTCGTGCGGCGCGACGCGCTGCCCTCCCGCCGCACGCTCGCCGTCGTGGCCGCGGGCGCCCTCGCGGCCATGGCGGGCCTCGTCGTCGCCGGTCCCTACCCGCTGAGCCTCATCGGGATGCCGGGGGACGCGATCTCCAACCTCGGGCCGCCCACGGCGCTCGCCGTGACCCACGCGGTCCTCCAGGTGAGCGTGGCGCTCGCGGTGCGCGACGTCATGGTGCGCTGGGCGCAGGGGCGCGGCGCGGTCCTCGTGGCGTGGGTCGCGGGGCGGTCCATGACGCTGTACCTGTGGCACCTGACCGCGATGTTCGTCGTGCTCGGCGTGGTCCTGCTGGGGCTCGGCACGCCCCTGCCCGCGTCGTGGAGCGCCGACTGGTGGGCGAGCCGGCCCCTGTGGTTCGGTGCGGCCGCGCTCGTGCTCGGCGCGCTCGTGCTGGCCTTCGGGCGGTTCGAGGCGGGGACTCCTGGCAGGGCGGGCGGGTCGCCGCGCAGGGCGGGAGCGCGGAACGTGCCCGTCAGGTCCGGGGGTCGGGCACCGAGTACGGCAGGCGGTGGAGCATCTCGCCCTGCTCCTGAGCGAGCACCCGTCCCCGCTGGGCGCTGACCCAGTCCCGGCTGCGCCGCTCGGCGAGGACAGCGCACAGGAAGTCCTCGGCGGGGGTCCCGGGCGGCGGGCCGGGGGCCACGTACTGCTCGATCCGCCCGGCGAGCTCCTGGCCGATCCGCACGCGCGAGGCGGGGTTGAGCTGGGTGGCGCGGCCCAGGAACTGGCGGACCGCGAGGGCCAGCCCGTCCGGGAGCCGGCGCATGTCGGCGTGCGCGGCCCAGCCGGCGAGGTAGGGCGGCATCGCGATGGCGGCGTACGTCGGCTTCCCGCCGCGCACGCGGATCGCGTAGGTACCGGCCAGCATGTCGCCGACCCGCTTGCCCTTGTCGTTCGACAGCGACGCGACGATGGCGACCGAGCCGAACGTCATCCACAGCTCGCCCACGCCCACGAGCGCACGGATGAAGGCGTGCCGGAAACGGACCGGGCCGCCGTCGTCGCGCACGACGCGGATGCCCGTCGCGAGCTTGCCCAGCGACCGGCCGCGCGAGAGGGTCTCGACCGTCGTGGGGATGCCGACCATGATCAGGACCACGAGGACGATCCACACGGCCGGGGCGAAGTCGATGCTGACCGCGTTGAGCGCGGCCCCCGCCACGGCGAACAGGACGACCAGGATCACGATCCCGAGCGCGACCAGGTCGATCACGGCTCCCAGGGCGCGCGTCACGAACGACGCGGGCCGCGCGTCGAGGACCACTCCCTCGCCGGTCAGGATGCCGTCTCGCACGCGTGCTCCTCCAGGGTCGTCGACACAGGTCGCGGGGTCGTCGCCGCGCCCGGAGGGGGGACCAGGACGCGACGAGGGGTCCGGCCCACTGTAGGGCAAGGTGTGGCAGGGTAGCCGCGTGGACCTCGATGCCTTCAACGCCGTGCACAGCGACGAGTGGTCGCGGCTCGCCGAGCTGACCAAGAAGCGCTCGCTCGACGGCGCCGAGGCGGACGAGCTCGTCCGCCTCTACCAGTCGGTCGCGACGCACCTGTCGACGATCCGCTCGTCGGCCCCCGACCCGGTCCTCGTCACGCGGCTCTCCGACCTCCTGGCACGCGCGAGGGGCCGTATCGCGGGCGCGCACGAGCCCGCGTGGCGCGACGTGACGCGCCTGGCCACCGTCTCGGTGCCTGCCGCGCTCTACCGGATCCGCTGGTGGACCGTGACGGTCATGACCCTGTTCCTGCTCGTCGCCGTGGTCTCGGGCTGGTGGGTCGCCACCAACCCCGACGCGCTCGCCTCGATGGGCACGCCCAGCCAGCGCGAGGCCTACGTCGACGAGGCGTTCGCGAGCTACTACGACCCCGGGGTGGACTTCGCCGCCGTGGTCTGGACCAACAACGCGTGGCTCGCCGCGCTGTGCGTCGCGTTCGGGATCACGGGGGTCTTCACGGCGTACCTGCTGTTCTCGAACGCCGTGGCGGTCGGCTCGACGGGCGGCATGATGGCGTCCTACGGCGAGCTCGACACCTTCCTCACGCTCATCGCCCCGCACGGCCTGCTCGAGCTCACCGCGATCTTCGTGGCCGGGGCAGCAGGGCTGCGTCTGTTCTGGACCATGGTCGACCCGGGGCCCCGCCCTCGCCTGCGCGCCCTCGCGGAAGAGGGGCGCTCGCTCTTCACGGTCGTGATCGGGCTCGTGGTGGTGCTGGCCGTCTCGGGGCTGATCGAGGGGTTCGTCACCGGGTCGGGCATGGCGTGGTGGCTCAAGATCGTCATCGGGGCGATCGCGCTCGCGGCGTTCTGGGCGTACACGATCGTGCTCGGGCGCCGGGCCGTGCTGGCGGGGGAGACGGGCGACCTCTCGGCCGACCTTGCGGGGGACGTCGCGCCGGTCGCGGCCTGAGCCGTCCGGGTCCGCCGAGGCCGCGCTACGTGCCCGCGACGGTGACGACGTGCTCGGACGCCTCGGGTGCGACGAACCGCAGCAGCTCACCGCCGCGTGCGTCGAGCGCGGCCCGCTGCGCGCGCGTGAACGTGTGCCCGAGCGGGACGACGTCGAGGTGCGCGACGGCGTCGGGCGTCGTGGCCGAGCGCGTCCCGGTGCGGCGCACCTTCCACGTCGCGGCCACGTAGCCGTCCACGAGGACCGTCCCGGGCACCTGACCGTTGACGGTCGTGATGGCCTTGCGGCGGACGTCGTCCACGACGCGCGTGCGGTCCGCGTGACCCAGCACCAGGTTGTCGAACTCGGCCACGAGCACCAGGGGAGCGGGGGCCTGCGCACCGGGGCGCGGGGCGTCGGGCAGGTCGAGGTACTCCTTCCCGTCGGGCCCGGTGAAGGTCACGAGCTCGGGCCGCAGCCGCCCGACGGCGTCGCGCAGGCCCGTCAGCCCGGCCCACCGCTGGGCGTCCATGACGGTCGCGGGGCCGAACGCCGCGAGATAGCGGCGGACGAGGCGCACGAGCGCAGCGGCGCGTTCGTCGGGGTCGAGGAGCGTGCGGCTCGGCCGTCCGAACCAGGCGTCGGCCGTGGTCCAGGTCGTCGTCGTGCCAGGGCCGTTCGCGCCCCACAGCCCGCGGGGCGTGACCTGGACGAGGGGGAGGAAGCAGCGGGCCGTGTAGGCCAGGTGCTGAGGGTGGACGTCGGGCCAGCGCTCGCCGAGCAGTCGCCCCAGGTCGCCCGAGGTCAGGGGGGACCCGGTCAGGAGGTCCCGCGCGGCCGAGGCGACGTCGTCGAGGTTCGTGCCCACGAGCGCCTTGGCGTGCGCGCTGCCCGTGCGCACCCCGGACTCGAGCAGAGGGCGCAGGGCACCGGGGAGCTCGAGGGCGTCGTCGGCGGTGACGAGGTGGACCGTGCCGCGCATGACCGCGATGCGGGTCACCGACCGGTCCAGGAACCTGTCCGCGAGGTCGTCGGTCCGGAAGCCGTCGAGGCGTGACCACAACCCCGGGTAGGGGCTCGTCGGAGCCTGCGACTGGAGTCCCACGAGGTGGTCCACCTCGGCGACGGGGGCCCACGGCGCGGGGGCGAGCAGGTGCTGACGGGCCAGGAGCGCCCGGTTGAGGTCGTCGAGGCTGAGGGTGGGCCCGTGGCGGCCGTCGGCGGTCATGGGACCATCCTGCCGCGCGGCGCCCCTTCAGCGCGGCGTCGCGGGCCGGTCGGGTCAGAAGATCAGGAAGCCGAGCGCCGGGATGACGAAGGTCGCGGACAGCGCGAAGATCACGATGATCGCGACCCGTCGGTTGCGGGCTTCACGGTCGCGCGGGGTGGCCGGTCGGGTCACGGTGGTGCTCCTCGGGAGATGGGGGTTTCCACCTCCAGCCTAGGCGGTGGGGTGGGAGCATCTCGACGGGCCGTGTGACGGTGCGGTGAGGGCGCCCGGCGTCAGAGGCGTCCGGCCGCCTTGAGCGCGAGGTAGGTGTCCGCGAGCCGGGGCGCGAGCTCCTCGGGCAGCCCTTCGACGACCTCGACGCCCTTGCGGGACAGCACGGTGCGGACCGCGGTGCGCTCGAGCTCGACGCGCGCCGCGGCGGCGGCGTCGTAGACCTCGGCGCTCGAGTCCCGGGCCGCGCGCAGGGCAGCGACCTCGGGGTCCGCGACCGAGGCGACGACCACCTGGTGCGTGGACGTCAGCTGCCCGACCACGGGGAGCAGGCCGGTCTCGACCGCGGCCGGGTCGAGGGTCGTGAGCAGCACGACGAGCGCGCGCTGCGAGAGCCGCTGGTGGACCGAACCCACGAGCCCTGGCCAGTCGGTCTCGAGCAGCGCGGGCTGGACCGGCGCGAGCGCGTCCGCGAGCGCGGGCATGAGCCGGGGGCCGGCCGCCCCCGCGACCCTGGCGCGCACGCCGCGGTCGTACGCGAACAGCTCGACGCGGTCGCCCGCGCGTCCCGCGAGGGCCGAGAGCAGCAGGGCCGCCTCGATGCTCGCGTCGAGCCGCGGCTCGTCACCGATGCGCGCGGCGGACGTCCGGGACGTGTCGAGCACGATCAGGACGCGGCGGTCGCGCTCGGGGCGCCAGGTCCGCACGACCATGTCCGCGCGGCGGGCCGAGGCCCGCCAGTCGATCGAGCGGACGTCGTCGCCGATCACGTACTCGCGCAGCGAGTCGAACTCCGTCCCCTCGCCCCGCACCTGGACGGCCGAGCGGCCGTCCATCTCGCGCAGCCGTGCGAGCCTGCTCGGCAGGTGGCGGCGCGAGGCGAACTCGGGGAGCACTCGCAGCCGTCCGGGGACGTCGAGCGAGACCTGGCGGGCGGCGAGCCCGAGCGGGCCCGCCGAGCGGATCGTGACCGCGCCCGCGGCGCGGTCACCGCGCCGCGTCGGGACGAGCGTGGTCACCAGGCGTGCCGACTCCCCGGCGGGCAGGTCCACGGCGTGACGGTTGCGCTGGGCGCCCGCGGAAGGAGCCCACGCGTCGCGCACCACGGCCCGCAGGCGCCGTCCGCTCAGGTTCGTCACGACGAGCTGCGACGTCGTGCGCCCCGTGAGGCGCACCGATCCGGGCACGCGCCGTTCGACCGCTACCTGGCGCGGCGAGGCCGCGAGCATCACGTCGAGCGCGCACAGCGCCCCCACGACGAGCGCCCAGAGCAGCACGGTGCCGTACGAGGGCACCACGAGGACGGCGACCACGCCCAGGGCCGCCAGCGCGACCGCGCGCCACGTCAGAGCCATGTCATCCCTTCAGGCTGCCGGCGCTCAGCGCGGTACCGGCACGGAGGCCAGCACCGTGTCGAGCACGCTCTCGGCGGTCACGCCCTCGAGCTCGGCCTCGGGCCGGAGCTGGACGCGGTGGCGCAGCGTCGGGTGGGCCAGGGCCTTGACGTCGTCGGGCGTGACGTACCCACGACCCGACAGCCACGCCCACGCGCGCGAGGTCGCGAGGAGCGCCGTGGCACCACGGGGCGAGACACCGAGCGACAGCGAGGGCGAGTGGCGGGTGGCGCGGCACAGGTCCACGGCGTAGCCGAGGACCTCGCGCGAGACCTGGACCTGGGCGACCTCGGCGCGCGCGCGGTCCAGGACCTCGCGGCCCGCGACGGGGCGCACGCCCGCGGCGGCGAGGTCACGCGGGTTGAAGCCCGCGGCGTGCCGCGCGAGGACCTCGATCTCCTGGTCGCGCTCGGGCAGCGGCAGGACGAGCTTGAGCAGGAAGCGGTCGAGCTGGGCCTCGGGCAGCGGGTAGGTGCCCTCGTACTCGACGGGGTTCTGCGTCGCGATGACGAGGAACGGGTCCGGCAGCATCCGCGGCGTCCCGTCGACCGAGACCTGGCGCTCCTCCATGGCCTCGAGCAGCGAGGCCTGGGTCTTGGGGGGCGTGCGGTTGATCTCGTCGGCGAGCAGCAGGTTCGTGAAGACGGGGCCCTCGCGGAACGAGAACTCGGCCGTGCGTGCGTCGTACACGAGCGAGCCCGTGACGTCGCCCGGCATGAGGTCCGGCGTGAACTGGACGCGCTTGGTGTCCAGGTCGAGCGAGGCCGCGAGCGTGCGCACGAGCAGCGTCTTGGCGACACCGGGCACGCCCTCGAGCAGCACGTGGCCCTTGCAGAGCATCGCGATGAGCAGGCTCGTCACAGCGGCGTCCTGGCCCACGACGGCCTTGCCGACCTCCGTCCGCACGGCCGCGAGGGCCGCGCGGAGCTCGTGCGAGGGACCCGACGGCGCAGCCTGGGTGGGTGCGTCGGCGACGGCGTGCGCGACGGGGGCGGCGGGCGCCTGCGGGACGGGGGCGCCGTAGGCGGGCGGCTGCGCCGGGGGCTCGGCCTGGCCGTGGGGGTGGGCGGAGGACGGCGCCGTCTGCACGGGCTGCTCCGGCTGTGCAGGCTGCGGCGGCGCGTAGCGGTCCGCGGGCTGCTGATAGGGGTTCGACCCCTCGGGGTGGTGCGTCACGGGTGGAAGACCTCGCTCTCCAACTGGTCAAGGTGACGCGCGAGCTCGAGCAGCGCTGCGTCGTCGGCGGGTGGTGGGCCGTACAAGAGGTGCGCGACCTGCTCGGCCGGGCGGTGCGTGGCGCGGACGATCGCGTCGATCAGCACGGGCGCGGCTGCCGACCGCGGCAGGCCCAGCCGCGAGGCCATGCGGTCGGCGCCGTGGGCGCGCAGGCCGGCCGCGGCGTGCCCGCGGGAGCGGGACCGGCGGTACAGGCGGCCGCGGCCACGCGTCGTCTCGGACGCGCGGACGACGACCGGGAGGTCCTCGGTCACGAGCGGTCCGAGGCGGCGGCCGCGCCAGAGGGCCGCGAACAGGGCGACGACCAGGAGCTGGACGAGCACGATCGTGACCCAGGGAGGCAGGGCAGCCGCCCCGACCGAGGAGTCGCCGGTCGACGAGGTGTCCAGCAGGTCGGGCACGAACCACGTCAGGGTCTCGTGGCGACCGAGCGCACGCAGGGCGAGGGCGGCGTTGCCGTCCTGGTCGACGCGGGCGTTCGTGAGCAGCGTCGCGTCGTCGAACGCGACGACGCGACGCTGACCCTCGTGGACCAGGTACGCGCCCGTGTCCGGCGGGCTGTCGTCACCGGGGAAGCAGACGACCGAGCCTGGTCCGGACGCGGTCAGGCCGAAGCCCGTGCTGCGGATCTCCTCGGCGGCGACCGCGTCGGGGTCCGTGCACTGCGGGCTGCGCAGGGAGTCGGGCGACGACCAGTCGTCGCCCAGGGACGCGGTCCCGTCGGTCGCGCCCTCGAGCAGGTCGTAGCCGGGCTCCAGGAGCACCAGGTCGGCCTCGGTCGCGAGGAGTGCGTCGACCTGCTCGGGCAGCAGGTTGAGGTCGGACGTCACGAGGAGCGTCGTCCCGGCGTCGGCGCGCGAGGCGGCGTCCGCCGTCGTGGTCACGTACGCGACCTCGACGCCCTGGTCACCGAGCACCTGGGCGAGGGCCCGGGCTCCGTTCGGACCGGCGTTGTCCGGGGCGAGCGGGGTGCTCGAGACGGCGGGCCGCGACAGCGCGGCGAGTCCCGCCACGATCGCCACCAGGAGGAGCACGGCGAGCGGCCAGCGGGCCGCACGCCACCGGCGCGCCGCCCGGGACCTGGCCGTGGTGCCGTCGCCCGTCACCCGCACCGGGACGTAGGCGGTCGTGACGGCCGGGGCGGACGTGTCGGGGGCGGAGACCGGGGGCGGCGGTGCGTCGAGTCCAGTGGTCACCGGGAGCCTCCGGAGGGGGTGGGCACCTGGGCGGGGGAGTCCGGCTCCGGGGCCCCGAGCAGGTGGGCGGGCGGGGTCGGCGTCGTGGCGAGCGTCGCCGCGTCGAGCTCGCGCAGCGCCTGGTCGGCCGCAGGCCCGACCGACACCTTCCCGTAGCGGACGTCGTCGAACAGGCGTGCACCGGCCGCGAGCCGCTCCGCGAGCGCAGGGAGGCGCACGGCGGCGTCGTCCGCGGCCTCGTGGGCCGTGCGCCCGGGGCGCGGGTCCAGGATCACGCGCTCCTCGAGCGAACGCACGACGGCGCGGTAGCGCTCGACGACGGCGGTCGGCCAGTCGCCCGTCGAGGCGGCGGCGTCGGCCGCGGCCCGGAGCTCCTTGGCGGAGCGCTCGTCGTCGTCGAACACCGCGACCGACGAACGGGCCTTGCGGGACAGGCGGACCGGGCCCGTGACCACGTAGGCGACAACCGCCACGACGAGGACCAGCCCGACGATCACGAGCGAGGCCACCACGGGGTTCACGTCGAGGACCCGGACGTCGGTGAACAGGCCGGTCAGCCAGTCGACGAAGCGCGACAGGAGCGAGGGCTGGTCCACGTACACGGGGTCGAGGAGCTCTTCCTTCAACCACTGTCGTGCGGTGTCGGCGTCGGGCACGACCGGGACGTCGGCACCGACCCCCAGGCCGAGGCGCGCCGGAGCAGCCGCCTGCCAGGCGGCGAGCGACGCAGGGAGCGCGCCGGTCACGCCGGGCCGTGGCCCGCGTGGTCTTCGGCCGCGGCCGTGAGCTCGACGTCCAACCCCTCACGGCGCATGCGGACGTCGATGTAGAGCAGCGAGACGACGCCCGCGAGGAACACCGCGCTGATGACGCCCGTGACGATCGACCCCACGGCCACGACCGCGTACATCGCGAACATGCTCCAGATCGAGAGCATGCCGCCGATGATCCCGAACGGCTGCGAGACGAGCCAGGTGATCGTGCCGACCGCGATCGAGGCCAGGAGGTAGATCCCGAGCAGCCGCCAGAACGAGCCGCGAGAGACCGTCCAGCCGCGCTTCACGCCGCTCGCGAAGCCCTGGCCCTCGAGGACCATGGCGGGCGGGACGAGGAGCGTGCGGACGAGGAACCAGCCGCCGAACACGGCGAGACCCAGCAGCCCGAGGAGCGCGACGGCGATGCCGAGGCCGACGTCCGCCGTGAACGCGAGGACCGTGAGGAGCAGGTAGACGAACCAGACGGCCCCGAGAGCGATCGACCAGAGGATCGAGAAGCCCAGCAGGGGCCAGATCTTCGACTTCGCCTGGGCCCAGACCTCGCTCGCGCTCGCCTTGCGACCGATCACGGACTGGCCCACCGAGGTGATGAGCAGGCCGTTGACGACGGGCATCGCGAGGGCCAGCACGACCGATGACACCATCGAGGCGCCGAGCAGGGGGAACATCTCCGTGAGGCCCGTGGCGTCGGCGCCCATCTCGACGCTCAGCTCCGCCTCGATCTGGGCGAGCTGGGGCGAGAAGATCCCGCTGATCAGCACGCCCAGCCCGAGCCCGAGGACCGTCGCGATCGCGATCACGGTCGCGCTCATCCCGAGCATCACCTTGGGGTTGGCGCGGATCGCGCCGAACGCGCCGTCGAAGATCTCGCCGAGGCTCAGCGGGCGCAGCGGGATGATGCCGGGCTTGTTCGCGGGGGGCGCGTAGGGCTTGCCCGCGAACGACGGCGGACCGTAGCCGGGCTGCTGAGGCCCGCCGTACTGCGGGGCGCCGTACTGACCGGGCTGACCGGGCTGACCGGGCTGGCCGTGCTGGCCGTACTGGGGGGCGCCGTACTGACCGGGCTGGCCGGAGGGCTGGCCGTACCGGCCGGGCTGGCCGTACTGCGGCTGCCCCCACGCGTTCGACGCGGGCTGGGTCGGGGCGGGCTGACCGGGCTGCGCCGGAGGACCGTACTGACCGCCCTGAGGGGGCGGCCCGCCGGCGGGCGGCGTCGATCCCGGCGGCTGCGGGGCGCGCTGGCCGTAGCGCGGGGTGTCGTCCGGTGCTGGCGTGCCGGCGTCGTCGGGCGTCGTCATCTGCTCTGCTGTCCCCGCTCGGTTCTGTCGGGCCCGTGGGCTCGTCCTGGTGAGGCCGTGCAGGACGCCGCGAGGGTGTCCGGCCCGGTAGCGGACCACCCTAGTACGGGGGACCGGCGGACGCGGTGGCCGGGCCGCTCGGGTGAACACTGGACGCCGTACGGTGGGTCGGACCGACGACCCCGCGGTCGATGGCAAAATGGGGCCATGAAGGTACGTGTGCTTGTGGTCGACGACGACACCGCTCTCGCCGAGATGATCGGCATCGTGCTGCGGTCCGAGGGGTTCGACCCGGTGTTCTGTGCGGACGGAGACCTCGCCCTGGCGACGTTCCGCAGCACGCAGCCGGACCTCGTCCTGCTCGACCTCATGCTGCCGGGCAAGGACGGCACCGAGGTGTGCCGCCTGATCCGTGCGGAGTCGGGGGTGCCCATCATCATGCTCACGGCCAAGAGCGACACGGTCGACGTCGTCCTGGGCCTGGAGTCCGGCGCCGACGACTACATCTCCAAGCCGTTCAAGCCCAAGGAGCTCGTGGCGCGCATCCGGGCGCGCCTGCGCCGCTCGGACGAGCCCGCCCCCGAGCACCTGGCGATCGGCGACGTCGAGATCGACGTGACCGGGCACCGGGTCACGCGCGACGGCCGCCCCATCGCGCTGACGCCCCTCGAGTTCGACCTCCTGGTCGCGCTCGCCCGCAAGCCGTGGCAGGTCTTCACGCGCGAGGTCCTCCTCGAGAAGGTCTGGGGCTACCGTCACGCGGCGGACACGCGCCTGGTCAACGTCCACGTGCAGCGCCTGCGCTCGAAGGTCGAGCACGACCCGGAGAACCCGGAGATCGTCCTGACCGTCCGCGGCGTCGGGTACAAGGCGGGCGCGGCGCGCGGGTGAGCGCTCCGTCGCTGCGCGCTCGGGTGGGGCGGTCGTTCCGTCGTGCCCGACGACGGGTGCGCGCCGCGGTCGGCCGGCTCACCTGGCGGGCACGGTCGTCGATGCAGCTGCGCGTGGTCGGGACGGCGCTCGTCGTCGGGGTCATCACGGTCGCGGCGCTCGGGGCGTACCTGTCGAGCACGATGCGGGACGGGCTGTTCGACCAGCGGCTCGAGCAGATCAACGTCGAGAGCGCCAACTCGATCCAGCAGGCGCAGAGCCTGTTCACGGCCTCGGTGTCCAAGACCAAGGACTCCGAGATCCAGACGCTCCTGCTCGACGTGCACAACACGCTGCGCACGAGCGGAAGCCCCGACCGCAAGATCTTCCTCATGCGGCCCGAGGGAGCACCGTCGCGCCTCAACGACGTGAGCACCGACAACCAGCTCGCGAGCCTCGTCTCGGACGAGCTGCGCGACGCCGTCATGGAGAGCGACGGCCGCGAGCTCCAGTCGGTCGCGATCCCGCGCGACCCGTCGGACCCGAGCTCTCCCGTCGATCCCGGGGTGCTCGTGGGGTCGAAGGTCCAGGTGCCCACGGTCGGCACCTACGAGCTGTACTTCCTCTACACGCTCGCGCCCGAGCAGGAGACCCTCTCGTTCCTGCAGCGCACGCTGGTCGTCGGTGCCGTGTTCGTCGTGGGCATCCTGGGGCTCATCACGTGGGTCGTGACCCGTCAGGCCGTCCAGCCCGTCCGTAACGCCGCGGGGGTCGCCGAGCGTCTCGCGGACGGGCACCTGAACGAGCGGCTTCCCGTCAAGGGCCACGACGAGCTCGCGACGCTCGCCCGCTCGTTCAACGAGATGGCGGAGAGCCTGCAGCTCCAGATCGGTCGGATGGAGGAGCTCTCGCTCCTGCAGCGCCGCTTCGTGTCGGACGTGTCGCACGAGCTGCGCACCCCGCTCACGACGATCCGGATGGCGGGGGAGGTCCTGCACGCGTCGCGCGACGACTTCGACCCTGCGTCCAAGCGGTCGGCCGAGCTGCTCCAGACCCAGCTCGACAGGTTCGAGGACCTCCTGGCCGACCTGCTGGAGATCAGCCGGTTCGACGCGGGGGCCGCCCAGCTCGACGCCGAGCGGCGCGACGTGCGCGACGTCGTCAACGCCGCGGTCGAGCTCGCCGCTCCGCTCGCGGAGCGCAAGGGCGTGTGGATGTCGGTGCACCTCCCGGACGGGGCCGTCACCGCGGACGTGGACCCGCGCCGCGTCGAACGCATCGTGCGCAACCTCGTGGTCAACGCGATCGAGCACGCCGAGGAGAAGCCCGTCGAGATCACGGTCGCCCACGACCGCTATGCGGTCGCGATCGTGGTCCGTGACCACGGTGTGGGCATGACGCAGGAGGAGGCGCTGCACGTGTTCGACCGCTTCTGGCGGGCCGACCCGGCACGTGCTCGCACCACCGGCGGGACAGGGCTCGGCCTCGCGATCTCGCTCGAGGACGCGCACCTGCACGGCGGGTGGCTCGAGGTCTGGGGTCGTCCGGGGCAGGGAGCCGCCTTCCGGCTCACGCTCCCGCTGCGCGCGGGGATCCGGCTCGAGGCGTCGCCCCTGCCGTTGGTCCCGCAGGACCCGACCCGCGGACGTGGCTTCCGCCCGCCGACCGGGCAGATCGAGCGGGTCGAGGACCCGACGGAGGGGACCACGAGCCCTTCGGCCCTGCCCGTTCTGCCCGACGAGAACCTCACGTTCGTCCGTCACGGCGTCGCGGACCGGCCCGGCGCGACCGTCGACGAGGAGGAACGATGACCGACCGACGACCCGGCAGGACCCGGGGTGCTCTCGGGGCGGGTCTGGTCGCGGCGGCCCTGGCGCTGTCCGGCTGCGCGTCGATCCCCACCTCGGGCCCGGTGATCCGCGGCAGCGACGTGGTGCAGGGGTACAACGCGCCGGGGCTGCGCGCACGGGGACCTGTCGCGGGGGACGACCCGGTGCGGATCGTGTCGGGCTTCCTGACCGCGCAGGCGGCCGGCCCGGCGGGCGACTTCGACGTCGCCCAGGAGTTCCTCACCGACGCAGGCGCCTGGAGCTGGGAGTCCCAGGTCCTGGTGTTCGACGGCGACCTCGACCTGACCGTCGACAAGGAGGCCATGAAGTCCGGGCAGGTCACGGTCACGGGCAGCGCCACCGTCGTCGGGGCCCTGGACAAGCGCGGCGTCTACACCGAGGACGTCCCCGGCGTGGCGGGTGCCGTGCCGGTGTCCTTCGGGCTGGTGCGTCAGGGCGACGGGCAGTGGCGCATCGAGACGGCCGAGGACGGGCTGCTGCTCTCCGAGAGCAGCTTCCAGGCCGCCTTCCGGCAGACCCGCCTGTACTTCCCGTCGGCCGACCGCGAGGTGCTGGTCCCCGACGACCGCTGGTTCCCCAACCGGGGGTGGCAGACGAGCGCCGTCACGGAGATCCTGGTGGGGCCCGTCGAGTGGCTCCGGGGGGCGACCGCGCCCGTGGTCCCCGAGGGGACGCGCCTGAGCATCGACGCGGTACCGAGCGAGGGCGGAGTCTCCGAGGTCCGGCTGACGGACACCATCTCGCTCGCGCCCCCCGAGGACCGTGCGCTGCTCAAGGCACAGCTCGAGGCGACGCTCTTCGACGCGTTGCCGCTCACCGTCAACCTCTATCGCGGGGAGGACCTGCTGAGCACCCCGACAGGCGGGGCCGTGCCCATCAAGGCCGTGACGGAGGGGAGCGAGGTCGTCGCAGCTCAGGGCGAGGTCAAGGTGCTCGACAGCGGAGCGGACGAGGCGGTGTCGTTGTCCCCTGCCGTCTCGCTCGCCGGGACCACGGCGACCGCCCTGGCGCAGGGCAGCGACGCGCGTCCGCTCGTGGTCCGCGACGGGACGGGCAGCCTCGTGCGGCTCGCGACGAAGAACCTGCCCGAGGTCCCGCTCCTGACCGGGGAGGACCTCCTGGCCCCGACCGTCGACCGGTTCGGTGGGGTGTGGTCGGGGCCCACGGCGCAGCAGGGCGCGCTGCAGGTCGTCCGGGGGGACCTCGCGGAGGCGGGTGACCCCGTCACGGTCGCCGCGCCGTGGTTGGCCGGACGCACCGTGCAGTCGATCCGGGTCGCGCACGACGGAGCCCGGATCGCGGTGGTCAGCTCGGACGGCCTGGTCACCCGGGTGGACGTCGCCGGCATCGTGCGCGACGAGAAGGACGTCCCGACGGGGCTCTCGGAACCCTTCCGCGTAGGCGCCCCGATCACCTCGGCCTCGCAGGTCGTGTGGGCCGACGAGACGACGCTCGCGGTCCTGGGCACCGACGAGACGGAGGCCGCGCCGACGGTCCATCTCGTCCTGGTCGGAGGGGAGACCACGCGACTCTCGCCGGTCGCAGGTGCGACGGCGATCAGCGCGGGCGACGGCGACCGGACGGTCCAGGTCCTCACGCAGGACGGGACGCTGTTCGGGCGCAGCCGGTCGGGCGCGGTCTGGGAGAAGCGGATCGAGAACGTCGCGCTGCCGACGTTCCCGGGCTGAGGCCGGAACGGCTCGCCGCCCGGTGGTCTGACGACCCCCTGGCCCTGCTGGTGCGGACCGGCCAGGCTGTGGGCCCTGCCCGGCCCTGCCCGGCCGTGCCCGGCCGTGCACAGGCCGTGCGTGCCGCTCCCCGTCCACAGGGCGCGTCCTGCACCCCGCGCGGTGCGCGGCGACCTGGCACCCTCGGGCCGTGCGCGACCGCCCCCAGCAGCCCGACCTCCTCCGCCGCGACGGCCCGCTAGCCGGCTGTCCCACCGGCCCGCTCGCCGCCGTGCGCGGCTGGGCGCGGACGCTCGCGCGCCTGCTCGTCCCGGTCGAGTGCCCGGGCTGCGGCACCCCGGACGTCGCGCTCTGCCCGGCCTGCGCCGGGGTGCTGCGGACGGCCCCGGCGCGCAGGGAGGCCGACGCCCCGCGGCTCGACCGCATGGACGGGACCTCCCCCCTGCCGGTGTGGGCGCTCGCGCCGTACGCCGGCCCGCTGCGAGGGATCGTGGTCGCGTGGAAGGACAAGGGGCGACACGACCTCTCGAGGGACCTGGAGGCGGCCGCGTACCGCGCGGGACGGGCCGTCGCGCCCTGGGTGCGCGACGTCGTCGGGCAGGTGGGCGGACCGTGGGCAGGTGCGCCGTCACGCGTCCTGGTCGTGCCCGCACCGTCGTCCGCCGCGGCGCGCCGCGCGCGGGGTGCCGAACCGGTCCGGAGGCTCGCCCGCGCCGTCGCCCGGGGCCTCGTGGACGCGGGGATCGACGCGGTCGCCACCCCCGTCCTGGCGCAGCGCGGGCGGCGGGGACGGGACCAGGTGGGCCTGGGGTCGAGGAGCCGTGGCGCGCGCCTCCAGGGCGTCCGCGTCACCCGCGGAACGGCGCGGCAGGGCCTCCTGCGGCCTGGCGCGACCTGCCTCCTGGTGGACGACGTGCTCACCACGGGGGCCACGCTCGCGGCGTGCGAGCAGGCGCTGGAAGGCGCCGGTGCCGACGTCCTCGGTGCGGTCGTGCTCGCCGCGACGCCCCCTCCGCGGCGGGGTGACACGCCACCTGAAGTTCATCTTCCGCAGATGCTGCCTTTACCTACCGGGAGGGTTAACCTGGGGACCAGTCGTCACGGGGAACGATTGGTAGGGGACCCGTGCGGCCACAGAGCGATCGACCCGAGGCAAGGTCCTCGGGCAGGGAGGTGATAGGTACTCCGGATCCCCCTCGGGGGAACCAGACCCAGGACCACACGGGACGCTCTGGAAGCATCGAGAGCGTCCGAGACCCTTTGCGGAGGCTCACATGGAGATCGTTGTCGTCGGCAGGCACACGGAAGTGGCTGACCGCTTCCGCCGACACGTGGAAGAAAAGCTCGCGAAGTTCGAGCAGCTCGCACCGACCGCCCAGCGGATCGACGTCGAGGTCACCCACGAGAACAACCCCCGACTGTCCGAGGTGCGTGAGAGGGTCGAGCTGACCGTCCGCGCCAAGGGACCCGTCGTCCGCGCCGAGGCGGCAGCAGACGACCGGTTCGGGGCACTCGACCTGGCCATGAACAAGCTCCAGGAGAGGCTGCGACGAGTCAGCGACCGTCGCAAGGACCACCGCAACAACAACCCCGCACCGCCCGTCGACGTCCGGCCGTTCATCCCGGAGGACAAGACCCCCGGGCCCGCGCCGGAGCACCCGGCGGCTCCGGGAGACGCGGTCGAGACCCAGCTCGGCGACTCGCCCGTCGTCATCCGTCAGAAGCTCCACTCCGCAGAGCCCATGACGATCGACGACGCCCTCTACGAGATGGAGATGGTGGGCCACGACTTCTACCTCTTCGTCGACGTCGAGACGGCGCGCCCCTCGGTCGCCTACCGGCGCCGCGGCTGGAGCTACGGGGTCATCGCGCTCGACACCTCGTGCGCCGGCGGCCTGAAGACCGCGTCCGACGCGGGCTGACCGCCGCACCCAGCCGACCCGACGGGGTGGCGCCGCCGACCAGGCGGCGCCGCCCCGTCGGCGCGTCCGGGCGGGTGTCAGGGGCGCGCGGCAGGATGGGTCGGGTGAAGACCGAGTCGATGTCGCTCGCCCAGGCCCGCCGGGTCGCCCTCGCCGCGCAGGGCCTGCACGCCCCACGGCCCGACGACGCCGCGCCCCGGCAGGTCACGCTGCGTCAGGTGCAGCGCACCGTGGACCGGTTGGGGCTCCTGCAGATCGACTCGGTCAACGTCCTGGCCCGGGCCCACCTCGTCCCGCTGTACTCGCGGCTCGGCCCGTACGACGTGTCGCTGCTCGACCGCGCGGCGGGTCGCGCACCGCGACGGCTCGTCGAGTACTGGGCGCACGTCGCGTCCTACGTCCCGCCCGAGACCTACCGGCTCCTCGAGTGGCGCCAGCGCGCGTACCGTACCGAGGCCTGGGGGACGATCAGCGGGGTCGAGGCCTCGCACTCGGCCGTCGTGGAGCACGTCCGCCAGATCGTGGCCGAGCGCGGGCCGGTCACGGCGAGCGAGGTCCACGAGATCCTCGAGGCCCAGGGCATGGGCGAGGCGCGCGGCACCGTGGAGTGGGGCTGGAACTGGTCGCTCGCCAAGCGGGCCCTCGAGCTCCTCTTCTTCACGGGCGAGATCACGGCAGCGCGCCGCAACGCGGCGTTCGAGCGCTGCTACGACCTCACCGAGCGGGTCCTGCCGCCCGCGGTCCTCGCCGCACCGGCCGTGAGCGACGAGGACGCGGTCCGCCGCCTGCTGGAGATCGGGGCACGGGCGCACGGCGTCGGGACGCTGCGCTGCTTCCAGGACTACTTCCGGCTCAAGGGACCGGCCCCGCGCCGCGCGCTGGCCGAGCTCGTCGAGGACGGCGTGCTCCGTCCCGTCGAGGTCCGCGGCTGGGACGAGGCCACCTATCTGCACCGCGACGCCGCCCTCCCGCGCCGCGCCCAGGGGCGCGCTCTGCTCAGCCCCTTCGACCCTCTCGTCTTCGAGCGCACGCGCCTCGAACGGCTCTTCGGCACGTACTACCGCATCGAGATCTACGTGCCTGCGGCCAAGCGGGTCCACGGCTACTACGTGCTGCCGTTCCTCCAGGGGGACCGCATCACCGCGAAGGTCGACCTCAAGGCGGACCGTCGCGCCGGGCTGCTCCGCGTGCTGTCGGCGCACCGTGAGGAGCACGCCGACGCCGACACCGCGCCGGCTCTCGCGGCCGAGCTCCGCCTCATGGCGACCTGGCTCGGGATGGCGGACGTCGTCGTCGGGCCGTCGGGGGACCTGGCGCCGGCGCTCGCGGCCGAGGTCGGGCGGGTCGACGCCGGGGCGGCCGGGTAGGCCACGCGGGGCGTACGGCCACTTTCGCCGCAGAGCGAAACCACAGGTACCGGACAGAAGCCCACCCACCTGCCGGACTCGCCTACGATGGTCTGTGGTGTGATCCAGCCGACTGCCGCCAGGTGGTCGCCTCGCATTCGCCCCGGACCGTCCGGCCCGGGGGCGCGATCGATACGGGAGTACTGCGTGCCTGCGATCCTCGAGAAGGTCCTGCGCTTCGGCGAGGGCCGGATCCTGAAGAAGTTGTCCGGCCTGGCAGAGCAGGTCAACAAGCTGGAGCCCAGCTTCGAGGACCTGACCGACGAGGAGCTGCGCGAGGAGACCGACCGGTTCAAGGAACGGCTCGAGAACGGCGCGACGCTCGACGAGATCCTCCCCGAGGCGTTCGCCGCGGTCCGTGAGGCCGCCCGCCGCACCCTCGGGCAGCGCGCCTACGACGTGCAGCTCATGGGCGGCGCGGCCCTGCACCTGGGGAACATCGCCGAGATGAAGACCGGTGAGGGCAAGACCCTCGTCGGCACCTTCCCCGCGTACCTCAACGCGCTCACGGGCAAGGGCGTGCACGTCGTCACGGTCAACGACTACCTGGCCAAGTACCAGAGCGACCTGATGGGCCGCGTCTTCCGCGCCCTCGGCCTCACGACCGGCTGCATCATCTCCGGTCAGACGCCCGCTGTGCGTCGCGAGCAGTACGCCGCGGACATCACGTACGGCACGAACAACGAGTTCGGGTTCGACTACCTGCGCGACAACATGGCGTGGAGCACCGACGACCTGGTGCAGCGCGGCCACAACTTCGCGATCGTCGACGAGGTCGACTCGATCCTCATCGACGAGGCACGTACCCCGCTCATCATCTCGGGCCCCGCGTCGGGCGACGCGAACCGCTGGTACGGCGAGTTCGCCAAGGTGGTCCGCCGCCTGAGCCCGGAGACCGACTACGAGGTCGACGAGAAGAAGCGCACCATCGGCGTGCTCGAGCCCGGCATCGCGAAGGTCGAGGACTACCTCGGCATCGAGAACCTGTACGAGTCGCTCAACACGCCGCTCATCGGGTTCCTCAACAACGCGATCAAGGCCAAGGAGCTCTTCAAGCGCGACAAGGACTACGTCGTGCTCAACGGCGAGGTCATGATCGTCGACGAGCACACGGGCCGTATCCTCGCGGGCCGCCGCTACAACGAGGGCATGCACCAGGCGATCGAGGCCAAGGAGGGCGTGCAGATCAAAGCGGAGAACCAGACACTCGCCACGATCACGCTCCAGAACTACTTCCGCCTGTACGACAAGATCTCCGGGATGACCGGTACGGCCGACACCGAGGCCGCCGAGTTCCAGGGCACGTACAAGCTGGGCGTCGTGCCCATCCCCACGAACCGCAAGATGCAGCGCGTGGACCAGCCCGACCTCGTGTACAAGAACGAGGAGGGCAAGTTCGACGCCGTGGTCGCGGACATCGTCGAGCGCCACGCCGAGGGGCAGCCGGTCCTGGTCGGCACCACGAGCGTCGAGAAGTCCGAGCTCCTGTCCTCGAAGCTCAAGAAGCAGGGCGTCCCGCACGAGGTCCTCAACGCCAAGCAGCACGAGCGCGAGGCCGCGATCGTCGCGCAGGCGGGCCGCAAGGGCTCGGTCACTGTCGCGACCAACATGGCCGGCCGTGGTACCGACATCATGCTCGGTGGCAACGCCGAGTTCATGGCGGTCGCCGACCTCGCCGCGCGCGGGCTCGACGCCGCGGAGAACCCTGAGGAGTACGAGGCCGCGTGGCCCGAGGCCGTCGAGCGCGCCAAGGCCGCCGTGGCCGCGGAGCACGACGAGGTCACCGAGCTCGGCGGGCTCTACGTCCTGGGCACCGAGCGCCACGAGTCGCGCCGTATCGACAACCAGCTCCGTGGCCGTTCCGGCCGTCAGGGCGACCCGGGCGAGTCCCGCTTCTACCTGTCGATGCAGGACGACCTGATGCGCCTGTTCAACTCGGGTCTCGCCGAGTCCATGATGAACCGCGCGGGCTTCCCCGACGACGTGCCCCTCGAGTCGAAGATCGTCACGCGCGGCATCGCGAGCGCGCAGGGACAGGTCGAGGCGCGCAACTTCGAGATCCGCAAGAACGTCCTCAAGTACGACGACGTCCTCTCGCGCCAGCGCACCGTCATCTACGACGAGCGTCGCCGCGTGCTCCAGGGCGAGGACATGCAGGAGCAGGTCCAGCACTTCATCACGGACGTCGTCACGGCCTACGTCGACGGCGCCACGTCCGAGGGCAACCCGGAGCACTGGGACCTCGAGGCGCTGTGGACGGCGCTGCGCGCGGTGTACCCGGTCTCGATCGAGGTCGACGAGGTGCTCGAGCAGGCCGGGGGAGCCACGCGTCTGACGCGTGAGCTGATCCTCGAGGAGATCCTGTCCGACGCCCGCGTGGCCTACCAGGACCGCGAGGCGTCGCTGGGCAGCTCGAACATGCGTCAGCTCGAGCGCCGCGTGGTGCTCTCGGTGCTGGACCGCAAGTGGCGCGAGCACCTCTACGAGATGGACTACCTCAAGGAGGACATCGGCCTGCGCGCCATGGCGCAGCGCGACCCGCTGGTCGAGTACCAGCGCGAGGGCTTCCAGCTCTTCCAGGCCATGACCGAGGCCATCAAGGAGGAGTCGGTCGGCTTCCTGTTCAACCTCGAGGTCAAGGTCGCCGAGCCCGACGCGTCGCCGGTCAACCCGGTGTCGGCCGCGGCTGCCGCGCAGTCGGTGGCCGGTCAGGCGTTCGGCGGCACGGCCGGGGCCGCGGGGGCTGCTGCGGCGGCCGGAGCCGCGGCGAAGGCTGCGGCGGACGCCAAGGCGGCCGAGGCGGCACGGGTCCAGGCGGCGGCGCAGGCCGACGCAGACCGGCCTGTCGAGGACGCACCCGTCGACGACGAGATCGTGGACGCGCCGGTCGCTCCGGCCCCCAAGGCCGAGCCGACGCTCATCGCGAAGGGTCTCGACGGCCCGACCGAGCAGGTGCCGCTGCAGTACTCGGCTCCGTCCGACGACGGTTCGGGTCAGGCCGTGGTCTCAGGAGACGGCTCGCGCCGCGCCCGCCGCGCCCTGCACGGCGAGGCCACCGCGGTCGAGGGGGACGGGCGCACGTTCCCCGGCACGCCCCGCAACGCCAAGTGCCCCTGCGGCTCGGGCAAGAAGTACAAGCTCTGCCACGGTCTGAACGAAGAGGAGTAGCCCTCTCCACGAGGACACCCGCGAGCGGCGGTCAGCCGATCTCGAGGACCACGACGCGCCACACGCCGCGTCGGGCCTCGAGTCGGAGGGCCGCCGCTCGCACTCTGTCCATGTCCTCCAGGACGACCGTGGCCTCCGCCGTCGTGTCGCCGAGACGCACGAGCCGCGCACGACGGATCGCGACGGGCCGCGCGGCGGCGTCCACGCCGGCCGCTCCCTGCATCAGCAGTGCGCGTCGCCCCAGGGCGTCGAACACGTCCGGGGCGAGCCACCGCTGCAGCTGGGCCACGGGACGCTCACCGCGCAGGACCTCGACCGCGGCCCGGACGACCGAGCAGCAGATCGACGTCGGGTCCGGCAACGGGAGGTCCGGCGTCGACGTCACGGGTCGACCGTTGTCGCCGAGGTCTTCGGCGACCGGGAACTGCGGAGCGCCGCCGAAGGTCAGGACGCGCGGCGTCCGCGGTACCGCGCGAGGCAGGGTGGCCGGGCCGGCGAGTCGCGGCGTCGCACCGGAACGGAGCGTGCGGGGGTGCTGGCGGACGGTGGTGGTCGACATGGCGTTCTCCTGGGGTCGGCGAGGGCCGGCGCGTCGAGAGACGCCCGGTGGGACGGTGTACGGGGTTCTTGGCGTGGAGCGGAGGGCCGTGCGTGCCTGCGCTGAGGTCAGGCGGTGAGAGGGGCCTGCAGCACCTGTCCTGGTCGGATGAGGTCCGGATCCTGACCGATGACGTCCAGGTTCGCCGCGTACCAGCGCTGCCACTCGACGGTGATCTGGGCGTCGGTCGCGCCTTGTCCGAGGGCTCGTTCGGCGAGGGACCAGAGGGTGTCGCCGCGCAGGACCACGACCGAGACGCTCGAGGCGTCGGTCTGCGCGACGGACGACGGGACGGCGGCCAGGGAGCCGCCCGGGGTTGCGCCTCCGGGCGGGGGCGAGGCCAGCGGAGCGACCCCGGCGGACTGGGCGGGTGCGGCGCGCTGCGTGCCGCCCATCAGGCCACTGAGCGGGACATGGCCAGGGTTCGGCCCACCCGGCTCTGCCCCTGCGGGCGACGGGGTCGGGGCGGAGGCGCCCGTGTCGTGGGTGCGCGGTGCCTCGCTCACCGAGGCCGCCTCGGGCGCGCCGTCCGTGACGGAGGGGACGGGGGGCGCGTGGTCGATCGCCGCGGCCTCGGTCGCGGCGTCGGTGGTGCCCCCGTCCCGAGACTCGTCGGGTGAGCGCAGCGCCTCGGGCTTCTCGTCTGCGGCGGGGGCGAGCGGAACGACCGACGGTCCGGCACCGTGGCTCGCAGGGTCAGCGGTGCCGGTGGCCGCGGGAGCGGTGCTCTGCCATCCCAGATCGACGACGGCGGTGCTCGTCGCGGGCTCCGCGGGCTCGGTCTCCACAGCCTGGGCGCTCCCTGCCCCCAGGACGAGCCCGGCTCCGATCGACACCGCGACTCCGGAGCCGGCGAGCCGGCGGACGAGGACCGGGGCATGCAGCA
Organism: Oerskovia paurometabola; assembly: GCF_016907365.1. Taxonomy (NCBI): domain Bacteria; kingdom Bacillati; phylum Actinomycetota; class Actinomycetes; order Micrococcales; family Cellulomonadaceae; genus Oerskovia; species Oerskovia paurometabola. The sequence goes on along the minus strand of NZ_JAFBBV010000001.1, from coordinate 3,336,745 downwards.
GCACGAGTCGTTCTCCTGCTGCCCACCGGCGGCCCACGCCTCGCACGAGGACGCACGACGCGGCGAGGGCGGAGCTGAGCGACACCCAGGCCGCGAGCAGGCTTCCCGCGCCGACGAGCGGGATCTCCAGATAGGTCTCGAAGCGAGGGCTGGGGAGGTCGCCTGCGACGGACAGGGCTCGCAGGGCCAGCAGGACGCCGACGAGGCCCGCGGCGGTCGCGAGGGCGAGCAGAGCGGCCAGCCGTCGCCCCTGTCGTGGCACGACCCGCGCGCTCGCGCGGCCGGATCCGGGATGGTGCGCCATGCTTCCCCCTGGAGATGGACGACGACGTCGGGTCCGTGCTCGGAGCGATCATCGCGTTTGATGCAGTTTGATAGTGCTACATCAAACTAGATCGCACTTCTGTTGTCCACAGGAGGTTCGTAGTTCGGACACCCCTGGACGAAACCCCCGGGCCTGCCGCTACGGTGTGGGCGTGCGCTGGGACCTGCTGTTCGCCGACCTCGTGGCACAGCTCGACGCCGGCGACGCCCAGGCCGACGCCCACGTGCTCGCGGACCTCACGCGTGCCGAGCAGGCCACGATCACGCTCGGGGACCGACTCCGCGCGAGCGTGCTCGGCCCGCCGCTCGGTGTGCGGCTCACCGACGGGTCGCGGCTGACCGGACAGGTCAGAGCGGTCGCGTCCGACTGGTTCCTGCTCGAGGACGGGAACCGGCGGCACGTCGTACCCCTGCTCGCGGCCACGGTGATCGACGGGCTCGCCACGCACGCCGTCCGCGGCCCTTCGGGCACGGGAGCCGGGCGCGGGCTTCCTGCCCTGCTGAGGACGCTCATGCGAGACCGTGCCGTCGTCCACGTGCGGACGCTCGCCGGCGAGCTCGACGGTCGTGTCGCGCGGGTCGGCAAGGACCACCTGGACCTCTTGGCCACCTCGGGCGGCGCCCGGGCGAGTCACGTCGTCCCGTTCGTCGCGCTCGTGTGCGTGAGCGAGACCTAGGCGAGACCAGGGGCGGACCGGATGCAGGGGGAGCAGGGGGAGCAGGGGAGCGCGTCGCGTGACGTGCATGCCGCGCCGACGGCGGGCAGCGGCACGCGGCGGGGGGTCAGGACTCGAAGTCGCCCGCGTCGATGCGGGTACGCGTCTGGGCGTACATGCGCTGGATGTAGCCCTCGAGCTCGCTGGCCTCGACCCTCCACTGGCCTCGTCCGCCGACCTGGATCGCGGGGAGCTCACCGCTGCGGACCAGGGCGTACGCCTGGGCCGCCGAGATGTTGAGCTCCTCCGTGACGTCCGCGAGGGTGAGGAAGCGCTGTGACATGGCCACAGTCTTTCACGGCACCGATACCGGTCCTGGTTGTCCACAGGCGATGCCCTGCTCGCCCCATCCCCACGCTCCGCTCGGCATGATGGCTCCCAGTCCCCGGGGTGCCCGCGGCTCCGGGGCGTGGCGCCCGACCCAGACCGCCCGATCCGCCCGACGACGAAACGGACCCTCATGACGAGCACCCTCGACCCGCTGCCGACCCCCACCGTCGCCCGGCTGCGGCGCCCCGGTTGGCGGGACCCTCGCCTCCTCCTCGGTCTCGTGCTCGTCGCCGCCTCGGTCGCCCTCGGCTCGTGGGCCGTGTCCTCGGCCGGTCGGACCGTCGCCGTCTACGCCGCAGCCGGACCGCTCACGCCGGGTGAGCCGGTCGACGCGAGCAGCCTCCGGACCGTCGAGGTGCGCCTCGGGGCTGGGGACGAGAAGTACTTCCCCGCGGGGCAGGCGCTCCCCGACGACCTGGTGGCGTTGCGGGTCGTGGGCGACGGTGAGCTCGTGGCCCGCACCGCGGTGGGCGGGGCGGCAGAGCTGGCCGTTCGCGCCGTGGCGGTCCCGGTCACCGCCGCGCTGTCGGACAGGGTCACGGACGGCACGCTCGTGGACGTCTGGTTCATCCCGGCAGTCGAGGACGGGAGCGTGGCCGGCGCGGGCGAGAAGGGTGTCGGGGAGGGCGCGCGCGAGCCGTACGCGCTCGCCTCGCAGGTCGTGGTCGCTCAGGTCGCGGAGACCTCGGGGACGCTCGTGACGGGAGGGCCGACCACGCTCCACGTGCTGGTGCCCACGGACGACCTCCCCGGAGTCCTGGCCGCGCTCGCGGCCGAGGGCGAGATCGCGGTCGTGCCCGTCCCCGGGGGTGGAGCATGACCGCGGATGCGACCCTCCCGGTCGCCGCCGTGCTGTGCGCGGTGCGCGGCAGCGGTGAGACCGCGGTCGTCACGGCGCTCACGGCGCCCGGGTCCGGAGTCTCCGTGGCCCGTCGGTGCGCGGACCTCACGGAGCTCCTCGCCGCAGCCGGGGCCGGCGCGGGCACGGCCGCGATCATCTCGGCCGACCTCCCCGGGATCAACCGCGAGACGGTCGCGCACCTGCACGCGTGCGGCGTGCGGGTCGTCGCGCTCGCAGGGGACCAGGACTGGGTCGCGGACCGACTCCGCGCCGTGGGCGTCGACGTCGTTCTCGACGAAGACACCCCGAGCACGGTCCTCGTCGCGACGGTCCGTGACGAGGCGCACGGACGCGGACGCCACGACGACGGGGGAGGACCGCCACCGGGAGACGTCCCCGGTGGGCAGGGCGGGACGGGCGACGGCCGGGTCCGGCGGCGGGGCAAGGTCGTCGCGGTCTGGGGTCCGACCGGGGCCCCCGGGCGGACGACGCTCGCGGTGCACCTCGCGGCCGAGCTGGCCGGTGCGGGCGACCGGCGGGCGCACAGCGGCGGGCGACGTCGACGCCGAGGGCGAGGCGCGCCGTCGGGCACGGACGGGAGCCGGACCGACGAGGTCCTCCTGGTCGACGCAGACACCTACGCAGGGTCCGTCGCCCAGCACCTCGGTCTGCTCGACGAGTCACCAGGGCTCGCGGCGGCGGCCCGCAGCGCGGGGCAGGGCACCCTCGAGCTCGCGGGCCTGGCACGCCTGGCCCCGCTCGTCGTGCCGCGACTGCGCGTCCTGACCGGCATCTCGCGCGCCGCGCGCTGGCCCGAGCTCCCGCCGACCTCGCTCGACGTCGTCTGGGAGCTGTCCCGGGCGCTGGCCGACTGGACCGTGATCGACTGCGGGTTCGGGCTCGAGCAGGACGAGCTGCTGTCCTACGACACGCGCGCCCCGCAGCGCAACGGGGCGACGCTCAGCGCGCTCGCGGCGGCAGACGTCGTGCTGGTCGTCGGCGGCTCGGACGCGGTGGGGATCCAACGGCTCGTCCGCGGACTGGGAGACCTCGCCGACAGCGGCGCGACGAGCGGGGCGCTGCGGATCGTGGTCGCGAACCGGGTCCGGTCCTCGGCGGCCGGCCCCCGGCCCGATGCTGCGGTGAGGGAGGCGCTCGGCCGGTACGGCGGGGTCACGGACCTGCACGTCGTCCCGGACGACCGGGTGACCCTCGACGCGGCGCTGCTCGCGGGCAGGACGCTCGCCGAGCACGCACCCGAGACCCTGGTCCGTCGGGCCGTCGCGGAGCTCGCGCAGCGCGTCCGGACGGACGTCGGTGCCGTTCCGGGCACGGCCCCGCCGGGCGGACCACGCGAACGCGTCCCGGAACCGGCACACTGATCCCATGCGCATCTACGTTCCCGCCACCGTCGACGAGCTCGACGCCGTCACCGTGACCGGCGACGAGGCCGTCTGGTCCCTCGCTCCGCGAGCCGCCCACGCCGTCACGTCCGCCCTCTCCCGCGAGCTGCCCGACGAGGACGAGGAGGGGCTGGAGTTCGCCGCGGCCCTCGAGGCCGCCGACGACTCCCTCGCGCTCATCGCCGGTCGCGTCGGCGCCCCGCGTCAGCGTCTCGTCGTCACGGTCGAGGTGCCCGACGAGATGGTCGCGCTGACCCAGCCCGGCGACGACGAGTCTGCCGACGACCTCGCGCCCAGCGCGGTCGACGTCACGGCGTCCATCCCCGAGGTGCGCATCGTGTGCGTCCACGTCGACGAGCCCGAGGCCGCGAGGGACATCGCCGAGGTCTTCGCGGCCGCCGACGAGGACCGCGACGAGGACCTCGACGCCGCGCTCGACCGCGTGAGCGAGCGCGACCTGCTCTGGTACGACTGGTCGGAGCTCAAGAGCGTCCCCCGCGCCAAGTAACCTGTCGCGCAGCGTCAGGGTGTCGAGAACGGACCTGAGGCCGCCATCCACCGGATGACGACCTCAGGTCCGTTCTCGTCCGCCGGGCGCCCGGCGAGTCGGGCGAGCGGGCAGCAGGGCGAGCAGGCAGCGGGGCAGCCGCCCGGCCGGCCCTGTCAGGAGAGGCGGCCCAGGATCTCGTCGTGGAGCAGGCCGTTCGTGGCGACCGCGTTGCCGCCCCACGGCCCGGGAGAGCCGTCGAGGGACGTGAACGTCCCGCCGGCCTCGGTGACGATGGGGACCAGTGCCGCCATGTCGTAGAGCTCGAGCTCGGGCTCCGCGGCCGCGTCCACGGCCCCCTCGGCCACGAGCATGTAGGACCAGAAGTCGCCGTAGGCCCGCGTCCGCCAGGTCTCGCGGGTCAGGTCGAGGAACGCGTCGAGCTTGCCGCGCTCCTCCCACCCGGACAGCGACGAGTACGACAGCGAGGCGTCGCCGAGCTTGCCGACCTGCGAGACGCGCAGCCTGCTCGCTGCCGCGAGCGAGCGCCCGCTCCACGCGCCCGTGCCCTTGGCGGCCCACCAGCGGCGGCCCAGGGCAGGAGCGGACACGAGCCCGACGACGATCTCGTCGCCGTCGGCCAGCGCGATGAGCGTGGCCCACACCGGGACCCCGCGCACGAAGTTCTTGGTCCCGTCGATCGGGTCGATGATCCAGCGGCGGGCGCCGTGCCCGGTCTCGCCGAACTCCTCACCGACGATCGCGTCGCGCCCGCGGGCCCGCGAGAGGTGGCTGCGGATGATCTCCTCCGCGGCGCGGTCGGCGTCGCTGACCGGGGTGTTGTCCGGCTTGGACTCCACGGACAGGTCGAGGGCCTTGAAGCGGGACATGGTGTGCGAGTCGACCTGGTCGGCGATCACGTGAGCCAGGCGCAGGTCGTCGTCGTAGGTCGGCATGGCTCACACCGTACCGGTGCGCGCCGCCAGCAGACGTCGGAACGACTCGACACGCGCGGTACGCGCCGCCTTCTCGTCCTCGGGGGACGCCTCGAGCCAGTCGTCGAGCGCGCAGTCGGGTGCCCCGTCGAGGTGCGTGCAGCCGCGCGGGCAGTCCTCGGCGACCACGTCGAGATCGTCGAACGCCTTGAGGAGGTTCTCGACGTCGACGTGGGCGAGCCCGAACGACCGCACGCCGGGCGTGTCGATGACCCACCCCGCGGGGTTGCCGTCGGCGTCGGGCAGGCGCAGCGCGACGGCCGACGTCGACGTGTGCCGCCCGCGGCCCGTGACGTCGTTGACGACGCCCGTGGCCCGGTACGCGTCCGGCACCAGGGCGTTGACGAGCGTCGACTTGCCGACGCCCGAGTGGCCCACGAGGACCGACGTGCGGCCCTCGAGCTCGGCGCGCACGGCCTCGAGCGGCTCGATGCGCCACGCGTCCTCGGCCGCGTCGGAGGCGTTGTGGCCGGGCTCGTCGCCGTGCCCGCCGTGCCCGCCGTGCCCGCCGTGCCCGCCGTGCTCGCCGTGCCCAGCCCCGTCGCCGGTGCCGGCCCCGGCGAGAGCATCATCGTGCACCCGCCGCGTGACGACGACCTTGACCCCGATGGGCTCGTAGAGCTCGCGCAGCGGCGCCGCGTCGGCGAGGTCCGCCTTGGTGAGGCACAGCAGGACGTCCATGCCCGCGTCGTAGGCGGCCACGACGCAGCGGTCGATCATGCGGGTGCGGGGCTCGGGCTGGGCCAGGGCCGTGACGATCACGAGCTGGTCGGCGTTGGCGACGATGATGCGCTCGTACGGGTCGGTGTCGTCGGCCGTGCGCCGCAGGGTCGAGGTGCGTTCCTGGATACGGACGATGCGCGCGAGCGTGCCGTCCTCGCCCGTGGTGTCGCCCACGATGTCCACGCGGTCGCCGCACACCACGCGGTTGCGGGTCAGCTCGCGCGCCTTCATCGCGAGGATGGTGCGCTCGGTCGGCAGGTCCTCGTCGAGCAGGAGCGTGTAGCGCCCGCGGTCGACGCCCGTGACGAGACCGGTCTCGGCGTCCTCGTGCTGTGGACGCTGCTTGGTCCGCGGGCGGGAGTTCTTGTTGCTCGCCCGGTCGTGGAAGTCGGACTCGTCGCGGACGCGCCGCGCCATCAGCTCGCCGATCCCGTGGCGCTCAGCATGCGGTCCCACATGGCGGTGAACCCGGGCAGGGTCTTGGCGGTCGTCTCGACGTCCTCCACGAGCACGCCGGGCACGCGCAGCCCGATCAGCGCGCCCGAGGTCGCCATGCGGTGGTCGTGGTAGGTGCGGAACGTGGCGCCGCGCAGCGGGCGCGGCGTGATGACGAGCCCGTCGTGCGTCTGCTCGGCCTGCCCGCCGAGGCGCGTGATCTCGGTCGCGAGCGCGGCCAGGCGGTCGGTCTCGTGCCCGCGCAGGTGCGCGATGCCGCGCAGGCGGCTGGGGGAGTCGGCGATCGCGGCGAGGGCCGCGATGGTCGGGGCGAGCTCGCCCGCCTCGTGGAGGTCGACGTCGATCCCGCGGACCTCGCCCGTCCCGGTCACGGCCATGACCCCGTCCGCCAGCTCGGCGCGGCCGCCCATCGCGGTGAGGAGCTCGGCCATCATGGCGCCCGGCTGGGTCGTGACGGCGGGCCAGCCGGGGACGCGCACGGTCCCGCCGACCACGAGGGCCGCGGCGAGGAACGGCCCGGCGTTCGAGAGGTCGGGCTCGACGTACACGTCGCGCGCGGCGATCGGCCCGGGGGAGACGGTCCAGATCGTGGGGCGCGAGTCGTCGACCTCGACGCCGACCTCGCGCAGGACCTCCACGGTCATGTCGATGTGGGGCACGCTCGGCAGCGTCGGGCCGGTGTGGCGCAGCGTGACGCCCTCCTCGAAGCGCGCGGCGGCGAGCAGCAGGCCCGAGACGAACTGGCTCGACCCCGACGCGTCGACGTCGACGTGCCCGCCGCGCACCGCGCCGCGTCCCGTGATGGTGAACGGCAGCGTGTCCTTGCCCTCGACCGGCACACCCAGGTCGCGCAGCGCGTCGAGCACAGGCCCCATGGGGCGCACGCGTGCACCCTCGTCGCCGTCGAACCGCACGGTGCCGTCGGCGAGGGCCGCGACCGCGGGGACGAAGCGCATGACCGTGCCGGCGAGGCCGCAGTCGATCTCGGCGGGGCCGTGCAGCGCGCCGGGCGTCACGTGCAGCTCGCTCGGGTCGTCGCCCTCGGTGATGCCCACGCCCAGGTCGCGCAGCGCCGCGGCCATGAGGTCGGTGTCGCGGCTGCGGAGCGCGCCGCGCAGCACGCCGGGCCCGTCGGCGAGGGCCGCGAGCACGAGGAGGCGGTTGGTGAGCGACTTGGAGCCCGGGACCGCGACGGTCGCGTCGAGCGGGGCACCGGCGGTCGTGCCCGTCCGGCTGGGCGCGGGCCACGCCGGTAGCGCGGGGGTCGTCTCGGCGGGGCGGGCGGCAGGAAGGTCGCTGGTCACATGCCCCAGGTTATGGCACCGGGACTCGGGAAGGGCCTTCCGTCCGGTCCTCGGCCGGGCCCGTCCGCGGCCCGACGGCGTCGCTCACCTGTCGTGGTCGGGCTGCGGTGAGCGACGCGTCGGCCGCGCCGGGCGTGCCGGGCGCGCCGTCCGTGCCGTTAGTGCCGTCAGTGCGAGACGGCGCCCTTGACGGCACCGGTCGCCGAGCTCGCGGCGCGTCGCGCCGTCCTGCCCGCCTTCCGGGTGCTCGCCGTCACGGCGTGCGTGGCCTTGTCCGTCACGGACTCGACCTTGTGCTTGGCCGCGTCGACCTGGTGCTTGGCGTTCTTGGCGAGGTCGATGTCCTTGCGGGCGCGGTCGACGCGCCAGCGGACGCCGGGGCGACCCTCGTAGTCGGCCCCGGCGATGAGAGCCGCGCCGATCGCGCCCAGGTTGGCCACGAACTTGCGGGTGCGCACGTCGCGAGGCACGTCGCTCGGGGTGAAGGGCTGGTTGACGACCGCGAGGGGGACGCTCAGGGCCGCGAGCGTGAGGGCCGCGGTCCGTGGGGCCTTGCCGACCGCGAGGAACAGCCCGGCCACGGCGGTCGCGGCGCCGTGCGCGCGGACGAGCGCCGAGACCTGCTTCTCGCTGAGGGGCTCCTCGACGCCGAGCTGCTGGCCGACGAGGCTCACGCCCCGCCGGGCGGCGCGCACGTGCTCCGCGGGCTTGAGGGCGGCCTGCACGCCGTCGTAGATGAACCAGGAGGCCAGCATGGGCCTCGCGACGTGACGCAGCAGCATCGGTGGGTCTCCTTCGTCGAGCGGGTGCCGGTGAGAGCGGCGGACACCGGGACGCTGGTGCCGTCCCCGGTCGACCCAGCCTGTCCCATCGCTGCTCAGCATGCCACCGGGCGTGCACCCTCGGGGTCGCACGCGCCGGCGAGCGGGGTGTTCGAGGGCGGAGCCGGGACCGGCCCGGCTCCGCCCGTGAGCTCGTCAGGTCAGAGCGCTCCGCCGGCCGCCTCGGGGGCGTCCGCGGACTCTCCGCCGTCCCCGATGGTCTCGCGGGCCACGTAGTTCTCGAGGTCGAACAGGTTCTCGCCGGCGCGGCGGGCGACCGTCAGGAGCGTCGTGGCGGACGCGACCTCCTCGACCTGCTCCTTGAGGAACCACAGCAGGAACTGCTCGCCCAGGGCGTCGCCCTCCTCGCGGGCCGCGCGGAAGATGGCCTCGATCTGGTCGGTGACCTGCTTCTCCTGGTCGAGCGCGAGCTGGAGAGGCTCGAGCACCGAGTCGAAGTCGTTGCGCACCGCGCCCGTGCCGGGGATCGAGATCTCCAGGTCACGGTCGAGGTGGTACTGGACGATCATCATGGCGTGGTTGCGCTCCTCGACCGACTGGCGGTAGAAGTGCGCGGCGAGCTGGGGCAGGTCGTGCGCGTCGAACCACACGGCGATCGCGATGTACTGCTGATGGGCGTCGAGCTCGTGGCCGACCTGCTCGCGCAGGAGGGTGCGGAACCGGGAGTCGGGAGTCGTGGTCGTCATGCGGTCACGCTAGCGAGGATCGCGCCCGAGTACACCCGATGGTTGCCTCCCCTCACTGAGCACAGGCTCGCCTGACCCTCCGCCCGCCCCGCGGAGGCGCGGGACCCGCGGCATCAGGCGGCTGCGGGAATGCCAGGGGGCACCCGGCGGTTGTGCTGAGCGTGACATGTGTACTGGAAGCGGAAGCGGCCGTCAGCGCCCCCGCCGCACCGAGCCTCGAGGTCGTGCCGTTCGGCGCGGTCGCACCTTCTGCGCTCTCGGCGGACACCCGACCGGCAGGAGGACTAGGCTCGTTGTCGATGACGGACCAGATCAGCAGCAGCGCAGGCGACCTCTCGGGCGCCGATGACGCCGAGGACACCCACCGGGCCCCCTCCACGGAGGACGACGCGGCCCGTTCGGCGCGCTTCGAGCGCGACGCGCTGGTGTACCTCGACCAGCTCTACTCGGCGGCGCTGCGCCTGACGCGCAACCCGACCGACGCGGAGGACCTGGTCCAGGAGACGTTCACCAAGGCGTTCGCGGCGTTCCACCAGTACCGCCCGGACACCAACCTCAAGGCGTGGCTCTACCGGATCCTCACCAACACGTTCATCAACAACTACCGCAAGAAGCAGCGCGAGCCGCTGCAGTCCGCGGCAGAGGACGTCGAGGACTGGCAGATCCACCGCGCGGCGTCGCACACGTCGCAGGGGTTGCGCTCGGCCGAGGCCGAGGCGTTGGACCGGCTCCCGGACTCCGACGTGAAGAAGGCTCTCCAGGAGCTGCCGGAGGACCGCCGGATGGCCGTGTACTACGCGGACGTCGAGGGCTTCCCGTACAAGGAGATCGCCGAGATCATGGGCACGCCGATCGGGACCGTGATGTCGCGGCTCCACCGTGGTCGGCACCAGCTGCGTGATCTCCTGAGCGACTACGCAAAGGACCGAGGACTGGTGGGGGCCAAGACCCCCGGAGGTGAGTCGTGAGTCAGCAGAACGTGGGCACGGAGGCGCAGGACGAGGTCATCGTGCCGATCCCCCACTCGACCGAGGGTGAGACCGAGTGCGAGCACGCGCTCAAGCACCTCTACGAGTACCTCGACTCGGAGATGACCTCCGACGACGAGGTGCGCATGCGTGCGCACGTCGCGCACTGCTCGCCGTGCCTGGCCGAGCTGAGCGCCGAGGAGCTGGTCAAGCAGCTCGTGCGCCGCTCGTGCCACGAGCAGGCTCCCGTCGAGCTTCGGCTGCGCATCCAGGCGCAGTTCACCGTACTGCGTACGACGACGGTCGTCGAGGGCATCTGACGCGCCGTCCGGGGGAGTGGCGCCGTCGGGCACCTCTCCGCTCCTGCGCGGGCCGGCGTCCCGTCGGCTGCGGCCGTGGCGGGCCGCCTCCCGAGAACGTCGAAAGGGCCCGTCCTCACCGAGGTGAGGACGGGCCCTTTCGTCGCACTCGCCCGCAGGGCGCGTGATCGCGGCCCTGGCGGGCTCGTGATCAGGCGTTGGGGCGCTTGCCGTGGTTCGCTGCGCTGCCCTTGCGGCTGCGACGCTTGCGTCCGCGCTTGCTCATGATTGCTCCTCACGCCGGATTCTGTCTGCTCCATGTTCCCACATCTGGGGCTTGTCCTGGTCCAAGACGCGATATATCGTGTGACCAGAAACGCGATACATCGCGTTCATGGGACCGGGTGGGACACCGCAGGAACGCGAGGAGAGACATGGCGACCGAGAACTGGACCGTGACCGGTCCGCAGACGATCGACGTCGGGCCCGTGGCCCGCCTCGACGCGAACCTGCTCAACGGACGCATCGACGTCGTGGTGCACGACGAGCCCGGCGTCCGCGTCGAGGTCCACTCGATCGAGGGGCGCCCGCTCGAGGTGCGTCTCGACGGCGACCGCCTCACGGTCGGGTACTCGCCCACGGGCGGCTGGCAGGGCTTCCTCGACTCGTTCCGCAACTACCGCGGCAAGGACCGCGCGGACGTCTACGTCGGCGTGCCCGCACACGTGCGGGTCAAGCTCGCGACCGTGCGCGGCGACGGCCTCGTCGCCGGCACCCAGGCGAAGGTCTCGGTCGCCACGGTCGGCGGTTCGGTCATGACGACGCAGACGACAGGCGCGGTCCGCGTCGACACGGTCTCGGGCGAGGTCACGGTCCGCGACCACGTGGGCACCCTCGTCATGGACTCCGTCTCGGGCGACCTCACGGCCTCCGGGGCGCTGACCGACGTCAAGCTCAACACCGTCTCCGGGAACGTCACGCTCGACTCGAGCGCCACGCCCGACGTGATGAACGTCAACGCGGTCTCGGCCGACGTCCTGGTGCGCGTCCCCGAGCCCGACGGCCTCGACTACACGCTGCGCTGCGTGAGCGGTCGTCTCGTGGTCGACGGCGTCGAGCACCGCGGCACGCCCGGCGGCGCCTACCGCCAGGCCGGCCCGTCCGGGACCCCGGGAAAGAAGCTCCAGGTCAACTCGGTCTCGGGGAACGTCACGGTGCTGCGCGGCGAGCCCGCGGACGCCGCCGCGTGGGACGGTCCCGCCGGTCAGGCCACCGGCACGGGCGCCCACCCGTGGTCGTACGACGACGCCCCGACCGACGCGTACCCGGGCTACGGCGCCCCGTGGGGCACGGCGGACAGCCGGGCGACGTGGACCGGCGGCGGGCCCGCGGACGGACCGGCGGACCGCTGATGGCCTCCGTCTTCGCCCACGGAGAGCTCCGGCTCTACCTCCTCGCGCTGCTCGAGTCCGGGCCCAAGCACGGCTACGAGCTCATGACCGAGCTGAGCGACCGCTTCGGGGGGACCTACCGCCCCAGCGCCGGCACCATCTACCCGCGCCTCGCCCGGCTCGAGGGGGAGGGCCTCGTGCGGCGCAGCGACAGCGCCCGCAAGTCCACGTACGAGCTCACGCCCGCCGGGAGGGCCGAGGTCGCGGCCCGCCGGGCGGACGTCGCGGCGCTCGAGGACGGGATCGCCCAGACCGTGCGCACCCGGGCGCACGCCCTGCGCGCCGACATCGAGGGCTCGATGCAGGGGCTGCGCGCCGAGCTCGCGGCCGCGGCCCAGGAGGCGCGTGTCCGCCCGCGACCCGCCGCCACCCCGGACCCTCGCCGCGGCGAGTCCTACGCCCGCCGTGTCGAGGCCGAGGCCATGGTGCAGCGGTTCCGCGACGACGTCCGCGCCGACCTCCGGCGAGCCGACGCGAGCAGCGCGGTCACCGAGCTGACGCTCGAGACGCTGCGGACGGTCCTGGACTCCGCCCGGCGGGCGGTCCGGGGGACGCTGCCGTGACCGGCGGCCCCGCGGCGGAGGGCCCGGCCGACCGGTACTGCCCGCACGACACGAACCAGCACGACACGAACCAGCACGACACGAACCAGCACCACACGCAGACGACGAAGGAGAACGACATGGGAACCGAGTCCTGGGTCATCGCAGCACCGCAGCAGATCGAGGTCGCCGACGTGGCGTCGCTCGTCGTGGGCCTGAACAACGGGGCGGTCGAGGTCGTGAGCGACCCGAGCCGCGAGTCCGGCGCGACCGTCGACGTGACCGACGTGAGCCCCCGGCCCCTGCGGGTCACCACGCACGCGGGCGAGCTGAAGATCGCGTACGACTTCGACGGCGTCGAGGGCGTCGTGGACCGGGTGCGCGGACTGAAGGACAAGGACACCGCGACACTGCGGGTCGTGCTCCCGGCGCACCTGCCCGTCAAGATCGCGACCGCGCGTGCGGCGGCGACCGTCAGCGGGACGCGCGCCCCCGTGTCGGTCACGACTGCCGACGGGGCGGTCACCGTGACCGACACCGTGGGTCCGCTCTCGGTCAAGACCGTCGCGGGCCGCGTCGCCGTCACCACGCACGACGGGGACGTCAAGGTCGGCACCGCCTCGGGCCGCGTCGAGGCCGAGGGCGCGCTCGGACGGGTCACGATCAGCACGGTCACCGGGGACGTGGTCGTGGAGGCCCGCGAGACGACACCTCTCGTGACCGCTAAGACCGTCTCGGGCGACGTCACGCTGCGACTGAGCGAGGGCGCGGGGGTCAACCTCAAGGCGCGCGCGGTCACGGGCAAGGTCGTGCTCGACGGCGCCCCCGTCCCCAGCGCGCAGTCCCGCACCACGTCCGTGGACCACTCCGAGGGCACGAGCGGCGCCTACGTGTCGGTCAGCACGGTCTCGGGCAACCTCACGGTCTCGCGGGGCTGACGACACCGGGCGGCCTGCGCCCGGAGACGTGACAGCGGCCTGCGGTCGCCCCTGCACGGGGCGGCCGCAGGCCGCTGTCGTCGCATCAGCCCGGTCCGGTCACCCTCGGCGGGCGGGAGCGTCGCCCTCGGCGGGCCGGACGCCCGGCCTACGTGACGTCGTCGGGCAGGCCGAGCCACGCGTGCCAGCCCGTGTGCAGGACGAGCCAGGCCATGAGGCCGTAACCCGCCTGGCCCGGGTACCCGCCGCCGCTCGTCGCGAGGTCCGCGAGCCACTGCTCGTGCGTGACCAGGGGCGTGAACGTGTCGACGTACGGGACGCGCCGCCGGTTGGCCACGTCCGCGAAGGCCGCCGAGAGCTCGGCGACCCGGTCGTTGTCCTCGGGACGGCCCGGCGGCGGGCCGACGACGAACGTCGGCAGACGACGGTGCTCGGCCACGTCCAGGACGTTCGCCAGGTTCAGGCGCGACCGCGCGACCGACAGGCCCGCGTCGAGGTCGTGACGGCCCAGGGCGAGGACGAGCCGGTTGTCGGCCTCGGGGTCGTGGTCGAAACGCCTGGTCGTCTCGGCGTCCCAGCGCTGGCTCATCGCCGTCGTCGTCTCGCCCGGGATCGCGAGAGGAAAGATCATCGCCGTCCCCGGGAAACGGGTGCGCGCGACCACGCGCCCGGCCCAGCCGAGGCCCTTGGCGTCGCCGACGCCCGCGCTCAGCTCGTCGCCGACCACGCAGATCCGTACTTCAGGTTCTCCCACGGTGATGTGCTCCTCGTTCGCTCGCGCACCATTGTCTGTCACGACCGGGCTCCCGTGCGGGATGTCCGGCCGGTCGGGCGGCATCGCGTCAGAGGAGCGTCGCACCCCACACGGCCTCGTGCGAGGCCCCGGGGGCGAGCCGGACGAGGCGCTCGCCCGTCCGGAACGCGTCCGCGACGCAGCTCATGGGCTCGGCCGCGACCCCCGTGCGCCGGTACCCGGCCGCCGAGACGTGGTCGCCGGTGCACACCTGCCACGTGCCCATCGAGGGGTCCATCCACACCGCTGCCGTGCGGCCGTCGGGAGCGGCCAGGCGCATCCAGGACAGGTCGTCCTCGTCCCGCAGGACGTCGACGTACGCGTCGTCGAGGTCGATGCCCGCGAGCAGGCGGGGCTCACGCAGGTCGTAGTCGCCCGCCGCGGGCTCGGTGCCCGTCGGCAGCAGCCGTTCGTCCGTGGTGACGCGCGTGCGCGCGTCGAGGCGCAGCGTGCACTCGTCGACCGATGCGTCGCCCGGGGACAGCCACGGGTGGAACCCGACGCCGTAGGGTGCGTCGGTCGTGCCCACGTTCGTCGTGCGGGCCGTGACGCGCAGCCCCGCGTCGCTCAGCGCGTACGTGACGCGGGCCACGAGGGCGAACGGGTAGCCGGGCGTGGGGACGAGGTGCAGCTCGAAGGTCACGGCCGAGGGGGACTGCTCGACGACGTCCCAGCGCTCCCAGCACACCAGGCCGTGGATGGCAGTGCTCCGCGGCACCTCGGTGACCGGGAGCTGGTGCTCGATCCCGTCGAACGTGTACTGCCCGTCGCGCAGGCGGTTGGGCCAGGGCAGCAGCACGGCCCCGTGCGACGCGGGGGCGATCTCGTCCTCGCCGAAAGGGGTGAAGACGTCCCGCCCGGCGACCGAGTACGTCCGGACGGTCGCACCGACCTCCGTGAGCGTGGCACGGTGGTCACCGTGCTCGATGTGGATCTGGGAACCGGAGGGCGGGTGGATGTTCACGATCACACACGTTACTGGGTGCGGAACGCCCGTCGAGCAGGGACAGTAGAACCCGGTTGCGCCACCCTCTCGGGGGCACGGCCCAGCGACGCACCGTACCCGGTCCTTCCGGGAGCGGGAGCACCACCCGCAGGACGAGGAGGAACACATGGAACGACGAGTGCTCGGACGCACCGGACGACTGGTCTCGGTCGTCGGGCTCGGCACCTGGCAGCTCGGGGCGGACTGGGGTGAGGTCAGCGAGGCCGACGCCCGCGCCGTGCTCGACGCCTCGGCCGAGTCGGGCGTGACGTTCTTCGACACCGCCGACGTCTACGGCGACGGCCGCAGCGAGGAGATCATCGGGTCCTACCTCGCGGACAACCCCGGCGCAGGCATCACGGTCGCGACCAAGATGGGCCGACGAGCCCCGCAGGAGCCCGCGAGCTACACGCTCGCGAACTTCCGCGAGTGGACGGACCGTTCGCGCCGCAACCTCCGCACCGACCGGCTCGACCTCGTCCAGCTCCACTGCCCGCCGTCGTCGGTCGTCGACGACGACGAGGTGTACGACGCGCTCGACACGCTCGTGGCCGAGGGGGCCGTCGCGGCCTACGGCGTGAGCGTCGAGACCGTCGACGAGGCGCTCGCGGCCATCGCGCGCCCCGGCGTCGCGACGGTCCAGATCATCCTCAACGCGTTCCGGCTCAAGCCCCTCGACGAGGTGCTCCCCGCGGCCTCCGAGGCAGGGGTGGGGATCATCGCCCGCGTCCCGCTGGCGTCGGGCCTGCTGTCCGGGAAGTACACGCGCGAGACGACGTTCGCCGAGAACGACCACCGGAGCTTCAACCGCGACGGCTCCGCGTTCGACGTCGGCGAGACCTTCTCCGGGGTCGACTTCGCGACCGGCCTCACCGCGGCGGGGGAGTTCACCGCGCTCGTGCACGACGTGCTCGGACCCGACGTGACCCCGGCCCAGGCCGCGATCGCCTGGATCTGGCAGCAGCCCGGTGTCTCGACCGTGATCCCGGGGGCCCGCAACGTCGACCAGGCCCGCGCCAACGCCGAGGCCGGCTCCGCGGAGGTGCTCGGCCCCCTCTTCGCGTCGGGCGTCCGGGAGATCTACGACCGCTACCTGCGCGAGCAGGTCCACGGCCGCTGGTAGACCTCCCGCGCGCACGACGAAGGCCGCCTCCCGTCTAGGGAGGCGGCCTTCGTCGTAGCCCTCAGGGGCTCAGCGTGCGGGTCCTGCTCAGCGGGCGAACGCCTGCTCGAGGAGGACGGCCTGCTGTGCCTGGTGCTTCTTGGCCGTACCGGCAGCGGTCGAGGCCGACGCGGGGCGTGAGACGACCCGGACGCGAGGCAGGTCCTCGGGCAGGTTCACGTGGACGAACGACCACGCACCCTGGTTCTCCGGCTCGTCCTGGACCCACACGACCTCGGCGCCCGCGTACTTGGCGAGCTCCCGGCGGATGCCGTCCACGTCGAGCGGGTAGAGCTGCTCGAGGCGGACGATGGCCGTCTTGTCGTCCCCACGCTTGGCGCGCTCGGCGACCAGGTCGTAGTAGACGCGGCCCGTGCAGAGCAGGACGCGGTCCACGGACGCGGGGTTCGCCGTCGGGTCCCCGAGCACCGGCTGGAACGTGCCGGTCGTGAAGTCCTCGACCCCGGACGCGGCCGCCTTGAGACGCAGCAGCTGCTTGGGCGTGAACACCACGAGCGGACGACGCGGGCGGGCGTACGCCTGCTGACGCAGCAGGTGGAAGTACGACGCCGGCGTGGAGGGCTGCGCGACCGTGAGGTTGTTCTCGGCGCACATCTGCAGGAAGCGCTCGATACGCGCCGACGAGTGGTCCGGCCCCTGCCCCTCGTAGCCGTGCGGCAGCAGCATGACGACCGAGGAGTTCTGGCCCCACTTCTGCTCGGCCGAGGAGATGAACTCGTCGATGACGGTCTGTGCGCCGTTGACGAAGTCGCCGAACTGCGCCTCCCACAGCACCAGGGCGTCAGGACGCTCGACCGAGTAGCCGTACTCGAAGCCGAGGGCCGCGTACTCGCTCAGCGAGGAGTCGTAGACCCAGAACTTCGCCTGGTCCGCCGACAGGTACAGCAGCGGGGTCCACTCGGCACCCGTCTCGCGGTCGTGCAGGACGGCGTGGCGCTGCACGAACGTGCCGCGACGCGAGTCCTGCCCGGCGAGGCGCACGGGCGTGCCCTCCACGAGCAGCGAGCCGAAGGCGAGCAGCTCGCCGTAGCCCCAGTCGATGCCGCCGTTGGCGGACATCTGGTTGCGCTTCTCGAGGAGCTGAGCCAGCTTGGGGTGGACCGTGAAGCCCTCGGGCGGCGAGACGTGCACCTGACCCACGCGCTCGATGATCGACTGGTCGATCGCGGTCTTCCACCCGACCATCGTGCCGGCGTCCTCACGCTGGGACTCAGGACGCTCCAGGCCCGCGACGGGCTCGGTCGCGGGCGACGGGGTGAAGCCGCCCTCCTTGGTCTCGGTGAAGACGCGCTCGAGCTGGGCCTGGTAGTCCTGCAGGACGTGCTCGGCCTCCTCGAGCGTGATGTCGCCGCGTGCGACGAGGTTCTCGGTGTAGAGCTTGCGCACCGAGCGCTTGGCCTCGATCAGGTTGTACATGAGCGGCTGCGTCATCGAGGGGTCGTCGCCCTCGTTGTGCCCGCGGCGGCGGTAGCAGATCATGTCGATGATCACGTCGCGGTCGAACTGCTCGCGGAACGCGAAGGCGAGCTCGGCGACGCGCACGCACGCCTCCGGGTCGTCACCGTTCACGTGGAAGATCGGGACCTGGTAGCCCTTGGCGACGTCGGTCGAGTAGAGCGTCGAGCGCGACGAGGACGGGCCCGTGGTGAAGCCGACCTGGTTGTTGATGATGACGTGGATCGTTCCGCCCGTGCGGTACCCGCGCAGCTGCGCGAGGTTCAGGACCTCGGGGACCACGCCCTGGCCCGCGAAGGCCGCGTCGCCGTGGATGAGGATCGGCAGGACGGAGAACCCGTCGCCGCCCAGGTCGATGCGGTCCTGCTTGGCGCGCACGATGCCCTCGAGCACCGGGTCGACCGCCTCGAGGTGCGAGGGGTTGGCCGCGAGGTAGACGCGCGTCTGCGCACCCGACTCGGCCGAGAACGTGCCCTCGGTGCCGAGGTGGTACTTGACGTCGCCCGAGCCCTGGACGCTCTTGGGGTCCTGGTTGCCCTCGAACTCCGCGAAGATCTGCGCGTAGCTCTTGCCCGCGATGTTCGCGAGGACGTTGAGGCGGCCACGGTGCGCCATGCCGATGCAGACCTCGTCGAGGCCGCCGTCGGCCGCCTTGGACAGCACCGCGTCGAGCAGCGGGATGACGGACTCGCCACCCTCGAGCGAGAAGCGCTTCTGGCCGACGAACTTGGTCTGCAGGAAGGTCTCGAAGGCCTCTGCGGAGTTCAGGCGGCGCAGGATCCGCAGCTGGTCCTCGCGCGGGGTGCGGGCGTACCCGGACTCGAGGCGTTCCTGGAGCCAGCGGCGCTGGGCGCGGTCCGCGAGGTGCATGTACTCGATGCCGATCGAGCGGCAGTACGAGTCGCGCAGCAGGCCGAGGATGTCGCGCAGCGTCGACTTGGTCTTGCCGCCGAACCCGCCCGTGGGGAAGGTGCGGTCCAGGTCCCACAGCGTGAGGTCGTGGGTCTGGACGTCGAGGTCCGGGTGCTTGCGCTGGCGGTAGGCGAGCGGGTCGGTGTCCGCCATGAGGTGGCCGCGCGAGCGGAACGAGTGGATGAGCTCGGCGATCTTGGCGGGCTTGGCGGCCTCGATCTCGGCGTCCGTCGTGTTGTCGCGGGTCCAGCGGACCGGCTCGTAGGGGATGCGCAGCGCAGCGAAGACGCGGTCGTAGAACCCGTCCTCACCGATCAGCTTGGTGCCGAGGATGCGCAGGAACTCGCCGGACTGGGCGCCCTGGATGATGCGGTGGTCGTAGGTCGACGTGATCGTCAGGACCTTCGAGACGCCGAGGCGCGCGAGCTGCTCGACCGAGGCGCCCGCGAACTCCGCGGGGTAGTCCATGGCGCCGACGCCGATGATCGTGCCCTGGCCCTGCATGAGGCGCGGGACCGAGTGCACGGTGCCGATGCCACCGGGGTTGGTGAGCGAGATCGTGGTGCCGGCGAAGTCGTCGACCGTGAGCTTGTTGCCACGAGCCCGGCGGACCAGGTCCTCGTAGGCCGCCCAGAACTGGGCGAAGTCCATCTGCTCGGCCTTCTTGACGCTCGGCACGAGGAGCTGGCGGGTGCCGTCCGGCTTGGCGAGGTCGATCGCGAGACCGAAGTTGACGTGCGCCGGGTTGTTCACCGCAGGCTTGCCGTCGAGCTGCGTGTAGCTCGCGTTCATGGCCGGCATCTCGCCGAGGGCCTCGACGAGCGCGTACCCGATGAGGTGCGTGAACGAGATCTTGCCGCCGCGCCCACGGGCGAGGTGGTTGTTGATCACGATGCGGTTGTCGACCATGAGCTTGGCCGGCACGGCGCGCACGGAGGTCGCCGTGGGGACCTCGAGGCTCGCCTCCATGTTCACGACGACGCGCGCGGCGGGGCCGCGCAGCTTCTGGACGTCGTCCGCGGCGTCGGGCGTGTCGGACTTCGACTTCGCTGCGGCGACCGCGGCGTACGGGGCCGTCGCCGGCTGTGCGGTCGCGACCGGGCGGTTGGCCTTCACGGCCGCGATCGCGGCGTTGACGGTCGGGTCGGCGGGGACCACGGGGGACTTGGGGCGCTGCGCCGACTCGCCGGCGGCCGAGCCGTCGGTCGCGGGGACGGCGGCCGTACGGGCCGGCGGCGTTGCCGGTGCGTTCGCCGGGATCTGGACCGCGGGGGCCGGGGTCGCGACGGGCTGCGTCGTGGTCCCGGCGACGGGGGCGGCGGGGGCGGCAGGCGTGCTGCTCCCGTTCACCTCGCTCGCCTTGTCCCCGGGACGGTAGTCCGCGAAGAACTCCCACCACGCGGGGTCGACCGCGTTCTTGTCCTTGAGGTATTGCTCGTAGAGCTCGTCGACGAGCCATTCGTTGGCGCCGAACACAGAACTTGCTGCGCTGATCGACTCTGACTCAGCCTTCGGGGACACGCGAGGATCGCCCACTTTCACCACTGATCGTCACTGGATATCGGGTACCTAGTCCGGAACCGGACCCGTCAAGCCTAGGCCCTCCCACCCGCTCGCCGAGGCCCTGGTCGGCGGAAATGTGCAGGGTGTCGGCCGGTTCTTCACGGGACGTCTGCCAGAGGCAAACAGGGGGGCAACAGCGACCTGTTCGCTGACCAAAGGTCAGGTCGTTTAGACCATCCCCGGGTATGGGCGCCACCGAGTGTGACGAAGATCTCACTCTGAGTCGTCCGCAGAGCGCCCTTCCTGGCCGGTCGGCCGAGGTGTCCCGGGATGTCCCAGGATCTCCGGAAGGTCGTCCGGCAGCCCCGTCGTGTGGGGCTGAGGACGGGCCGGGAAGGTCAGTCGCATGGTCGCGCCCTGCAGGGAGTCCGCGACCTCGATGCGGCCGCCGTGCAGGTCGACCGCCCAGCGGACGATCGCGAGCCCGATCCCGGTCCCCCCGGTCGACGAGTGGCCCTGCGAGGGGGCGTTGCCCCGCGCGAAGCGCTCGAAGATCCGCTCGCGGTCCTTCTTCGCGATGCCCGGTCCCTGGTCGATGACCTCGATCACCACGTCGTCGTCCACGGGGTAGGCCTCGAGGCGGATCTCGCCGTTCTGGGGCGAGTGCCGGATCGCGTTCTGGAGCAGGTTGGTGATGATCTGGCGCAACCGCTCGGGGTCCGCGGGCAGCGTCAGGTCCTCGGGGGTCACGTCGACCACGTACTGGAGCTGCTTGCCGGCCTCGACCATCGAGACGGCGTCGGCGTTCTCCTCCAGGAAGTCACCGAGCGGGATGTCCTGGAAGTTGAGGGCCGCGGCACCCGCCTCGATCCGGGACAGGTCCAGGAGGTACGTCACGAGGCGGGTCAGGCGCTCGGTCTGGGCGAGCGCCATCTCCATGGTCGCCGGGTTCGCCTCGCTCACGCCGTCGACGACGTTCTCGAGCTGGGCCTGGAGCGCCGCGATGGGGGTGCGCAGCTCGTGCGACACGTTCGCGATGAGCTCTCGCCGCATCTGGTCCGAGGACGCCAGGTCCTCGGCCATGATGTTGAACGCGACCGCGAGCTGGCCGACCTCGTCGCGGCTCGTCGCGCGCACGCGGCGGGTGTAGTCGCCGTCGGCCATGGACTGCGCGGCCGCCGTCATCTCGCGCAGGGGCGAGGTCATGCCGCGCGCCAGGATCTGCGTGAGCAGGAGCGAGAGCACGATCGCGAGGGGGAACGTGCGGGTCGGGCCGAGCTTGTTCTGCTGCCCGAGCCACGTGATGAGGACCGCGAGCGTGACGGTCGCGAAGACCAGCACGCCGAGCTTGATCTTGAGCGACCGGAACGAGTCGAGGGGCCGGACGTCCGGGAGGTGGGGGCGGATGGTCCGGGGGCCGGAGGTCACGCGACCGGGGGCTCGAACGCGTACCCGACCCCGTGGACCGTGCGGATCAGGTCCGGTCCGAGCTTGCGGCGCAGCGCCTTGATGTGGGAGTCGACCGTGCGGGTCCCGCTCGCGTCGGCCCAGTCCCAGACCTCGGCGAGGAGACGCTCGCGCGTGAGGACGGTCTTGGGCGAGCTGGCCAGCATGACGAGCAGCTCGAACTCGGTGGGGGTCAGGTGGACCTCCTCGCCCGCGCGGTGCACGCGCCGCTGGGCGCGGTCGATCACGACGTCGCCCACGACCATGGGCGGGTCCGTGGGGGTCGACGTCGCCGCCTGGGCCGCGCGGTCGACGCGCCGCAGGAGCGCCTTGACCCGGGCGACCAGCTCGCGCATCGAGAACGGCTTGGTCATGTAGTCGTCGGCGCCGACCCCGAGCCCGATGAGCATGTCCGTCTCGTCGTCGCGCGCCGTCAGCATGAGGATGGGGACGGGCTGCTCGGCCTGGATGCGGCGCGTGACCTCGAGGCCGTCGATGCCCGGCAGCATCACGTCGAGCACGATCACGTCGGGTCGCAGGCGGGTCGCGGCCTCGACGCCCGAGAGCCCGTCGCGTGCGACCTCGACGCGCCAGCCCTCGGCGCTCAGGCGCTGGGCGATGGCCGTGGCGATCGCCGGCTCGTCCTCGACGACGAGGATGTTCGCGGACTGCGCGGGTGTGCCTGCGGGACCACCAGCGCTCGTCGCGCCGGTGCCGGTGGGGAATGCGCTGGCTGTCATGGCACCAGCGTGGCACAAAGGGGGCGACGATGGTCGCACGACGGACGGAAGATCGGCCGGTGTCCGTGGTGTTCCGGTGGGCGTTCGGTGCTGGTCAGGTGCTCGTCCGGTGCTGGCCAGGAGCCGGGAGCCGCGTCCCCGCTCCGGATGGACGCCGCGCCTTGGCCCGATAACATCGTCTCCACGATGAAGAGCGCACCCCGATATCCGTGGAGCACCCCGTGGTAGGCGACTGGTTGATGGTCGCGCTGGGGGTGCTCCTGACCGCAGGTACCGCAGTCTTCGTGGCGAGCGAGTTCTCCCTCGTGACCCTCGACCCCGCCGTCCTGGCCAGGCCGGGGAGCGATGAGGACGACGACGCCGACGTCGCCGGGCATGGCACGGCGCGAGGTGCAGCGCCGGACGGCGTGCGCGAGGCGGACGTCCCCGGGACGCAGGCGCGCAGCAGCCGCCGCGACCGCAGCGTCCGGGCCGGTCTCAAGCACCTGTCGACCGAGCTCTCCTCGGCGCAGGTCGGCATCACCATCACGACCATCCTGCTCGGCTACACGGCCCAGCCGGCCCTCCAGAACCTCATCGGCGACGCCCTCGGGAGCACGGCCCTCGGCGCGAGCGCGGCCACGGTCCTGGCGGTGGTCCTGGCGCTCGTCGTCGTGAACCTCTTCTCGATGCTCTTCGGCGAGCTCATCCCCAAGAACTTCGCGCTGTCGACCCCGTACGCGACGGCCCGCCAGGTCGTCCCGGTCCAGCGGCAGTTCACCAAGCTCTTCCGCCCGGTCATCTCGGTGCTCAACGGTTCGGCGAACGCGATCCTGCGCCGCATGGGCGTCGAGCCGCGCGAGGAGCTGTCGGGCGCGCGCTCCGCGTCCGAGCTCGCGGCCCTCGTCAAGCGGTCGGCCCAGGAGGGCACCCTGAACACCTCGGTGGCCACGCTCCTGACCAACTCGATCGAGCTCGACGAGCTCAGCGCGGTCGACGTCATGACGGACCGCATGCGCATGGTGGTCCTGCGTCGCGACGACACGGCGGAGGACGTCGTGGCGCTCGCCCGTACCTCGGGGCACTCCCGTTTCCCCGTGATCGGTGAGGACCGCGACGACGTGCTCGGCCTGGTCCACCTGCGCCGTGCCGTGGGGGTGCCGCACGAGCGTCGCGCCGAGGTGCCCGCAGCCGCGCTCATGGTCGACGCCCCGCGCGTCCCGGAGACGGTCGCGCTGGGGCCGCTTCTCGTCGAGCTGCGCGGGTTCGGCCTGCAGATGGCCGTGGTCGTCGACGAGTACGGCGGGACGTCGGGGGTCGTGACCCTCGAGGACGTGGTCGAGGAGCTCGTGGGGGACGTCGCGGACGAGCACGACCCCCGACGGGCCGGGGTGGCCCGCGGGACCGACGGCTCGTGGATCGTGCCGGGGGTCATCCGGCCGGACGAGCTCCGCGAGTCGACGGCGCTCGAGGTCCCCGAGGACGGTGCGTACGAGACCTTGGGCGGGCTCGTCATGGCCGACCTGGGCCGGGTGCCCGAGGTCGGTGACGAGGTCCGCGCCGGCGACGTCGTGCTGCGGGTCGAGGCCATGGAGGGGCGCCGCGTCGAGCGTCTGCGGGTGCGAGTGCTCGCGCCGCCCGGACCCCCGCCGGGCGCGGCCCCGCGCGCGGGCGGCTCCCCCCGGACGCCTGGAGGTGCGCGATGAGCTCGACCGCAGCCCTTCTCCTGGGCCTGTTCCTCCTGGCCGCGAACGCGTTCTTCGTGGGCGCGGAGTTCGCGATCATCTCCGCCCGGCGCAGCGCGATCGAACCGCTCGCGGCGCAGGGCAACCGCCGGGCGCAGACGGTCCTGTGGGCCATGGAGCACGTCTCGCTCATGCTCGCGTGCGCCCAGCTCGGCGTCACGGTGTGCTCGGTGGGGCTGGGTGTCGTCGCGGAGCCGGCCGTCGCGCACCTCATCGAGGTGCCCTTGCACGCCCTGGGTGTGAGCCCGTCGCTGACGCACCCGATCGCCTTCGTGATCGCGCTGGCGATCGTGGTCTACCTGCACGTCGTGCTCGGCGAGATGGTCCCCAAGAACCTCGCGGTGTCGGGACCGGAGAAGGCCGTCATGTGGTTCGGTCCGCCGCTCGTCGTGCTGGGCCGCATCCTCAGGCCGATCATCGTCTCGCTCAACTGGCTCGCGAACCACGTGGTGCGCTGGACCGGGGTGGAGCCCAAGGACGAGGTCGCGTCGGTCTTCACGGCCGAGCAGGTGCAGTCGATCGTGGAGCACTCGCAGGCCGAGGGGCTCCTGCAGGACGAGCAGGGCCTGCTCTCGGGGGCCATCGAGTTCTCGGAGCGCACGGCGGCCGAGGTCATGGTGCCGGTCGACCGTCTCGTGACGGTGGTCGAGGGGTGCACGCCCGACGAGATCGAGCGCCTGGTCGCCAAGACGGGGTTCAGCCGTTTCCCGGTGGCCGACGTGCACGGCGAGCTCGTGGGGTACCTGCACCTCAAGGACGTGCTGTACGCGAGCGGTGAGGACCGCTTCCGGCCGGTGCCGTCGTGGCGGGTGCGCGCGCTCGCGACGGCCGAGCCGGGCGACGAGATCGAGGACACCCTGCGCGCCATGCAGCGCTCGGGCGCGCACCTGGCGCGCGTGGACGAGGGGACCTCGGAGCGCGAGGGCGGCGTCTCGGACGGCTCGGTCGTCGTGACCGCGCTGCCCGACGGCGCCGCACCGGACCGCGGTCCGGGCGCTCTGGGCGTCGTCTTCCTCGAGGACATCCTGGAGGAGCTCGTCGGCGAGGTGCGGGACGCGATGCAGCGGCGCGTGCACTGAGCGGGTCGCCTCGGGCCGCCCGCAGCTCGTTGAGCAGGGGACTTGGCTTCCCACGCGCCCACGGATATCGTGTCCGATGCTTCGTCTCGCACGGTTCCTCCGGTACAGGAGGCTCATCCCTTCTGCGAGGTGCGGCGTTCATGTCGTCAGTGCCGCCCTGGCCACCGTGAGGTGTCCGGGTGGTTCTTCGAGCGGAGGTCCGGTGGAGTCGATGTCGACGTCCCAGTCCTCCGACTCCCGGCGCGCTCGGCGCGAGGCGGAGACCGGGCACAGGGGACGTCGTCGGGCGGAGATCCCCTCTCATCAGCGCTGGGCCCCTCGCATGGCGGTCCTCGGGACGCTCGCGGTCGCTACCATCGCCATGCCGCTCTCGGCCGGTGCGCAGGACGGCCCGGCGGCCCCCTTCGGGCCGGACGGCAGGCCGACCGGCCCGAGCGCGCTTGACCTCGTGAACAACCCGACCGCGGCCGAGGCCACGTCGGAGTACGTCGCGTCGGCTCCGAAGATCGACGGCCGGACCCAGGCCGCGAGCCGTTCGGTCGAACGTGCCCCGCTGCCCGACTGCGACCCGACGGTCAAGGTCACGAGCGCCAACGGCAAGCTCACGGGCCACGAGCTGTGCGACCTGTGGCAGCCGGGCGAGTCGTTGCGTCCGGACGCGGCGGTGGCGCTGTCGGCCATGAACGAGGCCTTCCGGTCGACGTTCGGCCGTGACATGTGCCTGGTCTCGAGCTACCGGACGATCGCCTCGCAGGTCTCCCTCAAGGGGTCGCGCGGGGCGTTCGCCGCCAAGCCGGGGACCTCGTTCCACGGCTGGGGCCTCGCGATCGACCTGTGCTCGAGCGAGACGGGGAACCGCGAGGTCTACTCGTGGATCAACAAGAACGGCGGTCTGTACGGCTGGGCCAACCCGTCGTGGGCCAAGCGTGGCGGTGGCGGCGCCTACGAACCGTGGCACTTCGAGTTCACCGAGGGTGTCGTCGAGCACGGTGGCCTTCTCTGACGGGTCCCGTCAGATCCGGTTGACCCAGGACTCGGCCAGCGCCTCGGCCTCGATGTCCAGCTCGCGCAGGATCCTGCGCATCACGGCCTCGTTGAGGCGTCCCGCGTCGCGCTCGTCGACCAGCACCTGTCGCTGAGCCCTGTTCATGTCGGCGCGCAGCGCGTTGAGCCGCCGAAGGTCCTCCGACCGGTCGCCGGGCCGGGCGACGGGGAAGGCGCGTCCGCCCGTGGGGCGCGCCCGGACGGGGGCCTGCTCGACCGGTTCCTCGGCCTCGGACTCGGGGGACAGGAGACGGGCCGCGGCCTGGGCGCGACCGACGATCGCGGCGGACATCGCCGCTCGGGTGGCCTCGGCCTTCTCCTCCCCGATCACGGGTGCCCACTCCTTCGTGGCGTGCGCGATGGCCTCGGCCTGCGCCTCGGCCATGAGCCGGCGGACCCGTGCCTCCTCGGCGGCGTCGCTCGCGGCCTCGTCCTCTCCGCCGACGCCGAGCGCCCGGATGACCCAGGGCAGCGTCACGCCCTGCAGGAGGAGCGTGCCGATCGCGACCGTGAAGGCCGCGAGCTGGATCGTGGCCCGGCCGGGGAACTCTGCGCCGCCGAGCGTCGCGGGGATCGCGGCCGCGGCGGCGAGCGTGACGACACCGCGCATGCCTGCGGACGAGACGACGAGGGACTCGCGCCAGTCGAGCCGGTCGCCGCGCGCGCGTCTCGACCCGGGCAGGTGCACACGGTCGAGCCAGGAGGTCGCGAAGACGTAGACGGGCCTGATCGCCATGGTCGTGGCGAGGGCTGCGAGCGACACCCAGACCGCCGTCCTGAGCCCTTCGTCGGAGTCCACGACGGTCTCGACGACGGACTTGAGCTGGAGCCCGATGAGCGCGAACGTGATGGCCTCGAGCAGCAGGTCGAGGCTGTCCCACAGCGGTTCCTCGACGAGTCGTGTCTCGTAGCCCGCGGTCGGGGCCGTGTGGCCCAGGTAGAGGCCTGCGGCGACCACGGCCAGCACCCCCGACCCGCTGAGCTCCTCGGCGATCCAGTAGGCCGCGAAGGGGAGGATGATCCCGGCGACGCTCGTCAGGAGGGGGTCGGCGAGCCGCAGGCGGGCGGCATGCATCCCGATGCCCATGACGAGCCCGACGCCCACGCCGACCACGACGGCGAGCGTGAAGACCCCGATGCCCTCGGTCCACACCCAGGCACCCGTCGCGACGCCGGCGAGGGCGACCTTGTACAGCGTGAGGGAGGTCGCGTCGTTGATGAGGCTCTCGCCTCCGAGCAGGGTCATGACCCGGCGGGGCAGCCCGAGCCGTCGGCCGACCGCGGCCGCGGAGACCGCGTCGGGTGGAGCGACGACGGCGCCCAGCACGAGCGCCGCGGCGAACGGCAGGTCGGGGAGCAGGAGCGTCGCGACCCAGGCGACCGCCAGGGCGGTGACGATCACGAGCCCGACCCCGAGGCGCACGATCGCATGGAGAGACGTGCGGAAGTCCTGGTAGGAGCTGCCGGTGGCGGCCGAGAAGAGCAGCGGCGGCAGGATGATGCCCAGCAGGACCTCGGGGCTCAGCTCGATGTGCGGGACGACGGGGATCAGCGAGACGCCCAGGCCCACGGTGACGAGCAGGAGGGGAGCGGGCAGGTCCCAGTGCCGGGCGACGGCCGTGACGGCCAGCGCACCGGTGATGAACAGGAGTACGACGGCCTCGTCCATGCCCTGCATTCTCCGTCGGGTCGGTCGGGACGGCGCGGGAGGGACGTCCGACGGCGTGTTGCCCCCCGGATACGCACCGCACCGGGTCGTCAACCACCTCTTGACAGAGCACCCGTGTCAAGCCAGGGTTGACGCATGGCTACCCGAAGATCTCCCTTCACCGACCAGCCCGCCGTCGCGACCGTCGCTCCGGCGTCGGTCATCGACGAGAGTCGCGAACCGTGAGCGGGGCACCCGTCTGGGGCAGCCTCGAACCCCGCGACGACGACCGGACGCTCGACGACCTGCTCGCCGAGGCCGTGACCGCTGCGGACCCGGGCATCGGCGACCGCATCACGACGGACCCCGGTGCGCACCTCGAGCTCGTCGCCCTCACGGCGCGCGCGAGCACCTCGGCCGAGTCGCTCCTCGCGACGGCCGTGTCGTCGGCGCGCTCGGCAGGGCACAGCTGGGAGGCGATCGGCACGACCCTGGGGATCTCGCGGCAGGCCGCGCAGCAGCGCTTCGGGCGACCCGTCGGGGCGGCCGCGCCGGGGACAATCCAGGACCTCGTCGGGGGCGCGGAGGTCGGCGACACCCGGATCCTGGCGCCCGTCACGGCCGTGACCGAGATGGCGGCGCTCGAGGCCTACGGGCGCGAGGGGTGGCGCTCGACGGGGTTCGGAGCGGGCTTCCACCGGCTCGTGCGCACCACGACGCAGTGGGAGCACGCGCGCGTGTACGTCCTGGGGGCGAGCCGGTTCGGGCTCGAGGCCGACGGGTGGGAGCGGATCGGGACATGGTTCCCGTGGGTCTACTACGCGCGCAGCCTGGGGATCGCCCCCGTCGGAGGAGACCGTGACGTCGTGGACGGCCCGCGCCTCGTGGGCGACGGGGCCTGAGCGGGGCGCGCCCGGTCCCGCCGGGCGCGCCCCTGCCCGGGCTACTCCCCGGGCAGGTGGGCGTTGTGCCCGAAGTCCTGCCGGAACCGTGGCCCGGAGACCGCGAGCTCGGCGGCGAACGACCCCGCCCACGCCGAGTACGGGGTGTGCGAGAGCGAGTCGTTGGAGAACCGGCGGTCGTCGGTGATCTCGGTGACGCAGAACGCCGGGATCTGGAGGTCCACGACGGGGCCCGAGCGTTCGCACTCCGCGACGACGAGCGGGTGGTTGGCGCCGCCGAACACGTCGATGACCCAGCCGTCCGCCCCGAGCCATGCCGAGTAGCGGGTCTTGACGATGCGCCCGCCACCACGACGGATCATCTCGACCCCGACGTTGACGTCGATCTCCCGCTCGGCCTCGTACCGGGTGCCCCCGACCGTGGGTCCCTTGACCGTGAGCGCGCAGAAGTCGAACGCGTACCGGTCCAGGACGCTCAGTGGAGAGGTGCTGCCGCTGAGCGCGGCGGCCGTCGCGCTCGCCTGGGCGCGCAGCCGCAGCGCGTAGCCGTCCTCGGCCAGGTAGTAGCTCTGCACGATGAGCGCGGGCGCGTCGAGCAGGTCGACCGGGACGTCCTTCACGAGGAAGCGACGCTCGAACTCGAAGTCTCCGTTACCACCGTCCGTCATAGGACATACCGTACGCGGTCGCTCACGGCTGGGCCGGGAGCGGGAGGTGCGGGTACGTGGCCTCGCGGTGCTGGAACTCGAGCACGGCAGGGTTGAGGACGACGCCGTCGCGCACCTCGATCGCGCGGCGGACCGTCTCGTTCGCCTCCCAGCCCGTCGGGCCGGCCATGACCGCGGGGAGGAACGGCAGGACTGCCGAGCTGATCTCCCACGTCGCCGAGTTCCACAGGTACGAGGGGCTGTGGTCGACCGCGTAGTAGTTGATGTTCTCCCCGACCGTGACCAGAGGGTCGGCGAACGTGGTCGATCGCGCCCAGTCGAACGCCATGCCGTCGTCGCACGACACGTCGACGATCAGGCTGCCCGGCCGGAACGCCCCCAGGTCGGAGGTGCGCAGGTAGAGCAGGGGCGCGTTGGGGTCCTGGAGGGTGCAGTTGACGACGATGTCGCTCTCGGCGAGGAACGGGGCGAGCGGCAGACGGCCCTCGTCGGTGATGACCTCGCTGAGGTACGGCGCGTCGTCGTGGTCGAACTGCACGATCTGCGCCGAGTGGATCGGTGCCGCGACCGCCGCGACCCGGCGGTTGGTGAGCACGCGGACGTCGTGGACCCCGTGCGCGTTGAGGGCCGTGACCGCCCCGCGCGCCGTGGCGCCGAAGCCGATGACCACGGCGGTCAGACGCCTGCCGTAGTCGCCCGTCGACCCGCACAGCGCGAGCGCGTGCAGCACCGAGCAGTAGCCCGCCATCTCGTTGTTCTTGTGGAAGACGTGCAGGCCGAACCCGCCGTCGGACGCCCAGTGGTGCATGGCCTCGAAGGCCACGAGCGTGAGCCGCTTGTCGATCGCGAGCTGGGTCAGCTCGCGGTCCTGGACGCAGTGCGGCCAGCCCCACAGGGTCTGGCCGGGGCGCAGGTCGTGCAGGTCCTCGAGCTGGGGCTTGGGCAGCAGGATCACGTCGGCGGCCGCGATGACCTCGGTGCGGGTGCCCAGGGAGCGGACCCACGGCGCGATCTGCTCGTCGCTCACCCCGAAGCGGTCGCCGTAGCCGTGCTCGACGACGATCCGCGACCGGAGCTCGGGGGCGATGCGCTCGAGGTGGTCGGGGTGGAGGGGGAGCCGGCGCTCGTCGGGCTTCCGCGACGTCCCGAGGAGGCCGAGGATGGTGTCGTTCGATGCTGTTGTCACGCTTGTCCCGTCAACGAGACCACGGTGGCCCAGTAGTGCGGACGCTACACGGGTGCGGGGGAGGCGCCGACCACACGGACAGGTCGCGGGCACGACGAAGCCCCTGGACCGAGGGGTCCAGGGGCTTGGTCTGCGGTGCCCTCGATAGGACTCGAACCTACGACCTTCTGCTCCGGAGGCAGACGCTCTATCCACTGAGCTACGAGGGCAACATGCGTTCGCTCTGACGAGCATCCGGCACGGTGCACGAGACTACCAGTCTCCGGCGGGTTCGTGCTCCCACCTGCCGAGAGCCGTCCCGGACGACCGGCCCGCGCGGTAGCGGGGTGACCGGACTCACCAGCCCGGAACGCCCTCCGGGACGGGTGCCTCGGGAGACGGATGCGTACCCTCCTGGAGTGGATCGCCAGGACTCGAGCTCGACCCCCGACAGCACCCCCGACAACGCCCTCCGCCCGTGGCACGGGCGGTTCGTCGTCCTTGCCGGGATCGTCCTCGCGGCGTTCAACCTGCGGATCGCGGTCGCCTCGGTCTCCCCGATCCTGGACGTGGTCCGGACCGACATCGACCTGAGCGACCAGCTCGCGGGACTCCTGGGGACCGTCCCGGTGATCGCGTTCGCGGTCTTCGGATCGCTCGTCCCCGTCCTCTCGCGCAGGTTCGGGCTCGAACCGACGCTCGTCGCCGCGCTGCTCGTCAGCTCGGTCGGCGAGATCCTGCGGTCGCTGTCGAGCACGGCCCCGTCCTTCCTGCTGTGGACCGCGGTGGCGCTCGCGGGCATGGGCATGGGCAACGTCCTGCTCCCGCCGCTCGTCAAGCGGTACTTCCCCGACCGGATCGGCGCCGTGACCGCGGCGTACACCGTGACGCTCTCGCTGAGCACCGCGATCCCGCCGCTGCTCGTGGTGGGTATCGCCTCGTCGCTGGGCTGGCGGCCCGCCCTGGGCGGCTGGGCGCTCGTGGGGCTGCTCGCGGCCGTGCCGTGGACCGTGGTGATCGCGCGCTCGGCCCGAGCCCGCGCCGAGCTCGCGTCGGTGCTCGAGCACTCGCCCGAGCACACCGCAGGCCTCGACGGGCGGCACCGCCACGAGGGGCGTGCGTGGCGCAGCCCGCTCGCGTGGGGCATCGCGGGGATGTTCGGCCTCAACTCGCTCAACACGTACGTCATGTTCGCGTGGTTGCCGCACGTCCTGATCGACGCCGGGATGTCCGAGCCGACCGCGGCGAGCGCCCTCGCGCTGTACGCGTTCGTCGGCATGCCCATGTCGATCGTCACACCGCTGCTCGCGGCCCGGATGCGCAACCCGTACCCCCTCGTGGTGGTCTTCGTCGCGATGCTCGCGGTCGGGTACGGCGGGCTGATGGGTGGCCAGGCGGGTCCCGCGATCTGGGTGTGGGTCGTGCTCGCGGGGCTGGGGGCCTCGACGTTCCCGCTCGGGCTGGCACTCATCAACCTGCGCAGCCGCACGTCGGCCGGGGCCGTCGCGCTGTCCGGGTTCGTGCAGGGCGTGGGGTACCTCGTCGCGGGGGCGGGGCCCCTGACCGCGGGCATCCTGTACGCCCGCAGCGGCACGTGGACCAGCACGTTCGTCTTCCTGTTCGTGACGCTCGTGGTGATCCTGCTGGCCGCCGTCGCGGGCTGCCGCCCCGTCATGATCGAGGACACGTGGGGTCCGCGTGCTCGTCGGGGACGCCCCTCGGCGCCCCCGACGGACGGCGACGCAAAGCGCTAGCGTCGCTCGCTAGAATCGTCGGGTGACCCCGAACGAGCTCTCCGAAGCGCTCAGCGCTGCCCTGGCCTCCGCCGTCGCCGACGGCACCCTCGCCCTGCCCGCCGACGCGGTCCCCACGTCGGTCCACGTCGAGCGACCCCGCCAGCGCGAGCACGGCGACTGGGCCACGAACGTCGCCCTGCAGCTCGCGAAGAAGGCCGGCGTCGCCCCGCGCGTCCTGGCCGAGGACCTCGCGCAGCGCCTGGCCGCGCACCCGGGCGTCAAGTCGGTGGACATCGCCGGGCCGGGCTTCCTGAACATCACCCTCGACGCGGCGGCCGCGGGCGAGCTCGCGCGCACGATCATCACGCAGGGCGCGACCTACGGGAACAACGACTCCGAGGCCGGCACGCGCATCAACCTCGAGTTCGTCTCGGCGAACCCCACGGGCCCCATCCACATCGGTGGGGTGCGCTGGGCCGCGGTCGGCGACTCGCTGGCCCGTGTGCTCCAGGCCTCGGGGGCCGTGGTCGAGCGCGAGTACTACTTCAACGACCACGGCGCGCAGATCGACCGCTTCGCGCGCTCGCTGCTCGCACGCGCCAAGGGCCAGGACGCCCCCGAGGACGGCTACGGCGGCCAGTACATCTCGGACATCGCGGAGGCCGTCATCGCCGACGCGGTCGCCGCGGGCGACCCGGACCCGCGCACGCTGCCCGACGACGAGGCCCAGGAGGTCTTCCGGGCGCGCGGCGTCGAGCGCATGTTCGACGAGATCCGCGCCGCGCTGCACGACTTCGGCGTCGACTTCGACGTCTACTTCCACGAGGACTCGCTGCACGAGTCCGGCGCGGTCGAGCGCGCGGTCCAGCGCCTGCGCGAGGGCGGCCACGTGTTCGAGGCCGACGGCGCGACGTGGCTGCGCACGACCGACTTCGGTGACGACAAGGACCGCGTCATCATCAAGTCGGACGGCGAGGCCGCGTACATCGCGGGCGACATCGCGTACTACCTCGACAAGCGCGAGCGCGGGTTCGACGACGTCATCATCATGCTCGGCGCGGACCACCACGGGTACGTGAGCCGCATGATGGCCGTGTGCGCGGCGTTCGGCGACGAGCCGGGCAAGAACCTGCAGATCCTCATCGGGCAGATGGTCAACCTCGTCAAGGACGGCCAGCCGGTCCGCATGTCCAAGCGCGCCGGGACGGTCGTGACGCTCGAGGACCTGGTCGACGCCGTGGGCGTGGACGCCGCGCGCTACTCGCTCGCGCGTTCCTCGACCGACTCGAGCATCGACCTGGACCTCGACCTGCTGTCCAGGGCGACCAACGAGAACCCGGTCTTCTACGTGCAGTACGCGCACGCCCGCACGGCGAACGTCGCGCGTAACGCGGAGGCGCACGGTGTCTCGCGGTTCCGTGAGGACGGGAGCGAGGCGTTCGACCCGTCGCTCCTGACGCACGAGACCGAGTCGATCCTGCTCGGTGCGCTCACCGAGTTCCCCCGCGTCGTGGGCCAGGCGGCCGAGCTGCGCGAGCCGCACCGCGTCGCGCGCTACCTCGAGGCGCTCGCGGGCGACTACCACTCCTGGTACCACGAGTGCCGCGTGACGCCGCTGGGCGACGAGGAGGTCACGGACGTGCACCGCACGCGCCTGTGGCTCAACGACGCCACGCGTCAGGTGCTCGCCAACGGCCTCGGTCTGCTGGGTGTGTCCGCGCCGGAGCGCATGTGAGCGCGTCGGCAGGCCCGACGACGCCGCCCGCCTTCTCGCCGACCGGCACCTTCGTGCCGGGCGAGCCGTGGTCGAGCGGCGTGCGCCGTGGGCCTGACGGCGCGGTGACGGTCGGCGGCGTCGACGTGCGCGAGCTCGCGGACGCCCAGGGCACGCCGGCCTACGTCCTGGACGAGGCCGACCTGCGCGAGCGTGCGCGGTCCTACCGTCGTGCGTTCGAGGCGGCGTTCGCCGAGGTCGGTGCGGGCGTCGACGTCTACTACGCGGGCAAGGCGTTCCTGTCGGTCGCGGTCGCGCGCTGGCTCCACGACGAGGGCCTGCGGATCGACACCGCGACGGGCGGCGAGCTCGCGGTCGCGCTGCGCGCGGGCGTCCCCGGCGAGCACATCGGCCTGCACGGCAACAACAAGTCGGACCGGGAGATCGCGCGCGCGCTCGAGGCGGGCGTGGGCCGGGTCATCGTGGACTCGCTCGTCGAGGTCGAGCGCGTGGCCGCGGCGGCCCGGGCACGCGGTGGGGCTCCGGCCCCGGTCATGATCCGTGTGACCACGGGTGTGCACGCGGGCGGGCACGAGTACATCTCGACCGCGCACGAGGACCAGAAGTTCGGTCTGTCGCTCGCGACGCCCACGGAGGGTGAGGACAGCCCCGCCATGGTCGCGCTCCTCACGGTGCTCTCGCACCCCGAGCTCGAGCTGCTGGGCATCCACTCGCACATCGGTTCGCAGATCCTCGACCCGTCGGGGTTCGAGGTCGCGGCGCGCAAGGTCCTCGAGCTGCGGGCCGCCCTGGCGCGGCGCACGGGCTTCCTCGTGCCCGAGGTGGACCTGGGCGGCGGGTACGGCATCGCGTACCTGCCGGGCGAGGTCGCGCTCGACCCGGACCGCATCGCGAAGGACGTCGCGGCGTCGGTGGCCGCCTCGTCGGCGGACCTCGGGACGCCCCTGCCGCGCTTCTCGATCGAGCCGGGCCGCGCGATCGTCGGGCCCGCGGGCCTGACGCTCTACACGGTCGGCACGGTCAAGCCCGTGCGGGTCAGCGGGCCGGGCGGCGAGGCGGAGAGCACGATCGTGCGCACGTACGTCTCGATCGACGGCGGCATGAGCGACAACATCCGCCCGGCGCTGTACGGCGCGGACTACCACGCCGAGCTCGCGAACCGGTTGTCGGACGCCGAGCCCGTGCTCGCGCGGGTGGTCGGCAAGCACTGCGAGAGCGGCGACATCGTGGTCCACGACGTGCTGCTGCCGGGCGACGTGCGGGCGGGCGACCTGCTGGCCGTCGCGGCGACGGGCGCCTACGGGCGCTCGATGGCCTCGAACTACAACCACGTGCCCCGACCCCCGGTCGTGGCCGTGGCCGACGGCGAGACCAGGGTCCTGGTCCGTCGTGAGACGGAGGACGACCTGCTCGCGCTCGACCTGGGCTGACATCGCCGGGGCCGGGGCCGGGGCCGGGGCCGGGGCCGGGCCGGTGCGGCGCGGCGCCTCGTGGCCCGGCACCGGCCCACCCGTATCCTGAGACGAGCGCCCAGGATCCGGGCGACCGGGCGAGGATCGACATGCTCGGACCGACTGGTCGGGATGCGGGGCACGGGGTGCCGCGGTCCGCCAGGGTCAGGGGAAGCCTCCGACGCGACCGCGTCCGGCAGGGACCCGAGAACGACGGCACCGCTGACCGTGCGGGCCGGGTGATGGAGGAGGAGCTTCGTGGGAGCCAGCCAGCAGGAGCAAGGTCCGCTGCGCGTCGCGCTGCTCGGGTGCGGCGTCGTCGGGTCCGAGGTGGCCCGGCTGCTGACGCAGCAGAGTGCGGACCTCGCCTCGCGCGTCGGGGCGCCGCTCGAGCTCGTGGGGATCGCCGTGCGGGACGCGTCGGCCCCGCGGCCGCTCGCCGAGTCGGTCGACCGCTCGCTCCTGACGGAGGACGCCGAGGCGCTCGTGTCGCGCGCCGACATCGTCATCGAGGTCATGGGCGGCATCGAGCCGGCCCGCGCGCTGCTGCTGCGCGCGATCGAGGCGGGCGCCGCCGTCGTGACCGCGAACAAGGCGCTCCTCGCGGAGGACGGCCCCACGCTCTACAAGGCCGCGGACACCGCGGGCGTGGACATCTACTTCGAGGCCGCGGTCGCGGGCGCGATCCCGATCGTGCGCCCGGTCCGCGAGTCGCTCGCGGGCGACAGCGTGCGCCGGATCCTGGGCATCGTCAACGGCACCACGAACTACGTGCTGGACCAGATGGCGAGCACGGGCATGTCGTTCGACGACGCCGTGCGCCAGGCCCAGGACCTGGGCTACGCCGAGGCCGATCCCACGGCCGACGTCGAGGGCTTCGACGCCGCGGCCAAGGCCGCGATCCTCGCGAGCCTCGCGTTCCACACACGCGTCTCGCTCGAGGACGTCGCACGCGAGGGCATCACGAGGATCACCGCCGACGACGTCGCGTGGGCCGCGCAGACCGGTCACGTCATCAAGCTGCTCGCGATCGCGGAGTCCGTGACGGGCGACGACGGATCGCACGGGGTCTCGGTGCGTGTGCACCCCGCTCTCGTGCCGCTCGCGCACCCGCTGGCCGGTGTGCGCGGGGCCTTCAACGCGGTCTTCGTCGAGGCCGACGCGGCGGGCGAGCTCATGTTCTACGGCCGCGGCGCCGGCGGCGCACCGACCGCGTCCGCCGTGCTCGGCGACGTCGTGTCCGCCGCCCGCCACCGCGTGCTCGGCGGCAAGGGCCCCGAGGAGTCCACCTACGCGGCCTTGCCGATCCTGCCTGCCAGCACCGCGGTCACGCGCTACCAGGTGCGCCTCGCGGTCGACGACCGCCCCGGCGTCCTGGCCCAGGTCGCCCAGGTCCTGGCGTCGAAGGGCGTCTCGATCGAGGCCGTGCGCCAGCCCTCGGAAGCCGCCGCGCCCGGGGCCGACGACACGCACGGCGCCGACGACGGGTCGACCGGCGTCGCGCACCTCGTCATCACGACCCACGCCGCAGCGGAGGCCGCGCTCGCCGCGACGGTCGACGCGATCGCGGTGCTCGAACCCGTCCGAGAGATCACGTCCGTCCTGAGAGTCGAGGGAGCCTGATGGCCCACCAGTGGCGAGGCATCATCGCCGAGTACGCCGACCGCCTGCCCGCCCACGTGCAGGAGCGCATCGTGACGCTCGGCGAGGGCGGCACGCCCCTCGTCGAGGCGCCCGCGCTCTCGGCCCGCACCGGGGCGCAGGTCTTCCTCAAGGTCGAGG
This sequence comes from Oerskovia paurometabola, assembly GCF_016907365.1. Taxonomy (NCBI): domain Bacteria; kingdom Bacillati; phylum Actinomycetota; class Actinomycetes; order Micrococcales; family Cellulomonadaceae; genus Oerskovia; species Oerskovia paurometabola. The sequence goes on along the minus strand of NZ_JAFBBV010000001.1, from coordinate 3,299,489 downwards.
GCATGAACCCGACCGCGTCCTTCAAGGACCGCGGTATGACCGCGGCGATCTCGTCGGCCGCGGGCCGGGGGGCGCAGGCCGTGGTGTGCGCCTCGACGGGCAACACGTCGGCCTCGGCCGCCGCGTACGCGACCAAGGCCGGCATGGTCTGCGCCGTCCTGGTCCCGGACGGCAAGATCGCGATGGGCAAGCTGAGCCAGGCGATCGCGCACGGCGCCAAGCTGCTCCAGGTCGACGGCAACTTCGACGACTGCCTGGTCGCGGCGCGCAAGCTCGCCGAGGCCTACCCGGTCGAGCTCGTGAACTCGGTCAACCCGGACCGCATCGAGGGGCAGAAGACCGGTGCGTTCGAGATCGTCGACGCGCTGGGCGACGCCCCGGACATCCACGCCCTGCCCGTCGGCAACGCGGGCAACATCACGGCGTACTGGAAGGGCTTCCGCGAGTACGCCGGCCTCGGCGACCCCGGCTCCCCGGGGGCGCACCTGCCCGCGGTCTCCACGAGGACCCCGATCATGTGGGGCTTCCAGGCCGCCGGTTCGGCCCCGATCGTCGCGGGCCACCCCATCACGCACCCCGAGACGATCGCGACCGCGATCCGGATCGGCAACCCCGCGTCGTGGGCGCAGGCCGAGGCCGCGCGCGACGAGTCGGGTGGCGTCATCGAGGCCGTGACCGACGAGCAGATCCTCGCGGCGCACCGCATCCTGTCGGCCGAGGCCGGCGTGTTCGTCGAGCCGGGCTCGGCGGCCGGTGTCGCGGGCATCCTCTCGCGCGCCGAGCGTGGTCTGGTGCCCGCAGGTGCGCGCATCGTCGTCACGGTCACGGGCCACGGCCTCAAGGACCCGCAGTGGGCGCTCAAGACCCTGGACGGCGCCGACGTGACGCCGATCCGGGTGAGCGCCGACGTCGTCTCGATCGCCGACGCGCTCCAGCTCGGCTGACGCGGCGTCGTCCGTCCTCCCTCTCCTCCGGACGTTGGAGGGGGCGGGCGCGCCGCCCGTCCCGCCGCCGTAGATCCGCCGCAGGCTCCCCGTGGGTCTGCCCCAGCCCCCGTAGCTCCCCGAAGAGAGGTCCCGCGAGATGCAGCTCGGAGCCGACCATGTGCGCGTGCGCGTGCCCGCGACGAGCGCGAACCTCGGCCCTGGCTTCGACGCCATGGGGCTGGCCCTCGCGCGCTACGACGTTCTCGAGGTGCGTGCGCTCGGCAACGGCGACGTGGTCGTCGACGTCGAGGGGGAGGGGGCGGGCGAGGTCCCCGGTGACGAGCGGCACCTGGTCGTGCGCGCGCTGCGTGCCGCCCTCGACCTGGTCGGCGCACCGCAGACGGGGCTGCACCTGACGGCCACGAACGCGATCCCGCACGGTCGGGGCCTCGGATCCTCGGCCGCTGCGGTCGTGGCCGGGATCGTCGCCGCGCGCGCCCTGGTCGCGGACCCCGCGGCCCTCGACGACGCGACGGTCCTGCAGCTCGCGACCGAGTTCGAGGGGCATCCGGACAACGCCGCGCCCGCGATCTACGGGGGAGCGACGATCGCGTGGACGAGCACGGTCGAGGGGGACGAGGGGGCGCACGCGGTGCGCCTCGACGTCCACCCGGACATCGAGGCGACCGTCCTGGTCCCCACGATCCGGCTCGCCACGAGCCGTGCTCGCGGTGTCCTGCCGGAGACCGTGCCGCACGCCGACGCCGCGCTCAACGCAGGGCGCGCGGCCCTGCTCGTCGAGGCGCTCACCCGTTCGCCGCACCACCTGTTCGACGCGACCGAGGACCGGCTCCACCAGGAGTATCGCGCGGGCGTCATGTCCGCGTCGTGGGAGCTCGTGCGCGCGCTGCGGGCCGACGGCCTGGCCGCGACGATCTCGGGAGCCGGGCCCACCGTCCTGCTGCTGGGGGACGCCTCGGACCGTGACCGGGCGGACGCGGTGCTGCGCGACCTGCTGCACGGGTCGGACCAGTGGCGTGCCTACCGTCCGGGCATCGACCTGGCAGGGGTGCGGTCCGAGCGTGTCCTGGGGTCGGCGGGTCTGGCCGACCCGTCCTCCCGACAGTCGCACTGACCGTCCGGCGATCGCTGGTGCAGCCCTTGGGGGGACTGGTCTTCCGGGGGGCTACGGATGGTATAATCCATTGAGCCTTCGCAGGTTCGTGATGATGCCTCGGTGATTCCTCGACGATTCTCCGCCGAGTCCCCGGGCATCGGCAGAGCATCCACTGACTGCGACTCATACCCCGCGAGAAGGCAATCCAGCCCACGTCAGCTGACGTCGTCGTACCACTGACGCGTGGTTCCACTGCGTTCCGGCCGTCACGTGCCGAGCGTCGATCACCCGCGGCCCACCCCTCGCACAGAGCAAGTGGGCGCAAACGAGGGGAAGGGTCCTTCGTGACAGACACCACCGACACCGCCCGTGCAGGCGCGCTCTCGACGCTGCGCCTCCCCGAGCTGCAGGCACTCGCCTCGCAGCTCGGTGTGAAGGGCACGTCCAAGATGCGCAAGAGCGATCTTGTCGACGTCATCCGTTCCACCTCCGGCGAGAAGAGCGCTCCCGAGCGCACCGCCGGAGCGTCCGCCGCCGCGCGTCGCGCGCCGGAGAAGGACACCCAGACCGAGAAGGTCGTCGTGCAGCCGGCCGTCGAGGTCCCCGTCCGCGCGGCGACCGAGAACGTCGAGCGCGCCGAGCGGCCCCGTCGCGAGCGCGGCCAGCGTTCTGCGCGGGCCGACCAGGCTGCCGACATCGTCGCGCCGCTCCTGGAGCAGGGCACCCGGGCAGCCCGCACCGACGCCGACCGTGCCGCCGGGGGAGAGACCCCGGACGAGCGCGCCGCACGCGCGGCCGCTGCCGTGGGCCTGGTGACGGGCGCCGCCCCCGAGCGTGGTTCGCGTCGCGCCGGACGGGGCGCCGGTGCCCCGCGCGGCGGCGAGGGCGAGACCGCTCGCGAGTCGGCCCCGGAGGCCGGTGCCAACGGTCGCCAGGAGCGCCAGCGCGACCAGCAGCGTGAGCAGGGACAGGGCGAGCGCCAGAACGGCCAGCAGGAGCGCCAGGGCGGCCAGCGTCAGCAGAGCCAGGGCGGCCAGCAGGGCGGTCAGCGCGACCAGCAGGGCCAGGGCAACCGTCAGAGCGACGAGTACGACGAGCGCGGCGGACGCCGCCGCCGCGGGCGTGACCGCAACCGCGACCGCGACCGCAAGCGCGGCCGCACCCGTGGCGGGAACATCGACGTGTCGGGCCTCGACGACATCGAGGTGACCGAGGACGACGTGCTGCTGCCCGTGGCCGGCATCCTGGACGTGCTCGACCAGTACGCGTTCGTGCGGACGAGCGGCTACCTGCCCGGTCCGAACGACGTCTACGTCTCTCTCGGCCAGGTCAAGAAGTCGGGCCTGCGTCGCGGTGACGCGATCGTCGGTGCGGTGCGACAGCCCCGCGACGGCGAGTCGTTCCAGCAGACCGGGCCGCGCAACCAGAAGTTCAACGCGCTGGTCCGGCTCGACTCGGTCAACGGCATGTCTCCCGAGGCCGCTCGCAACCGTGCCGAGTTCAACAAGCTGACGCCGCTCTACCCGCAGGAGCGTCTGCGGCTGGAGACGGGCGAGGTCGGTCGTCTCACGCCGCGCGTGATCGACATCGTCGCCCCCATCGGCAAGGGCCAGCGTGGTCTGATCGTGGCTCCGCCCAAGGCGGGCAAGACGATCATCATGCAGCAGATCGCCAACGCGATCACGACGAACAACCCTGAGGTCCACCTCATGGTCGTGCTCGTGGACGAGCGACCCGAAGAGGTCACGGACATGGAGCGCACCGTCAAGGGCGAGGTCATCGCCTCGACGTTCGACCGTCCGGCCTCCGACCACACGATCGTCGCCGAGCTCGCGATCGAGCGCGCCAAGCGCCTCGTGGAGCTGGGGCAGGACGTCGTGGTGCTGCTCGACTCGCTCACGCGTCTGTCGCGCGCCTACAACCTGGCGGCCCCCGCCTCCGGGCGCATCCTGTCCGGTGGTGTCGACGCCTCGGCGCTCTACCCGCCCAAGCGCTTCTTCGGCGCGGCGCGCAACATCGAGAACGGCGGGTCGCTCACGATCCTCGCCTCGGCGCTCGTCGAGACCGGGTCCAAGATGGACGAGGTCATCTTCGAGGAGTTCAAGGGCACCGGGAACATGGAGCTCCGGCTCTCCCGCTCGCTCGCGGACAAGCGCATCTTCCCGGCCGTGGACGTCAACGCGTCCGGTACGCGCCGCGAGGAGATCCTCATGCCGCAGGACGAGCTCCGCATCGTCTACAAGCTGCGCCGTGTGATGGGTGCGCTCGACCAGCAGCAGGCCATCGAGCTGCTGCTCGGCAAGCTCAAGGAGACGAAGTCCAACGTCGAGTTCCTGCTCCAGGTGCAGAAGACCACACCTGGTGGCATCAACAACGACGAAGAGGTCGGCCGCGCCGTCTGATGCGCCCGTGGGCCGCTCGCCCCGAGAGAGCGGCCCACGGATTTTCCGTGTGCCGGACGCGTCTGGCACAATGTCCTGTTGGTTTCCCCGTCCCCGGTTCACGGCTGCTGTCCGCAGGCGACCCGGGGGCAACCCACTGAGGAGAGTCCTGTGAAGGCTGAGATCCACCCCGAGTACGTCCTGACCGAGGTGACCTGCACCTGCGGTTCCACGTTCGTCACGCGCAGCACCGAGAAGTCCGGACGCATCTCGTCCGACGTCTGCTCGGCCTGCCACCCGTTCTACACGGGCAAGCAGAAGATCCTCGACACCGGTGGCCGCGTGGCCCGCTTCGAGGCTCGTTACGGCAAGAAGGCCGCCGACAAGTAGCGACTCTCCAGCGCCGGTGGTCCGGGCGTCCGTCAACCTCTCCAGGGGCAGGCGGCGTGCCCGTTCCACCGGCGCTGTCGTCTTTCCCGGCGCGAGCGCGCCGGACCGAGCGCCCGACCACACAGCCCTAACCACCCCTCTCGTCAGGACACCCTCGTGACCGAGTCCTTCGCCGCCGTCGAACACCTGCTCGCCGAGCACGCCGAGATCGAGACGCTGCTCGCCGACCCCGCGGTCCACGCGGACGCCGGCCGGGCGCGCACGCTCGGGCGCCGCTACGCCGAGCTGGGCCAGGTCGTCGCGGCCTATCGCGCGTGGCGCGACGCGACCGACGACGTCGAGGCCGCGACAGAGCTCATCGAGGGCTCAGGGGAGGACACCGCAGAATTCGCCGCCGAGCTCCCCGCGCTCCAGGAGGCGGCCGCGGCCGCGACCGAGAAGCTGCGCCGGGTCCTCGTGCCGCGCGACCCCGACGACGGGCGCGACGTGATCCTCGAGATCAAGGCGGGCGAGGGCGGCGAGGAGTCCGCGCTGTTCGCGGGCGACCTGCTGCGCATGTACCTGCGCTACGCCGAGCGCCGCGGCTGGAAGACCGAGGTCATCGAGGCCACGGACTCGGACCTCGGCGGCTACAAGGACGTCCAGGTCGCGGTGAAGGCTCGATCCGGCCCCTCGGACCCTGCTGACGGGGTATGGGCCAACCTCAAGTACGAGGGCGGCGTGCACCGTGTCCAGCGCGTGCCCGTGACCGAGTCGCAGGGCCGTATCCACACCTCGGCCGCGGGCGTGCTCGTGTTCCCCGAGGTCGAGGACGCGGGAGAGATCGAGATCGACCAGAACGACCTGCGCATCGACGTCTACCGGTCCTCGGGCCCGGGCGGCCAGTCGGTCAACACGACGGACTCGGCGGTGCGCATCACGCACCTGCCCACGGGGATCACGGTCTCGATGCAGAACGAGAAGTCCCAGCTCCAGAACCGCGAGCAGGCCATGCGCGTGCTGCGCGCCCGGCTCCTGGCCGCGCGCCAGGAGGAGGAGGCGGCGGCCGCGAACGACCTGCGCCGCTCGCAGGTGCGCACCGTGGACCGTTCCGAGCGCATCCGGACGTACAACTACCCGGAGAACCGGATCGCGGACCACCGCACGGGCTACAAGGCGTACAACCTGGACCAGGTCCTCGACGGTGACCTCGAGCCGGTCATCCGCTCGGCGATCGACGCCGACGAGGCGGCGCGCCTCGCCGCCGCGGCGTCGTGACGTCGCCGCAGGTCCCGGCGGTGCGGCCGGGGCAGGACCCCACGTCGTCCCTGCCCGACGACGTCTCTCGCCTCGTGCGCGAGGCGGCGGCCCGCCTCGCACGGGCCGGGATCGACACGCCCCGCGTCGACGCCGAGCTGCTGCTCGCGCACGCCGCGGGCGTGCCGCGCGAGCGGGTCGTCTCGGCGGCCGTCCTGGGACGTCCCGTGTCTTCCCTGCTGCCCGACGGGACGCCCACCACCGAGGACGTGCTCGACGGCCTCGCCGGGCTGCTCGACGCCCGTGCCCGTCGCGTGCCGCTCCAGCACCTCACGGGGACGGCCCCCTTCAGGCACCTGGACCTGGTCGTGGGGCCAGGGGTGTTCGTGCCGCGTCCCGAGACCGAGCAGGTCGCGCAGGTCGCGATCGACGAGTCGCTCGGTGTCGTCGCCCGGGGCTCGCAGGCGCCCCTCGTCGTCGACCTGTGCACGGGGTCGGGCGCGATCGCCCTGGCCGTCGCGACCGAGGTCCCGGGTGCCCGTGTGCACGCGGTCGAGCTGGACCGCGACGCGCACGCGTGGGCCGAGCGCAACGTCGCCCGGACGCACGAGGCGAGCGGCGCCGTCGTGCACCTGGTCCGGGGGGACGCGCGGACCGCGCTCGCCGAGCTCGACGGGACGTGCGACGTCGTCGTCTCGAACCCGCCCTACGTGCCGCCCGACGCGGTCCCGCGCGACCCCGAGGTCGCGCTGCACGACCCGCAGGTCGCGCTCTACGGGCTCGGCGAAGACGGCCTCGAGGTGCCGCGCGGCGTGACCCGCGCCGCGGCCCGGCTCCTGGCCCCCGGCGGCCTCTACGTCATGGAGCACGCAGAGGTCCAGGCGCGGCCCGCGCGCGACATGGTGGCCGCGGTCGGCGGTTTCGAGGACGTCCGGACCGTCGAGGACCTCACGGGCCGACCGCGTATGGTCGTGGCCCGGCGCTCGCGGGCGACGAGCGAGCCAGACCCCGCACCAGGGGACCCTTCGGACATGGAAGACTGAGAAGCGTGAGCTCTGTGCACCCCGTCACCGACCCGAACACCTGGGGACCGTCGATCGACGAGGCGGTGAACGCCGTCTCGCGAGGCGGCCTCGTGGTCCTGCCGACCGACACGGTCTACGGGATCGGGGCCGACGCGTTCGACGCCGAGGCCGTCACAGCCCTCCTGGCCGCGAAGGGACGCGGTCGGCAGATGCCGCCGCCCGTCCTGGTCCCCGACCTGCGGACCCTCGACGGGCTCGCGACCGACGTGCCCGACGACGCGCGCGCGCTCGTCGAGGCGTTCTGGCCCGGCGGGTTCACCATCATCCTGACCGCCCAGCCCTCGCTCGCGTGGGACCTCGGCGAGACGCACGGGACCGTCGCGCTGCGCATGCCCGACCACCCGGCCGCGCTCGCCCTGCTGCGCCGCACGGGACCGCTCGCGGTCTCGAGCGCCAACTCCACCGGTCTGCCCGCCGCGCTCGAGGTCGCCGACGCCCAGGTACAGCTCAGGGAGTCGGTCGCGGTGTACCTGGACGGCGGCACCGCGCCCGGGGGAGTGGCCTCGACCATCGTCGACGCGACCGGGCCGCACCTGCGGGTCGTACGCGAGGGCGCCGTCTCGCTCGAGCGCCTGCGTGAGGTCGCGCCGGTCCTGGGGATCGGGGAGGAGCCGGCCGAGAACGTGGACGACCCGTCCGAGGAGACCGTGCCGTCCGAGGAGACCGTGCCGTCCGAGGAGACCGTGACGACGAGCGGCCCGGAGGCGAACGACGGGTGAGGGTCTATCTGCTCGTCCTGCTGATCGCAGCGGCGGTCACCTACCTCCTCACCCCGCTCGCGTACTGGGTGGCGGCGAGGACCGGAGCGATCACCGCGGTCCGTGACCGTGACGTGCACACCATCCCCACGGCCCGCCTGGGCGGGCTCGCGATGACCGCGGGCCTGGTCGTGGCGGTGACGTTCGCGTCGCAGATGCCCTTCCTCGACGGGGTCTTCCAGATCGACGACCGGGCGTGGGCGATCGTCGGGGGCGCGCTCATCGTCTGCTTCCTGGGCGTCGCGGACGACATCTGGGACCTCGACTGGATGACGAAGCTCGCCGGTCAGGTCCTCGCGGCCCTGTTCGTCGCCTGGCAGGGCGTGCAGCTCGTGACCTTCCCCATCAACGGGCTCGTGATCGGCTCGTCGCGTCTCTCGCTCATCGTCACCGTGCTCGTCATCGTGGTCGCGATGAACGCCGTGAACTTCGTCGACGGCCTCGACGGGCTCGCCGCGGGCCTCATCGCGATCGGCGGCGGCGCCTACTTCGTCTACACGTACAGCCTGACGACCGTGGCGAGCCCTACGGACTACTCGAGCCTGGCGACCATGATCATGGCGGCCCTCGTCGGCATCTGTCTGGGGTTCCTGCCGCACAACTTCCACCCCGCCCGGATCTTCATGGGCGACTCGGGCTCGATGGTGCTCGGTCTCGTGCTCGGCTCCGCGGTGATCGTGGTCACCGGGAGCATCGACACCGGCATGGCCTCGGACCCGAGCCGCCAGCGCGAGCTCATCCCCATCCTGCTGCCGCTCGCGGTGATCCTGCTCCCGCTGCTCGACATGGTCCTCGCGGTGGTTCGCAGGGTCGGTACGGGCAAGTCGCCCTTCCACCCGGACCGGCTCCACCTGCACCACCGGCTCCTGACGCTCGGCCACTCGCACCGCCGCGCCGTGATCATCATGTACGTGTGGACCGCGGTCTTCGCGTTCGGCGCGGTCGCGCTCGTGCGATGGCCCGCGGAGAACGTCGCGATCGGGCTCGTCGTGGCCGTCGTCGTGGCGGCGATCCTCACGCTCGGCCCGCTGCGCACCCGCAGCAGGTTCCTCGACGACGACGCCGTCACCGCGCCCGAGGGCATCCCGTCCGCGCTGCCGCCCCGACGCGTCGCGGCGGCGAGCGGGGCCTCGCAGGTCGTCCCCGCCCCGGCGCCGACCACCCCCGAAGCACCCACCGATGCGCACCGCGCCCACCCCGAAGGACACTCCTGATGACGACCCCCGCACCGCAGACTCCCGACGAGCCGACGCGCGAGCCGGTCTCCAGCGCGTCGGTGCCGCCCACGGCGGACAGCTCCCCGGTCTCGGCGGACGCCGTCGGGGACGCGGTCAGTGCAGTGTTCCGGACCGCGCTGCGCGACACCCTGCTGCTGCTCGGCGGACTCCTGGTCCTGGGTGTGGGGCTGGGGGCGCTCCTGGCAGGCACCGCGGGGGTCTGGGGCGCCCTCATGGGCGTCGGGATCGCCCTCGTGTTCTCCGGCACGACGATCGTCGCGATGGCGCGCACCGCGCGCTCGACGCCGACCACCACGGCGGCTGTCGTGCTGGGGAGCTGGCTCGTCAAGATCGTCCTGCTCGGGATCGTGCTGGCCGTGCTGCGCAACTACGAGTTCTACGACCGGATCGTCTTCGCCGTGGTCCTGCTCGTCGGGGTCATCGGCTCGGCGCTCCTCGACTACCGGGCGGTCGACCGCGGCCGCATCCCGTACGTCACGCCGAAGGCCTGACCCCCGCGTCCTGGCGGGCCCGCCAAGGGCGCACCGCAGCCGGCGGTCCGGCGGTCGCGGCGCCCACGTGCGCGCCGGTGCACGGTGGCCCGACGGCGAGCCGGGGCATCATATCCCTCGACCTCGCCGTCGGCGCGGACCCGTGACCTGTGAAGGTCTGAACATGCGTTAGGCTATCGGCGAATCCATGAAGGCCTGGTCCGACGGCGTGCCCATCGAGCGCACGGCCTCGGCGACCGACGACCACCGGGAGTCCACCCTGTTCACGCTCGCGACCCCCTCTCCCTTCGTTGCCGCAGCAGAAGGCGAAGGCGGCTTTCACGCGCCGACGATCGGTGAGTTCTTCCCCGACGCCATCTTCTTCGCCGGCACCCCGTTCGAGTTCAACCGGCTGCAGCTCATCCGAGTGATCGCCACGATCGTGATCCTGACGATCTTCGTGATCGCGGCGCGGCGAGCCAAGCTCGTCCCCGGCCGGTTCCAGAACGGCGTCGAGATGGTCCTCGACTTCGCTCGGGTGAACATCGTCGAGGAGATCATGGGGACCGAGCGGGCTCGCCGCTACGTGCCCATGATCACGACGATCTTCGTGACGATCCTCGCCTTCAACCTGACCGGCGTGGTGCCGGGGCTCAACCTCGCGGGCACCTCGGTCGCCGGTGTGGCGATCCTCCTGGCGCTGTGGGTCTTCGTGGCCTACTGGGCCGCGGGCATCCGGCAGCACGGCCTCTGGGGCTACATCCGGGCGAACCTGTTCCCCCCGGGAGTGCCGTTCCCGATCTACTTCATCCTGGCGCCGATCGAGCTGCTCCAGCTCCTGATCATCCGCCCGGCCTCGCTGGTCATCCGACTCACGGCGAACATGGTCGCGGGCCACATCATGCTGGTCCTGTGCTTCGCCGCCACGAACTTCCTGCTCCTCGAGGCAGCGCCGGCCCTCAAGGCGATCAGCGCGCTGACTCTCGCAGGCGGCATCGCGATCACCCTCTTCGAGGTGTTCGTCGCGGGCCTGCAGGCGTACATCTTCGCGCTCCTCGCCACGGTCTACATCAACATGTCGATCGAGGAAGAGCACTGACCCGCACCACGTACCTGGTCCCGGGCCCTCGGTCCCGGAACCGACCCTGAGCTCCACCTGACGCATCGCACCTGACGCCCGTTCGCACGACCGGGCGCCCAACGGAAGGAAACACCGTGGACGTCACCACCCTCGCCGCTGTCGAAGGCAGCATCAACACCATCGGCTACGGCATCGCCGCGATCGGCCCGGGCATCGGCCTCGGCATCCTGATCGGCAAGACGGTCGAGGGCATGGCCCGCCAGCCCGAGGTCGCCGGCCAGCTCCGCGGCACCATGTTCATCGGTCTTGCCTTCGTCGAGATCCTCGCGCTGCTCGGCTTCGTCGCTGGCTTCATCTTCTGATGTCGACCATCGGCCCCCAGGCGGTCCTCGCCGCAGAGTCTGGCGAGGTCGACCCCATCAAGCTGTTCCTCCCGCCGTTCTACGACCTCTTCTGGTCGGCGATCGTCCTGATCATCATCGCGGTCGTCTTCTACAAGATGGTCCTCCCCAAGTTCCAGGCGGTGCTCGACGAGCGCACGGCCAAGATCGAGGGTGGCCTGGCCAAGGCGGAGTCCGCTCAGGCCGAGGCCGCTGCGGCACTCGCGGAGTACCACCAGCAGCTGCAGGAGGCACGCACCGAGGCCGCGAAGATCCGTGAGGACGCGCGCGCCGAGGGAACGGCCATCGTCGCCGACCAGAAGGTCAAGGCCGGCGAGGAGGCCGCTCGTATCGTCGAGACGGCACACCGCCAGATCGAGGCCGAGCGTCAGCAGGCGTCAGTCTCGCTGCGCAACGACGTCGGGACGCTCGCGACCCAGCTCGCCTCGAAGATCGTCGGCGAGTCCCTCGAGGACTCCGCACGCCAGTCGCGTGTCGTGGACCGTTTCCTCGACGAGCTCGAGGCAGCGGGAGCCGGGGCTGCCAGCGCGGCGGCCAACGGCAAGGAGGGCTGATGCGCGGGACGAGCGGAGCCTCTCTCGAGCAGGCACAGGAGCGCTTCGAGCCGGTGCTGCGTGCGGCCGGTGAAGGAGCTTTCGCCCTGGGCGAGCAGCTCCTCACGGTGGCAGCGGCGCTCGACGGCTCCGTGCCCCTGCGCCGTGCTCTCGCGGACCCGTCGCGGTCCGGCGAGGACAAGGCGGCCCTCGCGGCCGACCTGCTGCGCGAGGGCTTCGACGGTCGTGTCGTCGACCTGGTCTCCGGGCTCGCCCGGGACCGCTGGGCGCACGACGGCGACATCGCCGACGCCGTCGAGCACCTCGGCGTCGACGCGGTCCTGGCCTCGGCCGAGGCCCGCGGCGCGCTCGTGCGCGTCGAGGACGAGCTGTTCCGCATCACGCGGTCTCTCGTCGGAGAGCGTGAGGCTCGCCGCGTGCTGACGGAGACCTCGACCGACCCCGCTCGTCGCAAGGCGTTCGTCGACGCGCTGCTCGCGGGCAAGGTCGACCCGGTCACCCAGTTCCTCGCGGAGCGGGCGACCGTGGCACCTCGTGGTCGTCGTTTCGTCGCCACCCTCGTGTGGCTCGGGGACGTCGCCGCACGGCGTCGCCGCCGCCTCGTCGCCTCGGTGACGTCGGGCACGGTGCTCAGCCAGGCACAGCAGGACCGTCTGTCCGCGCTCCTCGAGCGCGCGTACGGCCGGGCAGTCCAGCTCAACGTCACCGTGGACCCCGAGGTCCTCGGCGGCTTGCGCGTCCAGGTCGGAGCGGACGTCGTCGACTCGACGGTCCTCTCGCGCCTGGTCGACGCACGCAGACGACTGGTCAGCTGACCTGTTCGCCCGAACACTGAGGTCCTCGCGGTCCCCGGTGTCGTCGACACCCCGCCGGCTCCCGAGCCGGCGAACTGACAAGAACGTTCGACCGCTCCCGCACACCGCGGGGTGGCCACGACAGGAGAAGAGCAATGGCTGAGCTGACGATCCGGCCCGACGAGATTCGGGCCGCGCTGGACAGCTTCGTGAAGTCCTACGAGCCCGGGGGCGCGGTGACCGAGGAAGTCGGTCGCGTCACCCTCGCCGCTGACGGCATCGCCCAGGTGGAAGGCCTTCCGGGCGCAATGGCCAACGAGCTGCTGCGCTTCGAGGACGGCACCCTCGGCCTTGCCCTGAACTTGGACGTTCGCCAGATCGGTGTCGTCGTCCTGGGTGAGTTCACCGGTATCGAGGAGGGCCAGGAGGTCCGCCGTACGGGCGAGGTCCTCTCGGTCCCCGTCGGTGACGGCTACCTGGGTCGCGTCGTCGACCCGCTGGGTCAGCCGATCGACGGCCTCGGCGAGATCGAGACCGAGGGCCGTCGTGCCCTCGAGCTGCAGGCCCCCGGCGTCATGGACCGCAAGTCGGTCCACGAGCCGCTGCAGACCGGCCTCAAGGCGATCGACTCGATGATCCCCGTGGGCCGTGGTCAGCGCCAGCTGATCATCGGTGACCGCCAGACCGGCAAGACGGCGATCGCGACCGACACGATCATCAACCAGAAGGCGAACTGGGAGACCGGCGACCCGACCAAGCAGGTCCGCTGCATCTACGTCGCGATCGGCCAGAAGGGCTCGACCATCGCCGCCGTCCGCGGCGCGCTGGAAGAGGCCGGCGCCCTGGAGTACACGACGATCGTCGCGGCTCCCGCGTCCGACCCGGCAGGCTTCAAGTACCTCGCCCCCTACACCGGTTCGGCCATCGGCCAGCACTGGATGTACGGCGGCAAGCACGTCCTGATCGTCTTCGACGACCTGTCGAAGCAGGCCGAGGCCTACCGTGCCGTGTCGCTGCTGCTCCGCCGCCCGCCGGGCCGCGAGGCGTACCCCGGTGACGTCTTCTACCTGCACTCCCGTCTGCTCGAGCGTTGTGCGAAGCTCTCGGACGAGCTGGGCGCGGGCTCGATGACCGGTCTGCCGGTCATCGAGACCAAGGCGAACGACGTGTCGGCGTACATCCCGACCAACGTCATCTCGATCACCGACGGTCAGATCTTCCTCCAGTCGGACCTCTTCAACGCCGACCAGCGCCCCGCGGTGGACGTCGGTATCTCCGTGTCCCGTGTCGGCGGCGCCGCGCAGGTCAAGGCGATGAAGCAGGTCTCGGGCACGCTCAAGCTCGAGCTCGCGCAGTACCGTTCGCTCGAGGCCTTCGCGATGTTCGCGTCGGACCTCGACGCGGCCTCGCGCGGCCAGCTGACCCGTGGCGCTCGCCTCATGGAGCTGCTCAAGCAGGGCCAGTACTCGCCGTACCCGGTCGAGGACCAGGTCGCCTCGATCTGGGCCGGCACCAAGGGCAAGCTCGACGACGTGCCCCTCGAGGACGTGCGCCGCTTCGAGAGCGAGCTGCTCGACCACCTGCGCCGCAACACCGAGGTGCTCAGCACGATCGCCTCGACCGGCAAGCTCTCGGACGAGACCGAGGCTGCGCTGGCTCAGGGCGTCGACGACTTCCGCAACGGCTTCCTCACGGGCGACGGCACCCCCCTCGTCGGTGGCGAGTCGGACGAGGAAGAGGCTGTCGTGGTCGAGCAGGAGCAGATCGTCCGGCAGAAGAAGGCCTGACATGGCCGGATCCCAGCGCGTCTACAAGCAGCGGATCAAGTCGACGCAGTCCCTCAAGAAGATGTTCCGCGCGCAGGAGCTCATCGCTGCCTCTCGGATCGGCCGGGCTCGCGCCCGGTCGTCCGAGGCGGGCCCCTACGCCCAGGCGATCACCACCGCGGTGTCGGCCGTCGCGACGCACTCCACGACCCGGCACCCGCTGACGTCGGAGCGTACCAACACCAACCGTGTCGCGGTGCTCGTCGTCGCCTCGGACCGTGGCATGGCCGGCGCCTACTCGGCGTCGATCATCCGCGAGACGGAGCGTCTGGTCGAGCGCCTCACGCACGAGGGCAAGGAGGTCGCGCTCTACGCCGCAGGGCGTCGCGCGGTGACCTACTACACCTTCCGTCACCGTGAGCTCGCCGGTTCGTGGACCGGTGGCTCGGACTCGCCGTCGGCGGACGTCGCCGGCGAGATCGCCGACACGCTGCTGAACGCCTTCCTCGCCCCCGCGGACGAGGGCGGCGTCGGTGAGCTGCACATCGTGTACACGCAGTTCGTGAACATGGTCACGCAGCGTCCCCGCGTCGTCCGGATGCTTCCCCTCGAGGTCGTCGAAGGGGTCGCGCCGGTCGGGCAGAACGACGTCCTGCCGCTGTACGACTTCGAGCCGTCGCCCGAGGCCGTCCTCGACGCACTGCTGCCGCGCTACGTGCGCAGCCGCATCTACAGCTGCCTCCTGCAGGCGGCTGCGTCGGAGCTGGCTGCCCGCCAGCGCGCGATGCACACCGCGACGGACAACGCCGAGGACCTGATCCGCATGTACACGCGACTTGCGAACCAGGCACGACAGGCCGACATCACCCAGGAGATCAGCGAGATCGTCTCCGGTGCCGACGCCCTCGCGGCATCGTGAGGCACCGCATGACGAACCTGACGATCTCCATCACCTGCACCGAACCTGCCGGAGCTGTCTCCGGCCCTGCGAAGCGAGGCCAGTAATGACCGCCACCACCGTGGAAGCCCAGGTCGAGCACCAGAGCGGACCCGGCGTGGGCCGTGTCGCCCGCGTGATCGGCCCCGTCGTCGACATCGAGTTCCCGTCGGACGCGATCCCCGAGATCTACAACGCGCTGACCGTCGACATCGACCTGTCCGGACAGGGCGAGGGCGAGAAGTCCTTCCGCCTGACCCTCGAGGTCGCGCAGCACCTGGGCGACTCGCTCATCCGTGCGATCGCCCTCAAGCCGACCGACGGCCTGGTCCGCGGCGCCGTCGTCACCGACACCGGCTCGCCGATCAGCGTCCCCGTGGGTGACGTGACCAAGGGCCACGTGTTCAACGTGACCGGTGACGTCCTCAACCTCCAGGAGGGCGAGAAGCTCGAGATCACCGAGCGCTGGCCCATCCACCGCAAGCCCCCGGCGTTCGACCAGCTCGAGTCGAAGACCACCATGTTCGAGACCGGCATCAAGTCGATCGACCTCCTGACGCCGTACGTGCTCGGTGGGAAGATCGGCCTCTTCGGTGGTGCGGGCGTCGGCAAGACGGTCCTCATCCAGGAGATGATCCAGCGCGTCGCCCAGAACCACGGTGGTGTCTCGGTGTTCGCCGGTGTCGGCGAGCGCACCCGTGAGGGCAACGACCTGATCGTCGAGATGGAGGAGGCGGGTGTCTTCGACAAGACGGCCCTCGTCTTCGGCCAGATGGACGAGCCGCCGGGCACGCGTCTTCGCGTCGCGCTCTCCGCGCTCACCATGGCGGAGTACTTCCGTGACGTGCAGAAGCAGGACGTGCTCCTCTTCATCGACAACATCTTCCGCTTCACGCAGGCCGGTTCCGAGGTCTCCACGCTGCTCGGGCGCATGCCCTCCGCGGTGGGCTACCAGCCGAACCTGGCCGACGAGATGGGTCTGCTGCAGGAGCGCATCACCTCGACGCGTGGTCACTCGATCACGTCGCTCCAGGCGATCTACGTCCCTGCGGACGACTACACCGACCCGGCGCCGGCGACGACGTTCGCCCACCTGGACGCGACCACGGAGCTCTCGCGTGAGATCGCCTCGAAGGGTCTGTACCCGGCGATCGACCCGCTGACGTCGTCCTCGCGCATCCTCGACCCGCGCTACGTGGGCCAGGAGCACTACGACGTCGCGACGCGCGTGAAGTCCATCCTCCAGCGCAACAAGGAGCTGCAGGACATCATCGCGATCCTCGGCGTCGACGAGCTCTCGGAGGAGGACAAGACGGTCGTGGCGCGTGCGCGTCGCATCCAGCAGTTCCTCTCGCAGAACACGTACATGGCCGAGAAGTTCACGGGTGTCGTCGGTTCGACGGTTCCGCTCACGGAGACCATCGAGGCCTTCAAGAAGATCGCGGACGGCGAGTTCGACCACGTCGCCGAGCAGGCGTTCTTCAACATCGGTGGCCTCGAGGACCTCGAGCGCAACTGGGCCCGTATCCAGAAGGAGTACGGCGTCTGACACGACGTGAGCGCGCCGCGCGCCGGGCCTTCGGGTCGGGCACGCGGCGCGCTTCGTCAGACCCGTGCACCGACATGAAGGAGTTGAAGTGGCACAGCTGAACGTCGACCTCGTGGCGGCGGACCGCAAGATCTGGTCCGGGGACGCGCGCGCCGTGAGCGCGCCGGCCGCCGACGGTGAGATCGGTATCCTCGTGAACCACTCGCCCCTCCTGTCCGTCCTCGGCGAGGGCACCGTCCGGATCACCGGCTCGAACGGCGAGAAGGTCGCCGTGAAGGTCACCGGTGGGTTCCTCTCGGTGGACTCCAACCAGGTCATGCTCGTGGTGGACGACGCAGAGGTGCTCGACGGCGCCGGCGTCTCCGGCCACTGACGGGCTCAGGTAGCACACGTGCCGCTCCCCGCCTGGATCGCGATCGGACTGCTTCTCGCAGTCGCGCTCGTGGTCGGGCTGGGAGCGTTGCGTCTTCGGGCCATCGCCCACCGGGTGGGGTCCTTCGAGTGCAGCGCCCGCCCCGCCGGGGACGCTCAGGCGTCCTGGTCGCTGGGGATCGCGCACTACGGTGTGGGTCGCATCGACTGGTGGCGCTGCTGGTCGCTCTCGCTGCGCCCGGCGCGCACGTGGCGGCGGCAGGATCTGGTGATCCTGTCCCGACGCCCCCTCGACGAGGACCGTGACCTCTTCCTCGTGGAGTGCTCGTACGAGGACGTCCGGTTCGAGCTGACGATGTCGAGCGGCGCGTACGCCGGTCTGGCGTCCTGGCTCGAGGCGGCTCGGCCCGGTCGCCGCGGCGTGGTGGTCTGAGCGCTCGTCGAGCGCTCGCCGTCGGCGTCCCCGCCGCCGTCTTCGTCCCCGTCTGAGGAGTTCTTCGTGCGTCTCGTGGTTGCCCAGTGCTCGGCTCACTACACGGGCCGGCTCTCGGCCCACCTCCCGCTCGCGACCCGCGTGCTGCTCGTCAAGGCTGACGGCAGCGTGCTGCTCCACTCGGACGGCGGTTCGTACAAGCCGCTCAACTGGATGAGCCCGCCCTGCTCGATGGCGGTCTCGGAGCCCGACGAGTCGGCCCGCGAGCGTGGCGTGACCCAGGTGTGGGCGGTCCAGCACGCGAAGAGCGACGACCGCCTCGAGATCGAGCTGTACGAGGTCCTGCACGACTCGGCGCACGACCTCGGCGTCGACCCGGGCCTGATCAAGGACGGGGTCGAGGCGCACCTGCAGGAGATGCTCGCCGCCCAGATCCAGCTGCTGGGGACGGGGCACACGTTGATCCGCCGCGAGTACCCCACGGCGATCGGCCCGGTGGACATCCTGGCCCGGGACAAGGACGGGGCGACGGTCGCGGTCGAGATCAAGCGTCGGGGCGACATCGACGGGGTCGAGCAGCTCACTCGCTACCTGGACCTGCTGAACCGTGACCCGCTCCTGTCCCCGGTGCGCGGGGTGTTCGCGGCGCAGGAGATCAAGCCGCAGGCACGGGTCCTGGCGACCGACCGGGGCATCGGGTGCCTGGTCCTGGACTACGACGCGATGCGTGGCGTCGACGACGTCGACTCGCGCCTGTTCTAGCTCGCGCCTCTGCACTCTGGCTCGCACCCCGGCACGTGATCTTCGGGCCGTGCCCGCCGGTGACGCAGCGGTACCTCGTCGTGAGGAGCGCCCGTCCGGCCCTGGTGGTCGGACGGGCTCTCCTCGTGCTAGGTTTTTGAACATGTTCAAAAATGATCCCTCCGGCGCGGAGCAGGGGGCGTGACGGTACCGGCGACGCCAGAGCGCCCGCAGTCCGCCACCGCCAAGTCCGCGCAGACCCGCGCGAAGGTCCTGGAGGCTGCTCTCTCGTTGCTGCGCGAGCAGGGCTACGAGGCCACGACCATGCGGGCCATCGCCGCCGCGGCAGGCGTGAGCACGGGCAACGCCTACTACTACTTCCCGTCCAAGGACCACCTGGTCCAGGAGCTGTACGTCGAGGTGCAGCGGGCGCACCGCCGCGCAGCGGACGAGGTCCTCGCGCAGGGCGGGACGCTCGCCGAGCGGTTGCGCCGAGTGCTCGACGCGGCGATCGACGTCTTCACGCCGTACCACTCGTTCGGCGCCGAGTTCGTCTCGGTCGCGATCCGGCCGGGTGCCGCGGCCAACCCGTTCAGCGAGGCCTCGCGCGAGTCCCGGGAGCTCTCGCTCGCGATCTTCGAGGACGTCGTCGCCGGCGCCTCGCCCGCGGTGCCCGCCGCGCTGCGTGCCCGGCTCCCCGAGCTGCTGTGGCTCGCGCACCTCGGGGTGACCCTCTTCTGGGTCCAGGACTCGTCGTCGGGCACGGCGCGGACGCGACGCCTCGTCGCGGGGGCGAGCCCGATCGTCGGGACGCTCGTCCGGCTCTCTCGCCTCCCGGTGGCGCGCACCGTCGTCGACGACGTCCTGCGCCTGACCGCCTCGCTGAAGGCCTGACGTGAGCCCCGCGACCGCGGTCCTCGTGGACCTCGTGGTGGCCTTCGGGCTCGTGGTGATCCTCCCGCTGGGGCTGTCCCTGCTCGGGTCGCGCACGGTGCCGGGGGCGGGCAGCGCGTGGTGGCCCGCTGCGGGTGCGGTCACGGCCGCGGGAGCCTGGCTCCCGGGGGGTCCGCTCGCGCAGGCGTCGACCGTCCCGTTCCTCGGCGGATCGGCGGTCCTGCTCGTCGCTGCGGTGCGCGTCCTCCTCGGCCCGACGGCGCCTCGACGGCCCGAGGTGCGGCTCGCCGTCGGCGTCGCTCTCGTCATGCCGGGGGTCGGTGCCGCCGCGATGCTGGCCGACCGCGGGGGATGGGGGCTCCTCGGGTTCTCGGGGACCTACCTGACGCTGACCGTGCCGCACATGCTCTTCGCGGGTTTCGCGGCGGCGCTCGTCGCGGGCCTGACGGTCACGCTCGACGACCCCGTCGACGGACCACGTGGCAGGCCGGCCGCCGCGCGCCTCGGGGCGGTCGGGGTGCCGACGGGTACCGCGGCGGTCCTCGTCGGGTACTTCGTCGGCAACACGGTCGAGCTGCTCGGCGCGCTCGTGCTCACCGCTGCGCTCTGGAGCACCGCGTGGGCCGTGGTGGGCGTCCCGGCCGGGCGAGGCGCAAGGATGCTTCTCACCGCAGGGTCGCTCGCCGTCGGAGCCTCGATGCTGCTCGCGGTCTGGTGGGCGGTCGGTGAGCTCACGGGCGTGCCGCACCCGAGCATCGGGCAGATGGCCGCGACGCACGGTGTCGCGAACGCGCTCGGGTTCTCGCTGTGCACCATGCTCGGACTGCGGCTCGCCCGGGCGGGGGCGGATCCGGGGCGTCGCGCTCCGGCGATGCAAGAAGACGACCGCACGACACACAGACCTAGCAGGAGCCCAGGACGGAGACAGGCATGACGCAGTCCCGCACGACCTACCCCGAGGTGGGAGCCACCCGCTCCGCCGAGCTGCCGGCGGGGTACGCCCACCTGCGCCTGCGACACCGGATCTCGGAGAGGCCCTACTCGGTCGCCGAGCTCGGTCGCCTCGGCGAGCTGCTCCTGACCTGGCAGGTGCACGCTCGGGCGCGCGTGCAGATCGTGACCTCGGCGCCCGTCGCCGAGGTCGGCGGGCTCGTGACGACGCGGCTGGGCCTGGGGCCCGTCCGGCTGAGCGAACCGTGCGAGATCGTGTGGGTCGAGCGGGAGGAGCAGCGGATCGGCTTCGGGTACGGGACCCTGCCGGGGCACGTGTTCGTGGGGGAGGAGTCGTTCGTGCTCGAACGTGACGCGGCGGGAGACGTCTGGTTCGTCGTCGACGTCTTCAGCAATCCGGCGGCCCGGTGGGTCCGGGCGTTGCGCCCGCTCGTCCCGATCTTCCAACGCCTGTACATCGCGCATCTCGCACGGGCTGCGCGTCGGCTGGCGCGAGACCTCTGACGAGCCCGTCTCAGCACTCGACCCGTCGCCGCTGCCCTCACGACCATTCGTGCGTCGTCCGAACGAAGTGCGCAAGAATGTGGCCATGACGTCGAACCCCGCCCCGCTGTCGTCCGCCTCCACGCCTGCGTCCTCGTCGGGGGAGGCGCCGCCCGCCGGACGGACCGCCCTGAGGGGCCGGGTCGTGACCCCGCAGGAGGTCCTCGAGGACGGCGTGGTGGTCCTCGACGGTCCGGTGATCGCGTGGGTCGGTGAGCGCAGGGACGCCGCAGCGGCCGGGTACGCGGCCGAGGTCGAGGCGGCGGCCGAGCCCGCCGAGGGGCAGGTCGTCCTGCCGGGCCTCGTCGAGCTGCACAACCACGGCGGTGGCGGCGCGAGCTTCCCCGACGCGCAGGACGCGCAGGAGGCCCTCGTCGCGGTCCGCGAGCACCGCCGCCACGGGACCACGAGCCTGGTCGCGTCGCTCGTGACCGCCGAGCGCGAGACCCTGCTGCGCCGGGTCGCGACGCTCGCGGACCTCGGGGACGCGGGCGAGATCGCGGGCATCCACCTGGAGGGACCGTTCCTGTCCGAGGTGCGCTGCGGCGCGCAGAACCCCCACGACATGCTCGCGGGAGACCCCGAGCTGGTCCGGGCGATCGCCGAGGCCGGGCGCGGGCACGTCCGCACCATGACCTTCGCTCCCGAGGTGCCGGGCAACACGGGGCCCGGCGGCGTCGTGGAGGCCCTGGTCGAGGTCGGGGCGGTTCCCTCGGTCGGGCACACCGACGCGTCGTCGGAGCAGACCGACGCCGCGATCGCCGAGGGGGTCACGGCGCTCGCTGCGCGTCGGGCCGCCCTCGTCGCGGCGGGGGAGCCGGTGGGTCCTGCGCCCCGCGTGACCGCGACGCATCTCTTCAACGGCATGCGCCCGCTGCACCACCGCGCCCCCGGACCCATCGCCTCGTGCCTCGCGGCCGCGGCGCGGGGCGACCTCGTGGTCGAGCTCGTCGCGGACGGCACCCACCTCGCGGCCGGGACGGTCCGCAGCGTGTTCGAGCTCGTCGGGCCGGACGCGATCGTGCTCGTCACGGACGCGATGGCAGCGGCGGGCATGGCCGACGGCACGTATCAGCTCGGTCCCATGGCGGTCACGGTCGCCGACGGCGTCGCGCGCCTCGACGACGGGACGCCCGAGGGGTCGATCGCCGGGGGGACGTTCCACCTGCTCGACGTGGTGCGCACCACGGTCGGCTTCGGCATCCCGCTGGTCGACGCGATCAAGGCGGCGTCGCTGACGCCGGCCGGTGTGCTCGGGCGAGCGGACATCGGCGCGCTGGAGGCGGGGCGACGTGCCGACGTCCTCGTGGCGGACGCGGGCCTGCACCCGGTCGTCGTGTGGCGCGGGGGAGCGCTGGTCACCGACTGACCCCGAGCGACCATGGCGCACGTCGCCTGACCTGCGACGACACCCGAACAGCGGCCCGGCCCCGAGCGAGAGCTCGGCGCCGGGCCGTCGTCGTCCGGGCGAGAGGGGTTGACGGATCGCAATAGTTCAGTCAATACTCGTATTCATTCGAAGCGCTTCGACGAAGCGCTTCGACGATTCGGTCCCCGAGGCTGGGGCCGACCACGAGGAGGTGGCGAGATGGTGACCATGCAGGACGTGGCCGCACGGGCGAACGTGTCGCTCAGCACGGTGTCGTACGCGCTCAACGGGACGCGCAAGATCTCCGACGAGACGCGTGCCCGGATCGAGGCGGCCATGACGGACCTCGGGTATCACCGCAACGCCATGGCTCGGGGGCTCGCCTCACGTCGGAGCCACGTCCTCGCCCTGATCTTCCCCGCGACCGAGACCGGCATCGGCGGGACCGTCTCGGAGTTCGTCACGAGCGCGGCGGCCGCCGCCCGCGAGGCGGGGTACCACCTGGTGCTCTGGCCGTTCGCGGCGCACGAGGCCACCGAGATCCGCGACCTGACCCAGCAGGGCATGGCCGACGGCGTCCTGCTCATGGAGGTCCGGCTCGACGACCCCCGCGTCGAGGTGCTCCACGAGGCAGGCGTGCCCTACACGATGATCGGTCGCACCCGGGAGCTCGAGGGGCGTCCGTACGTCGACATCGACTTCGCCGCGACGACCGAGGCGGCCGTCGACCACCTGTTCGCGCTGGGCCACCGCCGGATCGCTTTCATCAACCACTCGGCCGAGAGCGCCGCGGCGGGCTACGGCCCGACCCTGCGTGCGGACGAGGGGTTCGCCGCGGCCATGGCGCGCCGCGGGCTCGCGGGGCGCAGCCTCCTGTGCGACGAGACGGCCGAGGCCGGACGCGCCGCGGTCGGCGAGCTGCTCGAGCAGGACCCGTCGCTCACCGCGCTCGTCACGATGAACGAGATCGCGACGTTCGGGGTCATGTCGGGCCTGCAGGCGCGTGGGCTCGCGGTCCCCGCCGACGTCTCGGTGCTCGGCATCGTCAGCTCGCCCGGTGTCGGCGCGATGAGCACGCCCCCCTTGACCACCATGCACGCACCGGGCGCAGCGCTCGGGCGGCTCGGTGTGCAGTCCCTGGTCGCACGGATCGACGACGCGGGCAGGTCGCACGCGCCCGTCCTCGTCACGTGCGACCTCGAGGCCGGCGCGAGCGTCGGCCCCGCCCCTGTCCGGGGGACCTGACCCCGGGTGCTCGACCCCCGACCCCGGCTTCGATCCCGAGGTGCCGGGGTCACGACCGGCGGTCCGCCGGTGCACGTCCGCCGGCCTGGCCGGTGCAGGACCAGACGATCGGCGCTGACGCCGACGCTCAATGATGAGGAGAGAGTCATGTTGCGTACACGGAAGCCTCTTGTCGCTGCCCTGGTAGCGCTCCCACTCGCCCTGGCGGGCTGCGCGGGAGGAGGGAGCGGCGGAGGGGACTCCGACGACAAGACCCTCACGATCTGGCACTACGAGTCGGAGACGTCGGCCATGGGCCAGGCATGGGCCAAGGCGATCGAGATCTTCGAGGACGAGAACCCCGACGTCACGGTCGACGTCCAGAAGCAGACGTTCGAGCAGATCCAGAAGAACGCGAAGATCGTGCTGACCGGCGACGACGTTCCCGACGTCATGGAGTACAACAAGGGGAACGCGACCGCAGGCCAGCTCGCGTCGCAGGGCCTGCTGACGCCCCTGACCGACGCGGCCGAGGAGCGTGGCTGGGACACCACCCTCAGCGGGTCGCTCCAGACCACCGCGACCTACGACGAGAACGGCCTCATGGGGTCGGGCGACTGGTACGGGGTGCCGAACTACGGCGAGTTCGTGGGCGTCTACTACAACAAGGACATGTTCGCGCAGTACGGCGTCCAGGTCCCGACCACGCTCGCCGAGCTCGAGACCGCGATGGCGACCTTCCAGGCCGCCGGGGTCACGCCGCTCGCCGAGGCCGGCGCCGAGTACCCGCTCGGCCAGCTCTGGTACGAGCTCGTCCTCGCGAACGCCGACCAGGACTTCGTCGACGCCTACCAGCTGTTCGACGGTGACGTCGACTTCCAGGGCCCGGAGATGACCAAGGCCACCGAGACCCTCGCCGACTGGATCGACAAGGGCTACATCGCCTCCGACTCCGCCGCTCTCACGGCCGAGGACATGGGCGTCTCGTTCATCAACGGCACCTACCCGATGATGGTCTCCGGCTCGTGGTGGTTCGGGCGCATCGTCGACGAGATGGACGCCGACTGGGGCCAGTTCAACTTCCCGGGCAACACGCTGCAGGTGGGCTCGTCGGGCAACCTGTGGGTCGTCCCGACCAACGCCGACTCGAAGTCCCTCGCCGAGGAGTTCATCGACATCACGCTGCGTCCCGAGGTGCAGAACATCCTGGGCGAGGCGGGCGGGCTCCCCGTCGCGGGTGACGTCTCGGCCATCACGGACGAGCGCACCCAGGCCCTCACCCAGAACTTCAACGACATCCTGGCCGCCGACGGCCTCGCGTTCTACCCCGACTGGCCCGTCGCGGGCTACTACGACGTGCTCGTGAGCCAGCTCCAGTCGCTCGTCAACAAGTCCAAGACTCCTGCCGAGGTCCTCGACGGCCTGTCCGGCCCGTACGAGGAGGGCAAGGCGGACCTGCTCGAGGGCTGATCCGCAGCGCAGGGAACCCGGTGGGCGGGCGACCGTCCGCCCACCGGGGCCGAGGACTCCGACGACGAGGAAAGACCATGAGCACTGTCAAGACGCCGACCCCGACGGTCGAGCGAGCACGGGCCGCGCGCTCGCGGCGCAGCAGACCCCGCTGGGTGGGTTACCTGCCCTACCTGATCCCGGGAGCGGTCGCCTTCACGGTGGTCATCCTGATCCCGTTCGCCACGAACGTGTACTACAGCCTCTTCAAGTGGAAGGGCGGCATGGCCCCGAAGAAGTTCGTGGGGCTCGACAACTACGCCGCCCTGATGGCCGACGAGCAGTTCTGGACCTCGTTCCGGAACTCGGTCGCGATGATCCTCGCGATGGTCGTGGTCCCGACGATCATCGGGCTCGTGCTGGCGGCCGTCCTGTTCGACTACCTCGGCCGCCGGTTCGGCGGCGGCGTCGCGGCCTTCCTGCGCGCCACCTACTACCTGCCGCAGATCCTGCCGGTCGCGGTCGCGGGCGTGCTGTGGAACTGGATCCTCAACTCCCAGACCGGCGCGCTCAACGTGGTCCTGCGCTCGATCGGGTTCGAGAACCCGCCCAACTGGCTCGGGTCCACGACCACGGCGCTGCCCACGGTCATGGCCGTCCTGGTCTGGGTCCAGATCGGCTACCCGGTCGTGATCTTCATGTCGGCGCTCCAGCGGGTCGACCCCGAGCTGTACGAGGCGGCCGAGCTCGACGGCGCAGGGTGGTGGCGCCGGTTCGGCGCGATCACGATGCCGCAGATCCGCCCCGAGACGTTCGTGGTGGTCCTGACCTGCACGGTCGCGGCGCTCAAGGTCTTCGGCCCGATCTACGTGCTGACCCGTGGCGGCCCCGAGAGCTCGACGCTCGTGCCCAGCTACTACTCGTACCTCAACTTCTTCGACAAGTCGAAGGTCGGCTACGGCGCTGCCGTGGCCACCGTCCTGACCCTGGTGATCGTCGTGGTCGCCCTCGTCATCCTCGCCCTGCAGTCCCGCGCCGAGCGCCGTGAAGAAGGAGGCCGCTGATGGCCACCGACACGTTGTCCCCGTCCGTCGAGAAGTCCACCGGGGACCAGGTCCTGCGGGCCACCCGGCCCGACCAGCGGCACCGGCGGGGGATCGGGCGATGGTTCGTGCTCGCCGCGGCCGCCCTGTTCGCGCTCCTGATGCTCGCCCCGTTCGTCATCATGCTCCTCAACGCGTTCAAGTCGCCCGCGGAGTACTCGCAGGACGGGCCGCTGAGCTGGCCGACGCACCTGTACTTCGACGGCGTGGTGGCGTTCTGGGAGCGGGTCGACTTCCCGCAGAAGCTGCTCAACTCGATCTGGATCTCGGCCGCCGTGGCGATCGGGGGCACGCTGCTCTCGCTGCTCAACGCCTACGCGATCGGCGTCGGGAGGGTCAAGGGTCGCCTGTGGATCATCATGCTGTTCCTGCTCGCGAACATGCTGCCGCAAGAGGCCCTGGTCTACCCGCTGTTCACCATGGCGCAGCAGGTCGGCCTGTCGAACTCCCAGTGGTCCGTGATCATCATCTTCACGGTCATCCAGTCGGCGTTCGGCACGTACCTCCTGTCGTCGGTGCTGGGCACGTTCCCGCCCGCGCTGCTCGAGGCCGCGGCGCTCGACGGCGCCACGCGCTGGCAGATCCTGTGGAAGATCGTCTTCCCGGTCGTGCGCCCGACGCTCTCGGTCCTGATGATCTTCTTCTTCATCTGGACCTGGAACGAGTTCTTCATCCCGCTGGTCATGCTGACGACCAACGCGACGCAGACGATCCCGATCGCGCTGGCCTCGCTCCAGGGCGACCGGATGATGGACGCCACGACGACCAACGCGGGCGCGCTGGTCTCGCTCGTCCCCGCCGTCATCTTCTTCCTGATCTTCCAGCGCACCCTGACGCGAGGCGTCACGGCCGGCGCCGTGAAGTGACCGCACCTACCCCGAAGGAACCGAGCACCCATGAAGTTCACCGACGGCTACTGGCAGGTCCGTGACGGCTTCTCGCCGCTCCACCCGGCCCAGGTCGACGACGTCCGCGCCGACCCTGCGGCGGGCACCATGACGGTATACGCCCCGACGGCCGTGATCCGGCGGCGCGGCGACACGCTCAACCGGCCGCTCCTGACGGTCACCTACTCGTCGCCTGCGCCGGGGGTGATCGGCGTGCGGATCGAGCACCTGAGCGGCGGGGCGCGGCGCGGTCCGCACTTCGAGCTCCGCCGCGAGGAGGGCTTCCGGCCCGAGATCTCGGTCGACGCCGCCGCGGGCGTGCTGCGCTCGGGGCCGCTCGCGGTGCGGGTGCACCGCGACGGTGGCTGGCGCGTCGACGTCGAGCAGGACGGGCAGGTCGTGACGTCGAGCCTGCACAAGGCCGTGGGCGCGGTCCAGGCCGATGCCGTGCACGGGGGTTCGCACTTCGTGCACGAGCAGCTGAGCCTCGCGCCGGGCGAGCAGCTGTACGGGCTGGGGGAGCGGTTCGGGCCGTTCGTCAAGAACGGGCAGGCGGTCGACGTCTGGAACGCCGACGGCGGGACGTCGAGCGAGCAGGCGTACAAGAACGTGCCGTTCTACGTGAGCAGCCGCGGGTACGGCGTGTTCGTCGACCACCCGGAGCTCGTGTCGTTCGAGGTGGCCTCGGAGATCAACACGCGTGCCCAGTTCTCGGTCGAGGGGCAGGCGCTCCAGTACTACCTGGTCGCGGGGCCCACGCCCAAGGAGGTCCTGACGCGGTACACCGCGCTGACGGGGCGCCCCGCGCGGGTCCCGGGCTGGTCGTTCGGGCTGTGGCTTACGACGTCCTTCACGACGAGCTACGACGAGCAGACCGTGAGCGGGTTCATCGACGGGATGGCCGAGCGGGACCTGCCGCTGTCCGTCTTCCACTTCGACTGCTTCTGGATGCGCGAGTACCAGTGGGTCGACTTCGAGTGGGACCCCCGCACGTTCCCCGACCCCGAGGGCATGCTGAGCCGGCTCAAGGACAAGGGCCTCAAGATCTGCGTGTGGATCAACCCGTACGTCGCGCAGCGCTCGCCGCTTTTCGAGGAGGCGCGCGAGGCCGGGTTCCTGCTGCGCACGACCGACGGCGGCGTGTGGCAGTGGGACAAGTGGCAGGCGGGCATGGGTCTGGTCGACTTCACGAACCCCGAGGCGACCGAGTGGTACCTGGGCAAGCTCAAGGGCCTGCTGGACCAGGGGGTCGACTGCTTCAAGACCGACTTCGGGGAGCGCATCCCGGTCGACGACGTGGTGTGGTCGGACGGGTCGGACCCGGCCAAGATGCACAACTACTACGCGCAGCTCTACAACGAGGCGGTCTTCCGGCTCCTCGAGCGCGAGCGCGGCGAGGGGGACGCGGTCCTGTTCGCGCGGTCGGCGACCGCGGGCGGTCAGCAGCTCCCGGTGCACTGGGGCGGTGACTGCGACTCGACGTACGCGTCGATGGCCGAGTCGCTGCGCGGCGGGCTGTCGCTCGCGATGTCCGGCTTCGGGTACTGGAGCCACGACATCGGGGGCTTCGAAGGGGTCCCGGACCCGGGGGTCTTCAAGCGGTGGCTCGCGTTCGGGCTCCTGTCCTCGCACAGCCGGCTGCACGGCTCGGACTCGGTCCGCGTGCCGTGGGCGTTCGACGAGGAGGCGGTCGACGTCACCCGGCGGTTCACGCGGCTCAAGCTCTCGCTCATGCCGTACCTGGCGGGGGTCGCGGAGGAGGCGCACCGGGACGGGATCTCGATGATGCGGCCCATGGTGCTCGAGTTCCCGGGTGACCGCGGGGGCTTCGGGGTCGACACCCAGTACATGCTGGGCGGCTCGCTGCTCGTGGCGCCGGTCTTCACGGCCGAGGGCGACGTCGAGTACTACGTCCCGGAGGGTCGCTGGACGAACCTGCTCGACGGGACCACGGTCTCGGGACCGCGGTGGGTGTCGGAGCGGCACGGCTTCGACTCGCTGCCGCTCCTGGTCCGCCCGGGCACGGTGCTGCCGGTCGGCGCGCGCACCGACCGGCCCGACTACGAGTGGGCCGACGGCGTGACCCTGCGCCTGTTCGAGCTGCCCGACGGTCATGACTCGACGACCACGGTCCCGTCCGAGACGGGCACGGCCACGACCTTCCGCACCGTGCGCGAGGGGTCGCGGATCACGGTCACCTCCGACGACGCCCGCGCGCCGTGGGCCGTGCAGCTCGGCGACCGGGTGGTCCGGGCGCAGGGCGTGGGCAGCGTCGAACTGTCCGTCTGACGCTCGCCCCACGCCACGCGGCGGGGGAACGCAAGGGGGGGTGAGCGGCGTCGTCGGGCGGGGGAGTCCTCCTGCCCGACGGCGCCGCTCGCGGCCCGCCCTCGACGTCGCCCGGCCGCGTGGGTACGCTGATCGAATCGATACGTGAGAGCGCTTCCACGCCTGAGTCAGACCATCCACCGACGACCGACCGAAGGAACACCGTGAGCACCGTCGCCACCCGGCAGGACGCCGACCCCGCACCGTCCGCAGCGCAGCCCCCCGCAGCGCGCACCTTCCCGACCGACTTCCTCTGGGGATCGGCCACCGCCGCCTACCAGATCGAGGGCGCCGCCGCCGAGGGCGGCCGCGGCCCCTCCATCTGGGACACCTACTCCCACACGCCCGGCCGTACCCTCAACGGCGACACGGGCGACGTGGCCGACGACCACTACCACCGGTGGGCCGAGGACGTGCAGCACATCAAGGACCTCGGGCTCGGCGCCTACCGCTTCTCCATCTCCTGGTCGCGCGTCCAGCCCGGCGGCACGGGCGAGTTCAACCCCGAGGGCATCGCGTTCTACTCGCGGCTCGTCGACGCGCTGCTCGAGGCGGGCGTCAAGCCCGTCGTCACGCTCTACCACTGGGACCTCCCGCAGGAGCTCGAGGACCGTGGCGGCTGGGCGAACCGGGAGACCGCCTCTGCGTTCGCGGAGTACGCGCGCCGCATGGCCCGCGAGCTCGGGGACCGCATCGACGTGTGGACCACGCTCAACGAGCCCTGGTGCTCGGCCTACCTCGGGTACGGCTCGGGCGTGCACGCCCCCGGCCGCACCGAGCCCGTCGCGGCGCTCGCGGCCGTGCACCACCTCAACCTCGCCCACGGGCTCGCGTGCCGCGCGATCCGCGACGAGCTGGGCGAGGACGCCAAGACCTCGGTGACCCTCAACCTGCACGTCATCCGTCCCGACGACCCCACCTCGGACGCCGACCTCGACGCCGTGCGGAAGATCGACGCGCTCGCCAACCGGGCGTTCCTCGGCCCGCTGCTCGACGGCGCCTACCCTGCCGACCTGCTCGCCGACACCGCGCACGTGAGCGACTGGTCGTTCGTCCACGACGGCGACCTCGATCTCGTACGGCAGCCGCTGTCGATCCTCGGCGTCAACTACTACTCGACCGTGCGCGTCCGGCACTTCTCCGGCGACGGCGAGCGCTCGGAGAGCGACGGCCACGGCGCGTCGAGCCACAGCCCGTGGATCGGGGTCGACGACGTCGAGTTCGTCCAGCAGCCCGGCCCCTACACCGCGATGGGCTGGAACATCGAGCCCGCAGGCATGACCGAGCTGCTGGTCTCGGTGCACCGGACCTACCCCGACCAGCCGCTCATGGTCACCGAGAACGGCGCGGCCTTCGACGACGAGGTGAGCGTCGACGCGGACGGGACCGCCCGGGTCCACGACGACCTCCGGGTCGCATACCTGCACGACCACGTCGACGCCGTCGGGGCCGCGATCGACGCCGGCGCCGACGTGCGCGGGTACTTCGCGTGGTCGCTGCTCGACAACTTCGAGTGGGGCTACGGCTACGACCGTCGGTTCGGGATCATCCGTGTCGACTACGACACGCTCGAGCGGACCTGGAAGGA
Source organism: Oerskovia paurometabola (assembly GCF_016907365.1). Lineage (NCBI taxonomy): Bacteria > Bacillati > Actinomycetota > Actinomycetes > Micrococcales > Cellulomonadaceae > Oerskovia > Oerskovia paurometabola. The sequence continues at coordinate 3,268,924 of NZ_JAFBBV010000001.1, read as the reverse complement.
CTCGGCCCACTGGTACCGCCGGCTCGCGTCGTCCTCGGTGCTGCCCGCGGTCGACGAGGTCTGACTCGGCGGCACGTGCTGACCGCGACGTCCGGGCCTTCCTGGGAAGAGGAGGCCCGGACGTCGTGCGCGGTGCCCCGGAGGCGGCGCCGGTGGGGTAGCGGTGATCTTTGTCGCAGCCCGACCGGAACCGCGCGACACGCCGAGCCGACACGACACGCCTGAGAAATTTCTGCCCGGCTTGTCCGCTTCGCGACGTCCTCGTCCGCGCTCGACGCTGTCCTTCGTCGGGTCTCGTGACCCGTCGACGAGGGCGGGTCGACTCCCCACAGCGTGTGGACGACGATCCTCCACAGCCTGTGGAGAAGTCACCGGGGCCGCAAGAGGCTGCGGATCGACGTGCGGACGAGCGGTGGACGACGGCGCCCGGCAGGTCTTGTCAGTGCCTCCTGGGAGGATGGATCCGTGCTTGTAGCACACTCCAAGAGGCCCCGAGGATGAGGCGACCAGGATCACCCGACCACGACATCTAGTGCCGAGCGCGGAGCCCGCCCACTAGGTATAGTGGTCAGCACCAGGGAGCGCACCATCTCCTCGGGCACATCACACGATCGTAGTTCCACCAGTGTTCTTCGAGGTCAGGACCCTTCGCGGAGTCGGCCCGAGACCCGTGGAAGACCGATCCCCTACACGAGGAGACTGACCAGATGAGCATCACGGTCTACAGCAAGCCGGCTTGCGTTCAGTGCGACGCGACCTACCGCGCCCTCGACAAGAAGGGCATCGAGTACTCGGTCGTGGATATCAGCCAGGACGCCGAGGCGCTCGAGCTGGTTCGCGGCCTCGGCTACCTGCAGGCACCCGTCGTCATCGCGGGCGACGACCACTGGTCGGGCTTCCGCCCCGACCAGATCAACGCTCTTGCGGCGAAGGTCGCTCCCGTCGCCTGAGCAGCTCGTCCCTCCGGTCCCCGCTGCGAGGTGTGACATGGGATCGCTCGTCTACTTCTCCAGCGTCTCGGACACCACGCACCGGTTCGTCCAGAGGCTGGGCCTCGAGGACCGCGGCCAGTCGGTCCACCGCATCCCGCTGCGACCCAAGGACGAGTTCCTGCGGGTCGACGAGCCGTACGTCCTGATGATCCCGACGTACGGCGGCGGCAACGAGGGCGGGGCAGTGCCCCGCCAGGTCATCAAGTTCTTGAACGACGCACACAACCGGTCGTTGATCCGCGGCGTGATCGCTGCGGGCAACACCAACTTCGGCGCTGCCTACTGCATCGCCGGCGACATCATCTCCTCGAAGTGCCAGGTGCCCTACCTGTACGCCTTCGAGCTTCTTGGAACAGCCGAGGACGTCGAGCGCGTCCGCGACGGATTGGGACGATTTTGGCAACGACAGTCACGGATTCCAGCGTGAGCACGGTGGCTGCGGGAGTCGAGCTCGACTACCACGCACTCAACGCGATGCTCAACCTGTACGGCCCCGACGGCGAGATCCAGTTCGACAAGGACCGCCAGGCTGCGCGCCAGTACTTCCTGCAGCACGTGAACCAGAACACGGTCTTCTTCCACAGCCTCGAGGAGAAGCTCGACTACCTGGTCGAGAACAAGTACTACGACCCCGCTGTCCTCGCGAAGTACGACCGCGCCTTCGTCAAGTCGCTCTTCGAGTTCGCGTACTCCAAGAAGTTCCGCTTCGACACGTTCCTCGGTGCGTTCAAGTACTACACCTCGTACACGCTCAAGACGTTCGACGGGAAGCGGTACCTCGAGCGCTTCGAGGACCGCGTGTCCATGGTCGCGCTCGGCCTCGCGGACGGCAACGAGCAGACGGCGCTCGACATCGTCGAGGAGATCGTCGCCGGCCGCTTCCAGCCCGCGACCCCGACGTTCCTCAACATCGGCAAGGCGCAGCGCGGCGAGCCCGTCTCCTGCTTCCTGCTGCGCATCGAGGACAACATGGAGTCCATCGCGCGCGGCATCAACTCCGCGCTCCAGCTCTCCAAGCGTGGCGGCGGCGTCGCCCTGCTCCTGAGCAACATCCGTGAGCACGGCGCCCCGATCAAGCACATCGAGAACCAGTCCTCGGGCGTCATCCCCGTGATGAAGCTCCTCGAGGACTCCTTCTCCTACGCGAACCAGCTCGGGGCCCGCCAGGGTGCCGGTGCCGTCTACCTGCACGCGCACCACCCCGACATCATGCGCTTCCTCGACACCAAGCGTGAGAACGCCGACGAGAAGATCCGCATCAAGACGCTCTCGCTCGGTGTGGTCATCCCCGACATCACGTTCGACCTGGCGAAGAAGAACGAGGACATGTACCTCTTCTCGCCGTACGACGTCGAGCGCGTCTACGGCAAGCCCTTCGCGGACATCTCGGTCACCGAGAAGTACGACGAGATGGTCGACGACGCACGCATCCGCAAGACCAAGATCAAGGCGCGCGAGTTCTTCCAGACCCTCGCCGAACTCCAGTTCGAGTCCGGCTACCCGTACGTCATGTTCGAGGACACGGTGAACAAGGCGAACCCGATCAAGGGCCGCATCACCCACTCGAACCTGTGCTCGGAGATCCTCCAGGTCTCGACGCCCTCGACGTACAACGAGGACCTGTCGTACGACCACGTCGGCCGCGACATCTCCTGCAACCTGGGCTCGCTCAACATCGCCAAGACGATGGACTCGCCGGACTTCGCCAAGACCATCGACACCGCGATCCGTGCCCTGACGGCCGTGTCCGACCAGACGAGCATCGAGTCCGTCCCGTCGATCAAGCGCGCCAACGAGTCGGGCCACGCGATCGGCCTCGGGCAGATGAACCTGCACGGCTACCTCGCTCGTGAGCGCGTGTTCTACGGCTCCGAAGAGGGCATCGACTTCACGAACATCTACTTCTACACCGTGGCCTACCACGCGATCGCCGCGAGCAACCGTCTCGCGATCGAGCGGGGTCGCGCGTTCGGCGGGTTCGAGGACTCGACGTACGCCTCGGGCGAGTACTTCGAGAAGTACACGACCCAGGTGTGGGAGCCCGCGACGCCGCGCGTCAAGGAGCTCTTCGAGAACGCCGGCGTGCACATCCCCACGCAGGAGGACTGGAAGGCGCTCGCCGCGTCCGTCAAGGAGCACGGCATCTACAACCAGAACCTCCAGGCCGTCCCGCCGACCGGTTCGATCTCCTACATCAACAACTCGACGTCGTCGATCCACCCGGTCGCCTCGAAGATCGAGATCCGCAAGGAGGGCAAGATCGGGCGCGTCTACTACCCGGCGCCCTACCTCACGAACGACAACCTGGAGTACTACCAGGACGCGTACGAGATCGGCTACGAGAAGATCATCGACACGTATGCCGCGGCGACGCAGCACGTGGACCAGGGCCTGAGCCTCACGCTGTTCTTCAAGGACACCGCGACCACGCGCGACGTCAACCGTGCGCAGATCTACGCCTGGCGCAAGGGCATCAAGACCCTGTACTACATCCGCCTGCGTCAGCTCGCGCTCGAGGGCACCGAGGTCGAGGGTTGCGTCTCCTGCATGCTGTGATCGTCCTCGTCGCCTGAGGGCGACGCCCACGGGAGGGGTGCCGGTCTGCCCGGGCCGCTCGTGCCTCGCGGCCCCCGCCAGGCCCGACCACGACCGGCGCCCCTCCCGCTCCCGCCGCCCGCAGGACCTCTCGTCTCGTCGCTGGCACCGTGCTGAGAAAGAAGAAGAACGACATGTCACCCACTGGGAAGCTCAAGCTCATCGATCGCGTGTCCGCGATCAACTGGAACCGTCTCGAGGACGACAAGGACGCCGAGGTCTGGGACCGGCTCGTCGGGAACTTCTGGCTCCCCGAGAAGGTGCCGGTCTCGAACGACATCCAGAGCTGGGCCACGCTCACCGAGGAGGAGAAGACGCTCACCATGCGTGTCTTCACCGGCCTCACGCTCCTGGACACCATCCAGGGCACCGTGGGTGCCGTGTCGCTCATCCCCGACGCGATCACCCCGCACGAGGAGGCCGTGTACACCAACATCGCCTTCATGGAGTCCGTGCACGCCAAGAGCTACTCGTCGATCTTCTCGACGCTGTGCTCGACGCGCGAGATCGACGAGGCGTTCCGGTGGTCGGAGGAGAACCCCAACCTCCAGCGCAAGGCCGAGATCGTCATGGAGTACTACAAGGGCGACTCGCCGCTCAAGCGCAAGGTCGCGAGCACGCTCCTCGAGTCCTTCCTGTTCTACTCGGGCTTCTACCTCCCGATGTACTGGTCGAGCCGGGCCAAGCTCACGAACACCGCTGACCTGATCCGCCTCATCATCCGCGACGAGGCCGTGCACGGGTACTACATCGGCTACAAGTTCCAGAAGGGGCTCGAGAAGCTCAGCCCCGAGGAGCGCGACGAGATGAAGGCCTACACGTACGAGCTGCTCTTCGAGCTCTACGAGAACGAGGTCCAGTACACCGCCGACCTCTACGACGGCGTCGGCCTGACCGAGGACGTCAAGAAGTTCCTGCGCTACAACGCGAACAAGGCCCTCATGAACCTGGGCTACGAGGCGCTGTTCCCCAAGGACGAGACCGACGTCAACCCGGCGATCCTGTCCGCGCTGTCCCCGAACGCCGACGAGAACCACGACTTCTTCTCCGGCTCGGGCTCGTCCTACGTGATCGGCAAGGCCGTCAACACCGAGGACGACGACTGGGACTTCTGAGTCCCACGTCTCGAAGCGTGAAGCGTCGACGAGAGGTCCGGGCCCTTGGGCCCGGACCTCTCGTCGTTCGTCGGCCTGACCGACCGTGGGACCGTCGAGCCAGCCCGTCCGGATCGCGGAGGGAACGACGCGATCCCGCACCACGGCGACACCAGGGCCCGCCTTCGGGGAGGCGTATGCCCGCTCGGATCACCGTTCCGTGCTCCCGTGCTCCCGTGCTCCCGTGCTCCCGTGCTCCCGTGCTCCCGTGCTCCCGTGGTCACACCGGTCAGATGACGGCAGGCCTCATGGGCGTCTGAAGATCCAGGTCGAGCCCAGCAGCTGTCTGCCAGAGCGGGGACGACGTCGGAGCCAGGAGGGATGCGACGGACCGTCGTAGCACCTTGGCTCCGTCGACGCTCAGGATGGACTCCGGGTGAAACTGCAGTCCGATGAGGCCGTCGGCTCTGATCGCGTGGACCTCGCCGGTCGTCGCGTCCGCGGCGACCTCGAGATCGTGAGCGGAGCCCGGTTCTGCGTAGGCACTGAAGGAGTTGTAGAAGCCGAGGCGCACACGCTCGCCGAAGAAGTTGATCTCCCGTTGGCTCCCCTGATTCGGCTGCGGCAGTCTTCTGACGGCGAGGCCGAGCTCCCGGCAGACGAGCTGGTGAGAGAGGCAGACGGCGAGGGTCGGGATCCGGCGTGTGACGACGGCCCATCGGGCAAGCTCGCGTGCCGCTGCGATCCGGGCATCGGCTTCGTCGTTCGGATCGCCCGGCCCAGGTCCGAGCACGAGCAGATCAGCATCGTCCAGCTGGGCCTCGGTCGGGGGGCCGGCGATCACCGACACCTGGAGCCCCATGGATCGAAGGTGGGCGGCGAGCATGCCCGTGAAGCGGTCCTCGTGGTCGATGACGACAGCCTTGGTCATCCGCAGACTCGACGACGCTCCTGCGGTGTGATTCCAGAAGTCCGCCACCTCGTCGGTCCTCTGCTCCAGGAACTCCTGCGCCAGGGCTTCGAGTGCCGTTCCGTCCAGGCGAGAGAAGGCGGCAAGCACTCCTGAGGCTTTCGCTGTGGTCTCGGCCGCCTCAAGGGTCGGATCGGAGTCTCGGACGATGGTGGATCCGATGGGGATCGAGACCTCCCCGGACTCCTCGAGGCAGGCGGTGCGGATCAGGATCGCGGAATCGAAGCTCTCGTCCCCCTGTCCGGAGACGTGGGCGAGGACGCCGCCCAGGTAGTTCCGGGCGCTGAGGTCGTTGCGTGCGGCCATACGAAACGCGGACTCCAGCGGGCTCCCCAGGATGGTCGGAGCGACGAGCGACCGGCGAATCGCTGAGGACCAGGGCAGCGAGCTGTGGCCGTGGACGAAGTACTCGGTGTGAGCGAGGCTCGACATGAAGCGCAGCCGGGGGCCGGAGATCCACGGTCGCTCGTCGCAGAGGTCCGACATGATCTTGAGCTCCTCGTCGACGACCATGTAGAGCTCGTTGCGCTCCTTCGGGTCCTGGAGGAACGCTCGCAGAGATCGCTCGTCCGGGCCTCCTCGTGGATATCGATAGGTGCCCGAGATCGGGTTCATGGTGGTGAGCCGGTCAGGGTCCCGGCGAAGGTGCATCTCCGGACTCGCGCCGATCAGGCTGTGATCGGGAAAGTGCACCAGGAAAGTCCAGTAGGCGCCGGACTCGGCCTGAAGGAGCGAGCGGTAGATCGACATCTCCGTCTCCACGCTGCGGAGCGCGACCCGTCCCCGATAGGTCCGGTGCAGCACAAAGTTCGAGCCGTGTCCGGCGCGGATCTCGTTCTCCACCACGGACCGCACCCGCTGAGCGAATTCCACGTCGTCCACCTCGAAATGGCCATCGAGAAGCTCGATCGCCGACGACGTGCCCGCCTGCAGGAAGTTCTCGACCGACATCTCCTCGTGGCCCCGCACGCGAATGGCGGACACATGCTCGCGTGCGGAACGTTCCACGGGAGATGTTGGCCGACCGCCTCGGAGCGCCTGACGGAACGGGATGGCCAGGAGCAGCTCGCCGGTCTCGGACTGGGCCTGCTCGATGTCGTCGAACAGCACGGAATCGCCGGTGTAGTGATGCACCACGCCGTCCTTCATGATCAATGCGAACGAATCGCTGGTGCTAGTTCTCATCGGTTCGTTCCCATTCGTCGAGGGCCGTGGCGGTGGGGATCACCCGAGCGGAGGTGCGTGCGGTGTAGTCCAACGCGTTCAGATGTTGTGTCCGGTCGAAATCCGCTACGGCATCGGCGAGCACGAACGTCTCGATGTCCCTGGTGTACGCGTCCAGCGCCGTAGCGAGGACGCCGACATGCGCGTAGATGCCGCAGATCACCAGCTGATCGCGTCGCATCCCACGGATGTGCTCGTCGAGGGACGACCGCGCGAACGCCGAGTAGCGCCACTTGTCCAGGACGAGATCCTCGGGTAGCGGGGCGAGGCGGTCGATCACACGACGGTGCTCGGGCGACACCGTCATGCCTGGACCCCAGAAGTCCCTCAACAGTCCACGCTCTTCCGTCGTCATGCTCCCCGGCTGTGCGGTGTAGACGACCGGGACACCCACCCGCCGGGCCGTGGCGAGCGCGCGTTCGATGTTCTCGACGAGCCCCTTGGCCGGTTGCTGGGTGACGTCGAACCGGTCCAGGAAGTAGCGCTGCATGTCGTGCACGAGGAGCACCGACCGCGCCGCCGAGGCCCGCCATCGGACGATGGGCTCGGGGTACTCCTCGGGCCGCGGTGTCGCGTAGCGGATCGCCTGAGCCGCGTCCCAGTGGGTGTTCGTCGTCATGACCGATCTCCGATCTGCCAGTGGCCCAAGACCTCGATGGCTTGCGCCACGGTCAGTCGCGGGTCGCACAACGTGGTGTACGGGGCATGGCCGTCACGAAGATCGTGCTTGTTGGCAAGGCATTCCCGGACGTCGTCGATGGTCGTCTCCAGGTGCACGCCGCCCGCCCTCGAGTCGCTCGCTCGGGCGACGTCCTGAAACCGCCTGAGCTCCTCGGTGATCGACTCGATGTACCGCGTCTTGCGGCCGTCGGCAGCCGTCGTCGTGTTTCCGTGCATCGGATCGCTCATCCAGATCGGCTGGTGCCCTTCGCGACGGACCGCTTCCATCAGCGCCGGGAGCCGGTCGATTCCTGAACCCATTCGCGCGATCAGCATCAGCTTTCCGCTCTCGCGGTGGGGATTGAGCTTCTCCACGAGACTCAGCAGCTCGCTAGGGGAGATACCGGCGGAAACCTTGCATCCGACAGGGTTGATGATTCGCGAGGCGAGCGCGACGTGTGCGTGGTCGAGCTGATTCGTCCGCGCGCCGATCCAGATCGTGTGGGCGGACGTCAACATCACCTCGTCATGAGAAGTCAGTCTCAATTGCGGCAGCTCGTAGTCCAGCACGAGAGCCTCGTGGCTCGTCCAGACGGTGTTTCCGGCGCGGCGACGAAGCGCCATTGTGACAGTATGAGCGGATTCGCGCGCGCGTAGCAGCCGCTGCGGCTCGTGCTCGCGCGCCCGCGCAGAGGGAAAGGGATCGTTGACCAGGGGGCCGCGATAGGTCGGGACCAAGGCCCCACCGATCATCTCGTGCGTCTGTGATCGCGGTTTGCCGAATTGGCCGCCGATGCGCCCGATGCGAATGACGGGCCGTGAGCCCGCCGCGGCCAGGGCTGCGCTCATGTCGTCGATCGCTCGCGCCTTCGCTTCCACCACGACGGTGGAGGTGTCCGTCATCGGCTCGGCGCAGTCGCCGGCCTGGAGCACGACCGCCCTGCCGTCGGCGACCGCTCGGAGTCTCGCGCGAAGGTCCGTGACCTCCGACTCGGACACGATCTGGTGGCCGGCCCCGAGCGCGACGAGCGCTTGCGCGCGCGCGGGCTCGTCGCGCCAGGTCGGCTGCTGCGCCGCAGGGAGCGCGGCGACGGTGCGTCGTGCTTCGGTCGCGGCGTCGTGGACGGCGGTTGTGACAGTGGTCATTCGCGTGTCCTTCTTCTGAGGGCCGGGCAGGGCAGGGTCGGGTGGGGCGGAGTCGGGCGCGGCGGAGAACAGCAAGGCCGGCCCCAGCAACGCAGGGCAGAGGGAGCAGAGCGGGGCGGGGCAGTATCTCGACGCGCCCGAGGTGCTCGCGCGGTGGTGTCGAGGGATCTCCGGGCCGACCGCGCTACGGGGTCTGACAGACGGAGGCGTCGACGCTCTCCTGGGGAATCCAGCGGAGGGCGAGCAGTCCAAGTCCGCAACAGATCACGGCGGCGACGACGGCGACCGTGTGATAGCCGGTCAGGAAGGCGGCTTGCGCCTGCTCGTAGGCGGGCGACGCGATGCCGGGACCGTCCGCGACTTCGGCGATGCCGGTCTCGTCGCCCGGGTACGTGGCGCGGAAGACCACGGTCAGCAGCGAGCCCAGGAGGGCGATGCCCAGAGCGTTGCCGATCTCGTTGCTCGTCTCGGCGATCGCGCCAGCTGCTCCCGCTCGTGACTCGGGAACGGCGCCCACCGCGGTGTCGGCGACCAGGCTGAACGAGATGCCGAAGCCGACCCCTGCCACGATCGTCGAGGCGATGTAGAAGGTCGAGCCCGTCCCAGGGCTGGTGAAGAGGAGGAGGAACATGCCCGCCGCCATGGAGAAGTGGCAGACGGTCAGGGCGTTCCGGGCGCCGATGCGCTCGACCAGACGCGGGGTCAGCACGCTCGACAGCGTGAGGATGACCGCGCCGGGGACCGCGAGGACTGCCGCCTGCAGAACTGAGAGTCCGAGCACGGACTGCAGATAGGTCATGCTCGAGAACGCAGCGGCTGACCACACGAACAGTGAGAGGAGCCCTGTGAGGATCGCGACCGCGAAGACATGCTCCTTGAACAGGCTGACGTCGAGCAACGGCATCTCCAACCGCTTCTGGCGTCGGACGAAGACGATCAGGACGGCCGTGCCGAGGACGACCAGACCGGCGGCGGGCCAGTCGATGCCGTAGGTGGCGGCATGCTTCACCCCGTAGATCGCCAGGAGCAGTCCGGACGCCGACATGACGACGCTCGGGAGATCGATCTTCCCCGGACGTGCTCCGTGGACCTCGCGCAGGAGGACCGGGGCGGCGAGGAGGAACACGACGATGACGGGGATGTTGACCAGGAAGACCGAGCCCCACCAGAAGTGGTTGAGCAAGATGCCGCCGATGATGGGGCCGATGACGAACCCTGCGGCGAAGGTCGCCGCGAAGATGCCGATGGCTCGTGCGCGTTGCGTCGGGTTGCTGAACAGCTCACTGATCACGGCGAGACAGGAGGGCAGAAGAGTCGCTCCGCCCAGGCCCATCAGCGCCCGCGAGGCGATGAGGGCCTCGGGGGTGGGGGAGAACGCGCCGCACAGGGAGCCGACCCCGAACACGACCGCTCCGAGGACGAGCAGCTTCTTTCGGCCGAACCTGTCGCCGAGATTTCCGAAGGTGATGAGCAACGAGCCGACGGCGAATCCGTAGATGTCGAGAATCCACAAGCTCTGGTCAGACGTCGGCTGGATCGCCTCGTTGATGCTGGGCATCGCGAGGAACAGGATCGAGCCGTCCATGGCCACCACGAGGACCGGGCCCAGCGTCGCGATGAGTCCCCACCACGAACTGGCCGGCGCGGTCGTCACGTGTCTCTTCGCTGTCTGCTGATTGACGTCCATGGTCCCCATGCTTGGGGGGAATTGGTGGGGCGACAATGTCACGGTCGTGGGTACTCGCCACCGTGGTACTCCTCACGAAGGTATCCCTCGCACGTGCACCCACCAGGCCTTTCGAGCGGACGCCCCCGGCGCGCCTGGGTGCACCAGAGAGGGGTACCTTCCAGCCTGTGTGACGACCCCGCGGCGAGCTAGCCTGAGAAACATGAAAGGCGAGACGCTCGGTAGCTTTCTGAAGACGCGACGCGACAAGACCGACCCTGGTTCCATCGGCTTGGAGCCAGGGGCCGCGCCCCGCCGCGTGCCGGGGCTTCGGCGGGAGGAGCTCGCTCGCCTCGCGGGCGTCAGCGTCGGCTACTACACACGGATCGAGCAGGATCAGACGGGCACCGCGTCGTGGCAGGTCCTGGACGCGCTCGCATCTGTGATGCGGCTCGATCACGCGGAGCGCACGCACCTGCACAACCTCGCACACTCGCCCGTCCGTTCGCGAATGGTACGTGACGCTCCGGAGAAGCCCCATCAACGGGTGCTCTCGTTGTTCGAGTCACTCGACGAGACGATGCCCGCAGTGGTGCTGGGGCGCCGTGGCGACGTTCTCGCCTGGAACCACTCCGGTCATGAGCTGCTTTTCGAGCACCTTCCTTTCGAGGCGCCGCTTGATATCCACCGCAGACCGTCCGTCCCCTGGTCCTTCTTCTTGGACTCGTTGACGCGCGATCTCTACAGCAATTGGAATGACCTCGCCCGCATCCATGTGGCGTACCTGCGTCTCACCTCCGGCAGATATCCCAGTGACGCCCGACTGGCGGAGCTGATCGGTGAGCTGTCGATGAAGAGCGATCATTTCGCCAGCCTCTGGGCCGAAGGCGACGTCGCTGACTGCACCGTCGGCACCATGGTCCTCTCTCACCCGACGCTGGGGGCGATGGATGTCGAGTACCAGGTGTGGCTGCAACCGGAGTCTCCGGACCACCGCCTCGAGGTCTATACACCGAACGACCCCGCAACCAAAGACGCCCTGAGCCTCCTGCCCAGTCGTCTGCAGGTCACAGGCGCGCAGGACTCAGGACAGCCGGTGCGCGGCCACGACGAGAGCGACGCGTCGGACGACAGGCGTGCATCGCCTCAGACACCCGTGGAGCAATGATCTATGCGACTCGCAGCCTTGATGACTTCCGCGTTCGAGCGTTTCGCCCAGCGTCCAGCGTTGGCGGACCGCCGGCAGATACCCATGACGAACAAGCAGATCGACCATCTGGATCACCGGCTGCTCGACTCGTACGAGACACTGACCTACGGTGAGCTCGAACGGCGAGTCCGGTCGGTCGTCGTGCAGCTCCGCACTCCGGTCGCGACCACCGCGGCGGTCGTCGGCGTTCGCGAGGGCGACCGTGTCGCGCTGCTCGGACACGCGGGCATCGACCTCACCACCGTCGACTTCGCCTGCAACCTCGCGGGCATCACCACGGTGCCGCTCCAGACCAGTGGTTCGCTGGCGCAGCACTCCGCCATCCTCGAGGAGTCGACGCCTCGACTGCTGGCGGTCTCCGTCTCGCTCCTTGATCGGGCCGCCGATCTGATCGCCGATCATCCCAGCCTGGAGCGGGTGATCGTCCTCGACTACCGTGGCGGCCAGGCGGAGCACCGCCAAGCCGTCGACGACCTGACCCGGACCGGGCGCATCGTCCCGGAGACCCTCGACCTCGACGCCATCGGAGCGGACGATGCCGCGTCGGCGCAGCGCTCCGAGGACCACCTCGCGATGCTCCTCTACACGTCCGGAAGCACCGGGGCCCCCAAGGGGGCCATGTACACGGACCGGCTCGTCGCGGAGATGTGGGGCGGAGAAGGGTGGTCGGCGTTCTTCGCCGGAGAGGTCGACATCGCGAGCTTCCACTACATGCCGATGAGTCATGTCGCCGGCCACTCCTCCGTCCGCAGCACCTTGGCGCGTGGCGGCGTGACGTACTTCGCGTCGACGACCAACCTGTCGAGCTTCTTCGACGACCTCAGCCTTGCCCGGCCCACAGAGCTGTCTCTGGTGCCACGCGTCTGTGAGCTGCTTCATCAGGAGTATCAGCGTCGTCTCCACGGCTCGAGCCCTTCTGACGATCTGGACGAGGTCGGCGTCCTCGGGGAGATGCGCGAGCGGCTCCTCGGAGGTCGTGTGCGCTGGGCAAGCTGCACGTCTGCGCCGGTCTCTGCTGAGCTCAAGAGCTTCATGGAGTCGCTGCTCCGGATCGAGCTGCACGAGCTCTACGGCACGACGGAGATCGGCGGGGTCCTGGCAGACGCGCGCTTCCTCCGTCCGCCGGTGATCGACTATCGCCTCGACGACGTCCCGGAGCTCGGGTACTTCACGTCGGATCGCCCGGATGCCCGTGGTGAGCTGCTGATCAAGAGCACCTCGACGGTGCCCGGGTACTTCAACCGCCCTGATCTCGACCGGGAGATCTTCACGGTCGACGGCTACTACCGGACCGGTGACATCGCCGCCGTCGACGCCGACGGCAACATCCGCATCATCGACCGCAAGAACGCCATCATCAAGCTCGCTCAAGGGGAGTTCGTGGCGCTGCCGTCGCTGGAGGCCACGTATGTCGCCGGGAGCCCCGCCATCCACCAGGCGTTCCTCTACGGCCGAAGCGATCAGTCGTCGACCCTCGCGGTCATCGTGCCGTCGGAGGCCACCAGGGCCGAAGCCGGGGCTGAGGGCGGCCCGACGATCCGCGCGCGAATGCTCCAGGAGCTGAGGAGGGTCGCCGCCGAGGCTCGCCTGAACTCCTACGAGATCCCCTCTGCGGTCCTGATCGAGCACGAGCCGTTCTCCGAGAGCAACGGACTCCTCTCGGACCATCGCAAGCCGATCCGACCGCGGCTGACCGAGAAGTACGAAGCCCGGCTGTCAGGGCTGTACGAGGAGTTGCGATCCGGCCGGGACGAGCTTCTTGAGTGGCTGTACGCCCACGGGGCCGAGGGGGACACCGTCACGACCGTACGCCGTGCCGTCGCCGTGTCGCTGCAGGCCGATCCCGATGACATCGACGAGACGTCGAGGTTCCGGAGCCTCGGTGGCGACTCGCTCACAGCTGTCCATCTGGCCCGGGTCCTGGAGCAGGTCTTCGGTGTCCGCGTCTCTGTCGACATGGTGGTCAGCGACTCCTACTCGCTGCGTGAGCTAGCCGACCACATCGACGTCAAGCGGGCGTCGGACCAACGTTCGGTGTCGTTCGACGAGATCCATGGCGCGGAAGCCGGACGTCTGCGAGCCACGGATCTCACGGCTCCCCGGTTCGCGTCGAGCTCGGAGAGCTCTCTCGCGGTTTCGGTGAACCCCCAGCCCCGATCGATCCTTGTCACCGGCGCGAGCGGCTACCTCGGACGCTTCCTCTGCCTCGACCTGCTGCACCGGTTCGCAGACACGGGCAGTCGTGTCGTGTGCCTCGTGCGCGCACGTGACGACGCGTCCGCCCGTGAGCGACTACGGGGCGCATTCTCCACGTCGACCGACCTGTTGGCGGAGTTCGACAGTGTCGCGACGCATCTCGACGTGATCGCGGGGGACCTCGCGGAGCCGCGACTGGGCCTCGACGAGGCCGTCTGGGGCCGGCTCGTGCGTGAGGTCGGCGATATCGTGCACGCCGGGGCGATGGTCAACCATGCGCTGCCCTACCGTGAGCTCTTCGCCGCCAACGTCAACGGCACGGCGGAGATCATCCGTTTGGCCACCACGGGCGCGCTCAAGCCCGTCACGTTCATGTCGAGCATCGCCACCGCGCTCCTGCGCGGACGCTCGTCGCCGCTGGACGAGTTCGTAGACATCCGCGAGGAGCTCCCCGAGGTCCGATCGACCGAGGGGATCGTCGACGGTTATGCGACGTCGAAGTGGGCCGGCGAGGTGCTTCTTCGTGACGCTCACGAGCGCTACGGGCTACCGGTGACCGTGTTCCGATCCAGCATGATCTTGGCGCACTCCCAGCACGGCGGACAGATCAACGTCACCGACACGTTCACGCGGCTCCTCTTCAGCGTGACTCGCACAGGTCTGGTCCCGGCCTCGTTCTACCGCCACGACGGCGGGCGCGCGCACTACGACGGCCTGCCCGTCGACTCCGTCGCGAGCGCTGTGACGACGCTGGTCCAGCGTCGCGCCTCGCGGGGCTACACGACCTACCATCTGGTGAATCCGTTCGACGACGGTATCTCGCTCGACAGGATGGTCGACTGGCTGATGGATGCCGGCGTGCCGTTGACCCGGGTCGACTCCTACGACGACTGGATGCAGCGGTTCCGGTCGGCGTTGAGCGCGCTCGACGAGGACGACAGACGCGCGTCGTTGGTGCCCCTCCTGGAGGGGCTACGGGAGCCGGACGAGCCCGCCTTCGGATCGCTCATCGCGTCGCCTCGACTCTCCAGGGCCCTCCGTGAGGCTGGCGCAGGAGAGCTCGTGGCGCCCTTGACGTTCGAGTTCCTCATGAAGTGTCTTCGAGACGTCGAGCAGGTCCTCGAACAGTCGATCCTCCCGACGACGCTCCCGACGACGCTCGCGGCGTCGTAGCGCCTCGGTGCGCGCTGCCACGTCAACGCGGGGTCGTCTCCTGTGACGGCGCGTGGCCGAGGACTGGGAGCCGGCCGGGACCGCGGTCGCCGGCCCCGGTACGGGTCAGTCGTTCGGCCTCGACATCGCACCCTCCACAGGAGGCTCGGCCGACCACGGGAACGTGATCCACAGGTCGGTCTCCTTCCAGGCGAAGTCCGGCTGGATGATCGTGCGCGGCTTGGTGTAGAGCACCGCGGAGCGGGCCTCGGTGCCGTGCTCGGCGAGCATGTCCATGACCAGGGCGAGCGTGCGGCCCGAGTCCGCGACGTCGTCGACCACGAGGACCTTGGACCCCGGGAGCTCGGACGTGTCCATGAGCGGGGGCAGGACGCGCGGGTCGGCGAGCGTCTGGCCGATGTCCGTGTAGAACTCGACGTTGAGCGTCCCCACACCCTTGGTCCCCAGCGCGTAGGCCACGGCCCCACCGGGCAGGAGCCCGCCGCGGGCGATCGCGACGACGACGTCGGGCAGGAAGCCGCCGGCCACCACCTGCTCGGCCAGCTGCCTGGACGCGGTGCCGAACAGCTCCCACGTCATGACTTCGCGCTCTGTGCTCATGGGCAGAGCCTAGGTGCTGTTCCTGGGGGGCGGCCTGCCGAGGGCCGCGCGCAGGACGGCGCGGTCCAGCACACGAGAAGGGCCGCCTCCCGCGGACGGGAGGCGGCCCTTCGGTGCTCCGACGGCTGGGCCGTCAGGAGGGCGTCCTGGTCAGGAGGCGTCGAGGACGTCGAGCACGAAGACCAGCGTCTGGCCACCCAGCGGGTTGCTGTCGCTCGCCGCCTCGCCGTAGGCGAGCGACGCGGGGACGACCAGGAGCACCTGGCTGCCGACGGTCTGTCCGGTGAGCCCCTGCTTCCAGCCCTCGATGAGGTTCGAGAGCGGGATCGTCATGGGTGTGCCGTTCTCCCACGAGGAGTCGAAGACCTTGCCGTCGAGCGTCCAGCCCGTGTAGTGCGCCGTGATCGTGCTGTCGGCCGTGACCTCGGGGCCGTCGCCCTTGATCAGGGTCTGGGTGACCAGCTCGGTCGGGGCCGCGTAACCCTCGGGGATGTCGATGCTCGGCTTGCCCGAGTCGTCGAGCGTGACGACGGGCAGGCCCTCGGCCGGGGTCACGGCCTCGCCCTCGGCCCGGGTCGGCACGTCCTTCGTGTCGACGATCTCACCGACGGTCAGGAGCGTCTGCGAACCGTCGCCGGTCGGGCCGGCGAAGAGGAAGCGGGTGCCGACCTTCTTGCCCACGACGACGTCGAGGAGCTGCGGGTAGATGTCGTCCGACAGCAGGAGCGGCTCAGGGCTGCCCTTCTCCCACGTGGACCCCGCCTTGCTGCCGTCGGTACCCAGGAAGGCGACCGACTGCATGGAGATCTGCTGGCCCTTGGTGATCGTGTCACCGTCTCCGTCGCTCAGGGAGCGGGCGACCGCGGCCGAGACCGTGAACGGCTTCTCGAACTCCACGGTGGGCTCGGCGCCGGCCTCGCCCGTGACCGTCACGGCCTCGAGCGCCGCGACGTCCTCCGCGGAGGGCGTCGGGACGTCGCTGGCGGCCGACTCGCTGGGCGAGGGGCTGGCGCCACCGTCGTTGCCGCTGGCGCAGCCGGAGAGGACCAGGGCGGTCCCCAGGGCGATCGCGACGAGGCCGCGAGAGGTACGGAGCTTCACAAGGATCCTTCGGTCGGGGGTCTCCGCGCACGACCGGGAGTGAACACGGTGCCGGGCACGGGTTGCAGGCCAGGTCACTCTAGCCGCACTCTCTGGGAGGCCGCTGGGAGAGGGCCGCAGCAGGGACAATGGACGGATGCCGTCGAAGCGTCCCTCCCGTCGTCGCCCCTGGGGAGCAGAGCCCGCGCCCCTCGACCTGGGGCGTGCCCTCGGCGGGCTGCGTTCCGAGTCGGGGTCCGACGGCGAGTGGTCGGTCCGCACCGTGCGCTCGGGGGACAAGTCCTACGTGTGCCCCGGCTGCCGTCAGACCATCCCGGCGGGCACGAGCCACGTGGTCGCGTGGGCCAACGACTCGATGTTCGGCGCGGCCTCGGCCCTCGAGGACCGCCGGCACTGGCACTCGGGATGCTGGGCGGCGCGCGAACGACGGCGCTGACCTGCGCTCGCGGAACCGCGGGCTAGGCTCGGTCGTGATGAACGCGCACCGTCCCGACCCCGCGTCCGACCGCCCCGACGAGCCCGCCGCACAGGCCGCAGACCGGTCCGCGGCTCCGGTCGCCGCCGTGCAGCCCGAGCAGCAGGCGCCCCCCGCGGTGCCCACGGCCCCCGAGGGAAAGCCGGCCGAGCACGGCGCCCCGATCCGTTCGCTCACGGTCCTGCCGGCCCGCCGTGAGGACGTCGAGCTGCACACCGCGGACGGCCTGACCCTCGTGGGCGAGCTCGCGCTCCCGGCGCACGCGGCGCCGTCGGGCACGCTGATCACGCTGCACCCGCTGCCCACGCACGGCGGCTACATGGACTCCCACGTCTACCGCAAGGCGGCGTGGCGCCTGCCGGCGCTCGCGGACCTCGCGGTGCTGCGGTTCAACACGCGCGGCACGTCGTCGCCGCGAGGGACGAGCGAGGGCACGTTCGACGGCGGCGAGGCCGAGCGCTTCGACGTCGCCGCCGCGATCGAGCTCGCCGAGTTCCACGACCTGCCGAACCGGTGGCTCGTGGGGTGGTCGTTCGGGACCGAGATCGCGCTCAAGCACGGCACCGACCCGGGCATCGAGGGCGCGATCCTGCTCTCCCCGCCCCTGCACCGTGCGACCGACGAGGACCTGGACCGGTGGGCCGCGTTCGGCAAGCCGCTCGTGGTCCTGGTCCCCGAGCTCGACGACTACCTGCGTCCCGACGAGGCCCGCCGGCGGTTCGCACGCGTGCCCCAGGCCGAGGTCATCGCCGTCGAGGGAGCCAAGCACCTGTGGGTCGGGGAGCCGTCGGTCCGTCGCGTGCTCGACGAGATCGTCGCGCACGTGCTGCCCGGGTTCCCCGTGCCGCTGCCCACGACGTGGGACGCGGCGACCGAGACCGGGACGGACACCGAGACCACCGACCAGGCCTCCTACGACGCCAGCCGTACGCACGTCCAGCCACCGACGACGGGACAGGAACCATGACCACGACCGACCGACGCCTCGCTCTCCACACCCTGCGCCACGGGCACGGCCTGCCTCTGCTCCTCGTGCACGGCTTCCCGTTCGACCACCGCATGTGGCTCGACGTCGCCGCCGCCCTGCCGGACGGTGCCACCGTCCTCGCGGTCGACCTCCCGGGCGCGGGCCAGAGCCCGCTCGGCGCCGAGCCCGCCTCGATCGAGACCGCCGCGGACGGCGTGGTCGCTGCGGCGCGAGCCGCGGGCGTCGAGCGCGCGGTCGTCGTCGGCATGTCGATGGGCGGGTACGTCGCGCTCGCGGCCGCCGAGAGGCACCCGGACTTCACGGTCGCGCTGGGCCTCGTGGACACCAAGTCCACCGCGGACACCGACGAGGCGCGCGCCAACCGCCTGCGCATCGCCGAGGCCGTCACGAGCAGCGCCACCGTCGACGCCGTGCTCGGCATGCCGGGCGCGCTCCTCGGGGCGACGAGCAAGGTCGCGCGCCCCGCGCTGACGGCTCGCCTCGAGGAGTGGATCCGTTCCCAGCGGCCCGACGGCGTCGCGTGGGCCCAGCGCGCCATGGCCGCCCGCCCGGACCGCACCGAGGTCCTGGCCCGCTTCGCGGGCCCGATCACGGTGGTCGTGGGCGAGGAGGACACCCTGACGCCCGTCGAGGCGGCCGAGCACATGGTCGACGCCGCGCGCGGCACCTCGCTCGTCCTGGTGCAGTCCGCCGGTCACATGAGCGCGGTCGAGGAACCGGCAGCGGTCGCGAACGCGCTCGGGGACCTCTGGGCGACTGCCAAGGGGTGACGTCGGGGGAGCCGGGCGGCGTCGGTCGGCCGCGGCCGCCGGTCAGCCGCGCTCGAGGACCAGCGCGACGGCGTCGGCGAGCGAGATCGACTCGCCGTCGCGGCCGCCCTTGCCGAGCACGAGCGGGGGGTCCGAGGGCGTGAGGACCGCGCCGCGCAGCCGGGCCGAGAGACCGCCGGGAACGCTGAGGACGTAGAACGCGCCGTCGGTGCCGACCGCGAGCGTCCGGTTCTTGCGCAGGTACCAGCCGAGGGTGCGGGTCCGGTACGTCGCGTCGCCCGCGTACGACCGGGCCTGGAGCGGCACGGGCGCGATGCCGCGACGCCCGGCCTCGGCGACGAACTCGCGCAGGAGGACCGCCGCCTCGACGGACTCCTGCGCGCGGCGCCGTTCGAGCTCGGCCGCCTGGTGTGCCGCGGCCTCGGTGCGCTGGGCACGCCAGGCGGCGACGTCGTCGGGCCGGCCGGTACCGGCGGGCGGCGCGCCGGAACCGCTGCCCGTGCCCGCGACCCCCTCCGGGTGCGACGACGGCGACGACCCGGGAGCCGTGCGTCCCGTGCCGTCGCCGTCGGTCGTCATCTCGTCAGCCCTTGGTCCGCGCGGGAGCCTCGGGCTCGTCGGCCGTGCGAGCCGACTCGGCCTCGGGCTCCGCGGCCTCGACCTGCGGGAACTCCGCGGTCATGAGGTTCGCGGCACGAGCCCGCTGGGCGGGCGTGCCCGCGATCGCGGCGGGAGGGGCGGCCTTCGCCTTGGCCGCCCCGGCGTCGCTGTCGCCCAGGAGACCGCGCAGCTCGTCGAGGTACGTGTTGATCGACTCGTGCTGACGCGTGAGGTCCTCGAGCTGTCGCTGAGCGGCGGCGCGCTGCTGCTCAGCCTCCGCCTTGGCGTCCCCGACGGTCTGCTCGGCGAACTCGCGGGCCTCGGCGACCACGCGGTCGGCGTTGTGGCGCGCGGTCGCGATGACCTCCTTGACGTACTCGTCGGACTCGGTGCGGACCTTCTCGGCCTGCTCGAGCGCGGCGACCACGCGGGCCTCGGCGTCCGAGGCGTGCGCCTCGGCGGTCGCGACGAGCTTCTCGGTCTCCTCCTTGGCGACCTGGTGGCGCTGTGCGCTCTCCAGCTCGGCCTCCTCGCGCCGGCGGGCGATGTCGAGCTCGGCCTCGGCGAGGGTGGTCCGCGCCTTCTCGCGCAGCTCCTCCATCTCCGACGTCACGGCGTTCGCGGCCTCGGACGCCGCGCGCTTGGCCTCGGCGACCTGACGCTCGGCCTCGCGGCGCGTCGTCTCGCGCAGCTCGGTCGTCTCACGCTCGGCGGCCTCGCGCATCGCGGCGGTCTCGGCCGACACCCGGGCACGCAGCTCCGCGGTCTCGCGCTCGGTCGCCACACGCAGCTCGGTCGTCTCGCGCTCCGTCTGGGCGCGCAACGTGCCCAGCTCGCGCTCGAGGCTCGAGCGACGCTCGCTCTCCTCGGTGTTCAGCGCGCTCTGGATGCGGGCGGCCTCGCGCTCGGCCGAGCCCACGAACTCCTCGGCACGGCGCTGGGCGCCCACCAGCGTGCTCTCGGTCTCCGCGGCGGCCGTCGACCGGATCTCCTCGGCCTCGCGGCGCGCGTTCGACAGGAGCTCGGCGACCTCGTTCTCGGCGCGCGAGCGGATCTGGCCGCCTGCGACCTTGGCGCGGGACATGATGTCGACCGCCTGTGCGTTCGCCTGGGCCAGGATGTCCGCGGACTGCTCCTCGGCCGAGCGGAGGAGCTGCTCGATGCGGGACCCCAGGCCGGCGTACGACGGGCGGTCGGTCTCGCGGAGCTGGCGCTGGGCGTCCTGGAGGTCCGACGTGAGCTGCACGGCCCGTGCGTCAGCGGCCTCCGCTCGGTGTCGGGATTCCTCGAGGTCCTTCTCGAGCTTGGCCAGCTGGCCTTCCACCATGATGCGGTCGTAGCCGCGCATGGTGATGGGGAACAGTGTGCGTTCGTCGGACACGGGTCGACCTTCCGCCTTGGGCTGGTCCACGCCAGCATGGGTGTCGGGGGATGAGTGCCGGCGCGTCACCGGCAGCCCGACCTGTGGATCGTCCACCAGGATACGTGGCCCGGCTGTGTCCTGAATACCCGGAATGGGTACCGTCAGGGTGTCGCGAGGAGTTCGTGAAGAGTCTGCGGCGATCGTCGCCATCCGGCGAACTTTCGAATCCGGCCCACGTTCGCCTCTATTGTGGATTGTCCATGACGAAGGGAAAACTCGGTGCTTCAACGAATCCTGGCCGCCGGCCTGATCGTGCTCGGCCTGGTGGGGATCGGCACGGGGGTCGCCTCGGCGACGGTCTGGCGTGAGAGCGAGACGGTGGTCGCCTCGACCCCCGCCGACGGCTCGTCGCCGCTCGTCGTGTCCGAGCCCGGCGTCCTCGACATGGTCGCCGGCGACGTGACCGTCACCGCGAAGACCTCGGCCGACAAGCCTGTCACCCTCGTGATCGGCCGTGAGGTCGACGTCGAGGGATGGGTCGGCACGGACGCGCACACGGTCGTCACGGGCCTTGCCGACTGGGACACGCTCTCGACCCGGTCGGTCGCCGCGCCGCCCCCCGCCGAGGAGACCCCCGCGGAAGGTGAGGTCCCCGCGGAGGGTGAGGTCCCGGCGGAGGGTGAGACCGCGACGGACGAGGCGGCCGCCGCCACCCCCGTGGTCGGTGCGGACCCGGCCGGTTCTGACATGTGGTTCGCCGAGTCGGCGGGCGCGGGCGAGGTCAGCCTGCGCTGGTCCGACCGTCCGGGCCGCTGGAGCCTGCTCGCCGCCGGCACGGGTGAGGACCCTGCCGCTCCCGTCGTGACCCTGACCTGGACCCGTGAGGTCTCGACCCCGTGGCAGTGGCCGGGGATCGCCGGCGGCACGCTGCTGCTGCTGGCCGGGCTCGCGATCGGCGTCATCTCGTTCCTGAGCGGCAGGAAGGGCGGCAAGCCGTCCGGGCGCACCGCGAAGGACGAGAACGGCAAGAACGGCACGAGGACGGACGGTCGCGCCGCTCCGGCGGCGACGCCGACGAGCCCTGCCGCGAACGACCCCGCGCCGGGAGACGGCACGAGCACCGCTCGGCGCGAACCCCTGGCACAGACCGGCGCAACCGCCTCGCTCACGCGCCGCGAGCTGAGGGAGAGGGCCGAGCGGGAACGCCTCGAGGCCGAGAACGCCGCCCAGGAGGAGGCCCGTACGCGCCCCCGCAACCGTTGGCTGACCGGGCAGATCCCGATCGTGCCCGGCCGACAGAAGAACGCCACCGCAGCCCAGCCCGTCGTGCCCGCCCCGACGACCGAGCCGCAGGCCGGTGCAGACGGCGGCTCGGCCGCCCGGGCCGACGCCTGGCGCCAGGCCTGGGGCTTCAACCAGACGAAGGCCGCCCCGCCCACCTCGGGCGAGGACGACCAGACCCAGACCCCCGACTCGACCGGAGGAGACCGATGAGCAAGCGCACGACTCGCCGCTCAGCGACCCGTACGGCCGCCGTGGCAGGTGCCCTCGCCGGAGCGATCCTGCTCGCCGGCTGCGCCTCGCCCCTGCCCACCGCCAGCCCCGACCCGACACCCACCGAGGCGGTCCCCGCACTGACGGCCGACCAGATGGCCGAGGTGCGCACCGCCGTCGGGGCCACGCTCGACGAGGCCGGCGCGGCCAACGACGTGGCCCCCCTCGCGAACCGGCTCGCCGGTCCGGCGCTCTCGTTGCGCACGAGCCAGCTCGCCGTCGCCGCGGTGCGCGGGAACCAGGACCTGATCACGGTCCTGCCGACCGACGTCCAGCAGGACATCATCACCACGACGGACTCCTGGCCCCGCCAGGCCTACGCCGTGACGGTCCAGCCCGAGGACCTCCAGTCGCCGCGGCTGCTCGCGTACGATCAGGCGACGGCCCGCGACCCGTACAAGCTGTGGGCCTGGGTCCGGCTGTTCCCGAGCGCGACCCTGCCCACGTTCGCGGGACCCGCGGTCGGCAGCGAGTCCGTCCCCCTGGACGACGCGTCGCTCCTCGTGACCCCGGCGGACGCGGTGGCCCAGTACGCGGACGTCCTGAACCTGGGTGCCGGCTCCGCCTACGCCGGGTCGTTCGCCGACGACCCGCTGCGCGCATGGGTCGCGAACAACGCGACCGTGCAGATGGCAGAGCTGAGCAAGGCCGCAGGGACGATGACCATGACGTTCACCCCGACGCCCGACGAGGTCCGCGCGGTACGCACGGCCGACGGCGGTGCGATGGTCATGGCCGGGCTGAGCGCTCTCGAGACACGGACCATCGAGGAGGGTGGCAAGATCGCTCCCGGTTCGGAGACCGAGAAGGCGCTCTTCGGCGCGAACGAGACGACGAACAAGCTCAACGTCGGGTACACGACCATGGTCGCGATGTACATCCCGCCCGCCGGGGCGACCACCGGCGTCCAGGTGCTCGGCATGGAGAACGTCGCCACGTCCGTCGCGACCTCCTAGCGATCCCGCCCCCGGGGCCGGCCGCGCCCGCGGTCCCCGCCCCGCCCGTCGTCCCGGCCGTGCGCCGCCCGTCGCGAGACGAGCGGCGCACGGCCGGATTCTTCATAGGATGTAGCCATGAGCCAACCGAGCCAGCAGCCGAACTTCGACGTGCGCGGTGCCGTCGACCTGTCGTCCTTGAACCGTCCGTCGGCCCCGCCGCCCGGCGCGCCCGGTGGAGCGCCCGAGGCCGGCGGGTACGTCGTCGACGTGACCGAGGAGTCGTTCCCGCAGCTCGTGCAGGACTCGACGCAGTACCCGGTCGTGGTCCTGCTCTGGATCCCGACCGACCAGGCGAACGCGCAGCTCGGCACCGAGCTCGGCGCGATCGCGGAGGAGTTCGCCGGGCGATTCCTCCTGGGCCGGGTCGACGCGCAGACCTATCCGCAGATCGCCGCCGCCTTCCAGGTCGAGAGCGTCCCGACGGTCGTGGCGATCGTCGGCGGCCAGCCGGTCCCGCTGTTCCAGGGCGCCGCCGCCGGGGACCAGATCCGCGCCGTCCTGCAGCAGGTGCTCCAGATCGCCGAGGGCAACGGGGTCACGGGCCGGGCGCCCGCGCAGGGAGCCCCGGCGGGTGACGACGCGCCGACCGAGCAGGCGGCTCCCGAGCCCGAGCTGCCGCCCCTGCACCAGGAGGCGTACGACGCGATCGAGCGTGACGACTTCGACGCGGCCGTCGCCGCGTACGAGAAGGCCATCAAGCAGGACCCCCGCGACCACCTCGCCACGGCGGGGCTCGCACAGGTGGGGCTGCTGCGGCGCACGCGCGACCTCGACCTGCAGGCCGCGCGCGAGGCCGCCGCGGCTCGGCCCGCCGACCTCCAGGCGCAGCTCGACGTCGCGGACCTCGACATCCTCGGCGGCAAGGTCGAGGACGCCTTCGGGCGTCTGCTCGACCTGCTCGTCGGGTCGAGCGCCGAGGACAAGGAGACGCTGCGCCGTCGGCTCGTCGACTACTTCGAGATCCTCGGCCCGGCCGACCCCCGGGTCGGCAAGGCCCGCCAGCTCCTGGCGATCAACCTGTACTGACGCCAGCGCCCGCGCACGACGACGGCCGGTCTCCTCCCGCGAGGTGACCGGCCGTCGTCGTCGTGGGCGCGGAGCCCGGCGCGGTCAGGCAGGCGCCAGGTAGAGCACCCCGAGCGGCGGGACGCGCAGCGTCACGGAGTGCGCCCGCCCCTTCCAGGGCCGTGCCTCGGCCAGCACCTCACCGAGGTTCCCGACCCCGGACCCGCCGTAGACCTCGGCATCGGTGTTGAGGATCTCGCGCCACGCGCCGCCCTGGGGCAGGGCGAGGCGGTAGCCCTCGTGCGGGGTGCCCGCGAAGTTCACGACGACGGCGACCTGGTTCCCGCCCGCGTCGCGCCGCAGGTATGCGACGACGTTGTGGTCGGCGTCCTCGGCGTCGAGCCACTCGAAGCCCGCAGGGTCGTGGTCGAGCGCCCACAGGGCGGGGGTGCGCCGGTAGAGCTCGTTGAGGTCGCGCACCTGGCGCTGGACGCCCGCCTTGCCGGGGTCGCCCAGCCCGGCCCAGTCGAGGCTCGCGGCCTCGTTCCACTCGGCGTGCTGGGCGATCTCGCAGCCCATGAACAGCAGCTGCTTGCCGGGGTGCGACCACTGGTAGGCCAGGAACGAGCGGACCCCCGCGCGCTTCTGCCAGTCGTCGCCGGGCATCTTGCCGTAGAGCGACCCCTTGCCGTGCACGACCTCGTCGTGGCTGATGGGCAGGACGAACTGCTCGGAGTACGCGTAGACCATCGAGAACGTGATCTCGTGGTGGTGGTAGCGCCGGTTGATGGGCTCCTCGGCGATGTAGCGCAGCGAGTCGTTCATCCAGCCCATGTTCCACTTGAGGCCGAACCCGAGGCCGCCCGCGTCGGTGGGGCGTGTGACGCCGGGCCAGGCCGTGGACTCCTCGGCGATCATCATGACGCCGGGCGTGCGCCGGTAGGCGGTCGCGTTGGTCTCCTGGAGGAACGCGATGGCCTCGAGGTTCTCGCGCCCGCCGTGGACGTTGGGGTGCCACTGGCCAGGGCCCCGCGAGTAGTCGAGGTAGAGCATCGAGGCCACGGCGTCGACGCGCAGGGCGTCGACGTGGAACTCCTCGAACCAGTACGTCGCGTTGGCGACGAGGAAGTTGCGCACCTCGTTGCGCCCGAAGTCGAACACGTAGGTGCCCCAGTCGGGCTGCTCGCCCCGCAGCGGGTCGGGGTGCTCGTAGAGCGGGGTCCCGTCGAAGCGCGCGAGCGCCCACTCGTCCTTGGGGAAGTGCGCAGGGACCCAGTCGAGGATCACGCCGATCCCGGCCCGGTGCAGGGTGTCGACGAGGTACCGGAAGTCGTCGGGGTGGCCGAAGCGCGCGGTCGGGGCGTAGTAGCTCGTGACCTGGTAGCCCCACGAGCCGCCGTAGGGGTGCTCGGCCACGGGCATGAGCTCGACGTGCGTGAAGCCGGTCTCCAGGACGTAGGACGTGAGCTGGTCGGCGAGCTCGCGGTAGCTCAGGCCCTGGCGCCACGAGCCCAGGTGCACCTCGTAGACGCTCACGGGGCCCGTGTGCGGGTCGCGGGCCGCGCGCTCGGCGAGCCAGGCGTCGTCGGTCCACTCGTGCCCGGACGCGACGACGACGCTCGCGTTGGCGGGCGGCACCTGCGTGCCCTTGGCCAGGGGGTCGGCCTTCTGGAGCCAGGCCCCGCCCGCCGTCAGGATCTCGTACTTGTAGAGCGTGCCGGGCCCGACGCCGGGCACGAACAGCTCCCACACCCCCGTGTCGCCCAGCGAGCGCATGGCGTGCGTGCTGCCCTGCCAGTGGTTGAAGTCGCCGATGACCCGCACCGCGCGGGCGTTGGGCGCCCAGACCGCGAACGCCGTGCCGCTCGTGGTCCCGGCCGCCCCG
The DNA here is from genome assembly GCF_016907365.1 of Oerskovia paurometabola. Lineage (NCBI taxonomy): Bacteria > Bacillati > Actinomycetota > Actinomycetes > Micrococcales > Cellulomonadaceae > Oerskovia > Oerskovia paurometabola. Next base: position 3,242,659 of record NZ_JAFBBV010000001.1, on the reverse strand, counting down.
GGCTCGCCGAGCACGCTCGGGTAGACCTTCGGGTTGGCGCCCAGGACGGTCCACAGCTCCTCGTGGCGCCCCTCGCGGACCAGGTGCTGGTCCATCTCGCCGAGCGTCGGCAGGAAGCGGTACGGGTCGTCCAGGAGGGTCGTGGTCTCGCCGTAGCGTGCGCGGACGCGGTAGTCGGGGGCGTGCAGCACGGGCGGGGTCGGGGCGCCGTGCGCGGGCTCGTCGACCGCCGCGGGCACGACCGCGACCCAGATCCCGTCCTGCTCGTGCGTCGCGGCGAACTCGCCGTCGAGGGTGATGATCGCGACCTCGTCCGCGAGCGGACGCAGGACGCGCACCGTGGCGGCGCCCCCGGTCCGGCCGCCCGGGAGGGGCACCGCGGTCAGGTGCGGACCCAGCACCGCGTGGGGGTCGACTGCCCGGCCCTGGGCGACGGCCGCGAGCGCGACCGGATCGGCCGGCACCACGGGGAGCGGTGGGAGGGAGCTGCTCGGAGGTGTCGATGACCCGGTCATGGCCCAACCTTTCCACGTCGCCGGGGTGCGTGCGTACTCCCCGCGCCGCACGGGCACGCGCTCACCCCGCCCTCACCGGTCCGCGCCCGGTGTCGACGGTCCCGCGACGAGCTGGTTCGCCGTGCGCAGGACCCGGCGGGCGGTCAGCGCGGACTCCCCGGTCCGCCCGAGCGGTTCGGGAACCGACACCGTGAACGTCACAGACTCGCCGGGCAGGAGCGTCACGAGCTGGTCGTCGACGCTCGCCTCCGGGTGCACCTTGTCGACCAGGAGGGCCACGTCGCGCACGAGCTCCCGGGCCGTGACGACGACCTCGTACCGGCGACCTCCTCCGGGCCCGCCGACCGCAGCGGGCGTGCGGATCGAGCCCGGCACGGGCGTCGGCACCGGGGCGTCGGGGGCGACCTCCCGCACGGAGGCGTCCAGCCCGTCGTCGACCAGGGCGCTGTCTCGCGGTTCCGCGAAGAACCACAGCCCGCGCTCGTCGCCCAGGCTCACGACGACCAGCTCGTCGCGGGCGCTCGCGGCCGTCGCGACGGCGTCCGGCAGCAGGAGCGTGCGCGTCTCGCGCGGCGCCAGCCCGACGGCGGTGCTCACCTCGGCGAGGACCGTCCCGTCGTAGCGCACACGCCGCTGGACGAGCGTCCCGCTCCACGGGTCGGGCGAGTCGTTGACGACGACCACCGCGAGGGCCGAGGGGCCGCCGGAGACGGGCGCGCCGCCGTCGGGCCTGCGGGGCTGGACCGTGACCAGGCGGTCGCGGTACGCGTGGGCGAGGGCGAAGAGCGTGGGCTTGGCGCGACCGGCGCCGTCGACAGCGGCCCACGACGTGACGGGCCAGCAGTCGTTGAGCTGCCACACGATCGCGCCCGCGCAGCGCGGGCTCCACGAGCGCATGTGCTCGATCCCGACCGTCATGGCGTTCGCCTGGTTGAGGGACATGGCCCAGTGCCAGTCGTCCATGTCGTCGGGCAGCGGGAAGTGGGGGAGGAGGCCGTCGGTCAGCTTGTCGTTGCCCTGCGCGGCCTTCTGGTGCACGAGCATCCCGGGGGACTCGGGCGTGAGCGGTTCGTCGGACAGGGCGTCGCGCAGGGTCGACCACGTGGGCGGGCCCTGCCAGCCGAACTCGGCGACGAAGCGCGCGACGTGGTCGCGGTACACCTCGTACCCCTGGCGGTTCCACGCGTCCCAGACGTGCACCGAGCCGTGCGCGTCGAGGTTGGGGTGCAGGTCGAGCGTGCCCGACCACGGGCTGCCCGGCGTGTACGGGCGGCCCGGGTCGAGCTCGGCGAGCAGCGCGGGCAGCAGCTCGGTGTAGTACCCCAGGCCCCACGTGCGGCCCTGGAGGCGCGGCTGCCAGTCCCAGTCGTGGAAGCCCCACAGGTTCTCGTTGTTGCCGTTCCACAGCACGAGGCTCGGGTGCGGGGCCAGGCGGGTCACGTTGTCGCGCACCTCGGCCTCGACCTCGCTGCGCAGCGGCTCCTCCTCGGCGTACGTCGAGCACGCGAAGAGGAAGTCCTGCCACGTGAGGATGCCGCGCTCGTCGCACAGGTCGTAGAAGTCGTCGGCCTCGAAGATCCCGCCGCCCCACACGCGCAGCAGGTTGACGTTCGCCTGCTCGGCCTGGGCGATGCGCGCGGCGTACCGCTCGCGCGTCACGCGGTGCGGGAAGGCGTCGTCGGGGATCCAGTTGGCGCCGCGCACGAACACGGGCTGGTCGTTGACGACGATCACGAACGACGTGCCGGGCTCGCCGTCGTGCTCGTCGGGGAGCATGTCGAGACGCACGGTGCGGAAGCCCACGCGGTGGCGCCGCACGTCGAGCGGCCCGACGGCGGCGCGCGGCTCGTGCTCCTGGCGGTCGTCGCGCTCCTCGGCCGACGGCGCGGCGAGGAGCTCGACCGCGACCTCGTAGAGCGGCTGCTCGCCGAACCCGCGGGGCCACCAGCGCCGGACGGCAGGGAGGTCGACGTCGACGACCGCGGAGGCCTGTCCTGCCGGGACCCGGGCGCTCGTGACGAGCCCGTCGACGTGGACCGCGACGTCCAGCGGGCCGTCGACGTCGGGGGAGCGCTCGAGCTCGACGTGGACCGTGAGGCGGCCGGGGACGCCGGCGTCGGGCGAGTCCAGGGCGTGCCCGTCGCCGGTGACCGACGCCACGGGCCGCACGGCCGCGAGCCGCGCGCCCGTCCACCCCTCGAGCGCGAGCGGGCGCCAGATGCCCGACGTCGCGGTCTCCAGTCCCCAGTCCCAGCCGAAGCTGCACGCCATCTTGCGGATCGCGTTGAACGGGTGGGGGTTGGTGTGCGGGCGATAGCCCATGGCCACGTTCTGCGCGGCGGCGTACGCGAGCGGCGAGGAGAAGCGCACGACGAGCTCGTTGGTACCGGGTCGCAGGTGTTCGTCGACGGGCAGGCGGTAGGTGCGGTGCTGGTTCGCGGTCTCGGCGAGCAGGTGCCCGTTGAGGGTCACGGCCGCGACCGTGTCGAGTCCGTCGGCGACGAGGTCGTGGCGCTCGTGCCCGTCGGCGGCCCACTCGAACGTGGTGCGGTACTCCCAGTCGCAGCGGCCGATCCACGCGAGGACGTGCTCGTTGTCGTCGAGGTAGGGGTCGGGGACGATCCCGGCCGCGAGGAGGTCGGTGTGGACCGTCCCCGGCACGGACGCGGGCACGGGCGCGTGCACCTGCTCGGCGAGGTGCGCGGGGACGGGGCCGCCGACGGCGCGCACGGTCCAGCCCGTGTGCAGCTCACGGCGGGTCGTGCTCGGCGCGCCGGTCTCGGTGCCAGGGGTCTGGGCGGGCGGGGATGTCAGCGCTGTCATCGTCGAGGGCGCGAGGTCTGCAGAGGCCGGGGCCGAGGTCACGGGGAAGCTCCAGAGAGGTGAGGGGTCGTCGTCGAACCGCGTCACCATCATGCCTGGTGACGGTGGGTTTCCTGCGCAGCGGTCGGCGACGGCACGTCGCCCACGGCCGGCCGCGGGGCTACCGTCCGCCCAGCAGCCGGTCCACCGCGGTGAGCGGGATCGGCTCCCACGCCGGGCGGTTGCGCGACTCGTACACGACCTCGTACAGCGCCTTGTCGAGGACCAGGGCGCGCAGCAGCGCCTCGGTCGTCGCGTCCGAGAGCCCGGCGGTCCCGTCGTCGTCGCCGATCGCGCGCCGGTACGCCTCGACGAACGCGGTGCGCGCCGTCGTCGTCCACCGGGGTGAGCGCGCCCCGCCGACCGCCGCCGCGTAGTCGAGCGAGCGCACGATCCCCGCGACGTCGCGCAGCGGCAGGTCCGGGCGCGTGCGCTCGGCCACGGGCCGCAGCGGCTCGCCCTCGAAGTCGAGGATCTTCCAGCCGTCGCCGAGCGCGTGCAGGGCCTGCCCCAGGTGCATGTCGCCGTGGATCGCCTGGAGCACGGGAGGCGGCGCCTCCTCGCGGGCGAGTCGCTCGGCCACGCCGTCGAGGAACACCTCGACTTGCGCGGCGCGTCGCCCGAGAGGGGCGGACGAGGCACAGGCCTCGCGTGCCCGACGGCGCAGGTCGCCCAGCAGCCAGCCCGCCTCGAGCGGTGGCCCGGTCGGCAGCGCCTCGCGCAGCGCCCGGTGCATGGTCGCGAGCGTCCGGCCGAGGTCGGCCGCGAGGTCGGCGAACGAGGTGTCCTGGGCCGCGTAGGCGCACGCGAGCTCGAACCCGTCGCGCGCGTCCGTGACGAGCTCGCTCAGCACCGCGAGGTGCGCGGTCCTCGCCGGGCCCAGGGCCAGAGCGCCCGCCGGCACGTCGAGCGGCTCCCACGTCGCCTCGACCCAGCCGAGCGGGCGCGGCACACCGGTCCACCCCACGCGGGCGAGCGCGTCGGGGACCACGACGTCCGGGTTGGGGCCGATCGCGATCGTCCGCAGGATCTTGAGGATCGAACCGCCCGCGACCCCCGGCAGGATCACCGAGGAGTTCGACTGCTCGCCGCCGACCATCCGGGCACCCGTCAGGTCGACCGGACGGTCGCGACCGTCCTGGCGCGCGTCGCCCGCTTGCTCGAGCGCGCCCAGGAGGGCCACCCACAGGTCGGGGTGCGTGGCGCCGTCGTGCACCGCGAGCGGTGCCGCGGAACCCTCGGGGTCGCTCGCCCCGCTCCCACCCCGTACCCCGTCCGGTCGCCGGTCCGGCTCCGGGACGAAGCCCACCAGACCCGGGAGAGGCGCGCCGGCCGTGCCCGCAGCACCTGACCCGCGGGCGTCAGCAGGCCGCGGGTCCGGGGCGAGCCCGCCCGCGGGCGTCAGGACCAACGGGACCTGGATCACCAGGTCCACCCCGTCGCCCACGATCCGCAGGAGGTGCAGCGTGCAGCGCTCGGTGAGCGCGAAGCTCATCCACGGCACGTGTCGCACCGCGAGGCCCTTGACGGGGTACCAGCGCTGCGCGGGCAGCCACGCGTCGAGGAGCCCGAGCAGGCGGGCGTCCGGGACGGGGACGCGCTGCGCCGACCCGAGCGGCCCGGGGCGCGACACGACGGGCGAGGACGAGACGGTCTTCGGCACCACGTCAGCTCCTTCTGCCGGGCAGGTCAGGGCGTCCTACGACACCGTGAGCCAGTAGAAGTCCCTCGAACCCCATGTCATCACGACGTCGCCGTCCTCGCCCACCGAGGGGAACGTCGCCCCGCCGAACACGTCGGTCAGGGTCGCGCCCGCGTGCTCGGGCAGGTGGATCGTGGCAGTGCGCGCGGTCGCCGAGAGGTTCGCGACGCACAGGATGGTCTCGGCCTCGTTGCGGCGCAGGAACGCGAGGACCGACTCGTTGTCCGTGCTGAGCGTGACCTGCTCGCCCGCCCCGAAGGCCGGGTGCAGCCTGCGCACCGCGAGCATGCCGTGGACCCAGTGCAGCAGCGACGTCGGCTGCGCGAGCTGGTTCTCCACGTTGACGTACCCGTAGTTGTGCACGAGCGACTGGATGGGTGGCAGGTACAGCTTGCCCGGGTCGGCGGTCGAGAAGCCCGCGTTGCGGTCCGGGGTCCACTGCATGGGCGTGCGGACCGCGTCCCGGTCCGGCAGCCAGATGTTGTCACCCATCCCGATCTCGTCGCCGTAGTACAGGCACGGGCTGCCCGGCAGCGACAGGAGCAGCGCGTGCGCGAGCTCGACCTCCTTGCGCGAGTTGTCGAGCAGCGGCGCCAGGCGGCGGCGGATGCCGACGTTCGCGCGCATGCGCGGGTCCTGCGCGTACCACCCGTACATCGACGCGCGCTCCTCGGTCGAGACCATCTCGAGCGTCAGCTCGTCGTGGTTGCGCAAGAACGTGCTCCACTGCGCGCCCGCAGGGATGGGCGGGGTGTCGCGCAGGATGTCGACGATCTGGTTGGCCCGCTGGTCGCGGATCGCGTAGAAGATGCGCGGCATGACCGGGAAGTGGAAGCACATGTGGCACTCCGGCTCCTCCTCGGTGCCGAAGTAGTCCACGACCTCCGCGGGCCACTGGTTCGCCTCCGCGAGGATGATCCGTCCCGGGAACTCGGCGTCGACCATCTCGCGCACGCGCCGCAGGAACCGGTGCGTCTCGGGAAGGTTCTCGCAGTTCGTGCCCTCGGCCTCGAACAGGTACGGGACCGCGTCGAGGCGGAACCCGTCCACACCCACCTGGAGCCAGAACCTCGTCACGTCGAGCATCGCGTCCGCGACGCGCGGGTTCTCGAAGTTGAGGTCCGGCTGGTGCGAGAAGAACCGGTGCCAGAAGTACTGGCGCCGGACCGGGTCGAACGTCCAGTTGCTCGTCTCGGTGTCGACGAAGATGATCCGCGCGTCCTGGTAGCGCGTGTTGTCGTCGCTCCACACGTAGAAGTCGCCGTACGGGCCCTCGGGGTCGGCGCGCGACGCCTGGAACCACGGGTGCTGGTCGCTCGTGTGGTTCATGACCAGGTCGATCACGATCCGGATGCCGCGCGAGTGCGCCTCGGCGATGAGCTCGGTGAAGTCGGCCATCGACCCGTACTGGCCCGCGATGGCCGTGTAGTCGGCGACGTCGTACCCGCCGTCCCGCAGCGGCGACGGGTAGAACGGGGGCAGCCACAAGGCGTCGATCCCCAGCCACTGGAGGTAGTCGAGGCGTTCGATCAACCCGCGCAGGTCGCCCGAGCCGTCCCCCGAGGAGTCCGAGAACGCGCGGACCAGGACCTCGTAGAACACGGCCGTCTTGTACCAGGCGGGGTCCGCCGAGAGCCCCGAGCGCTGCGCCGACGGAGCCTCTGGCTGGCGGCGTACCGGCAGGGCGCCGACGGGCAGGGGCGCGGTCGTCGGGGCGACGGGGGCAGGCCCCGCGGCGGGCCCCGCGGCGCGGGCGGCCGGCCCTGCGGCGCGGGCCGAGAACGGCGAGCTGCTCATGGCGTCCTCACGTGGATGACGTGCGCCACCTGCTCCTGGGGGACCAGCCTGACGTAGACGTCCTGGCCCCACCCGTACGAGGCGCCGGAGAGCAGGTCGTGCGCGACGAACTGCTGGTCGGGCGCCAGGCCCAGCGCGGAGAGGTCGAGGTGGACCATCGACTCCTGCGTGCCCCACGGGTCGAGGTTCACGACCACGATCACGGTGTCGGCCGGCACGACCGTCCCGTCCGGCGACACGCGCTCGGGCAGGTGCCGCGAGAACGCGAGGACGTGGTCGTTGGTCGTGGGGTGGACCGTGAGGTTGCGCAGCTGGCGCAGCGCAGGGTGCTCGCGGCGCACGTCGTTGAGGGTCGTCAGGAGCGTCGAGATGCCGATCTCCTCGGCGAGCGCCCAGTCGCGCGGCTTGTACTCGTACTTCTCGTTGTCGATCTGCTCCTCGACCCCGGGGCGGGGCACGTTCTCGACGAGCTCGTAGCCCGAGTAGACGCCCCACGTCGGGGACCCGAGCGCCGCGAGCACGGCCCGCACCGCGAACCCGGCGACACCGCCGTGCTGGAGGTAGGGCGGCAGGATGTCGTGCGTCGTGGGCCAGAAGCTCGGGCGCATGTAGGACCCCGCGGGCCCCGAGACCTCGGTCAGGTACTCCGCGAGCTCTGTCTTCTCGTTGCGCCACGTGAAGTACGTGTACGACTGGTGGAACCCGATGCGTGCGAGCGTGTGCATCATCGCGGGCTTGGTGAACGCCTCCGACAGGAAGATCACCTCGGGGTTCGTCGCGCGGACCTCCGCGAGCAGCCACTCCCAGAACGGCAAGGGCTTGGTGTGCGGGTTGTCGACGCGGAACGCCGTGACGCCGCGCCCGATCCACACCCGCACGACGCGCAGCACCTCGGCGTAGATGCCCGCCGGGTCGTTGTCGAAGTTGAGCGGGTAGATGTCCTGGTACTTCTTGGGCGGGTTCTCGGCGTACGCGATCGAGCCGTCGACGCGCGTCGTGAACCACTCGGGGTGCTCGGTGACCCACGGGTGGTCGGGCGAGCACTGGAGCGCGAGGTCGAGAGCGACCTCCATGCCCAGGCGCCGGGCCTCCTTCACGAACGCCTTGAACGAGCGCTCGGTGCCCAGCTCGGGATGGATCGCGTCGTGCCCGCCGTCCTTCGAGCCGATCGCGTACGGCGAGCCCGGGTCTCCTGGCAGTGCGGTGAGCGAGTTGTTGCGGCCCTTGCGGTGCGTGGTCCCGATGGGGTGCACGGGCGTCAGGTAGACCATGTCGAAGCCCATCGCGGCGATCGCGGGCAGTCGCCTGGCCGCGGTCGTGAACGTCCCGGAACGCCACGTCCCGTCCTTGAGGCGCCGCGCGCCCTCGGAGCGGGGGAACATCTCGTACCAGGCACCGGCGAGCGCGAGCGGCCGGTCCACCCGCAGGGGATACGTGCCCGACGGCGTCACGTGGTCCCGCAGGGGAGTGCGGCCCAGGGCGTCGCGCACCTCGGGCGACAGGGCTGCCGCGAGCCGCGCCGGGGAAGGGCGCGACGGGTCCGCGAGGGCAGCGGCGCCGTCGTGCAGGGTCTTCGCGTCCCGCGGGCTCAGGCCCTCCAGGGCGGTGATGCGCTCGAAGAGCGCGACGCCCTCGGCGAGCATCAGCTCGACGTCGATGCCCGCCGCGACCTTGATCGCCGCGTCGTGCGCCCACGTGCCGTACGGGTCGGACCACGCCTCGACGCGGAACGACCACTCACCCGGGGCGTCGGGGGAGACCGTCGCCCGGAACCGGTCGAGGCCCGGAGCGACGTCGACCATGCGCGCCCACGAGTGGTCCGAACCGTCCGGGGCGACGAGCACCGCGGTCGCCGCGACGGCGTCGTGCCCCTCGCGGAAGACCGTGGCCTCGACCGGGACGACCTCGCCCACCACGGCCTTCGCGGGCCAACGGCCCCCCTCGACCACGGGCGACACCTCGACGACGGGGATGCGCCCGATCGGGGCGGCGGGGGCGATCGGAGGAGCGAGCGGGACCGTCGCCGGGGCGACGGAGGACACGATCGAGGGGGCGGTCGGTCGGGGCGCCGGCGCGGGGGTCACGGGGCTCGTGGAGTTCTCAGGCACGAGCACAAGGTATCGAGCGCGGGCGAGGTGCGGCACCCGCTGGGCGGGCGTGGCGCGCAACCCGTGGCGCGCGGCTGCCCGGCCGACCGCTCGCGGACGGGAAGCCGACAGGTTGCCGACGGGTTGCCGGCGGGTGAAACGGCCTGAGCCCGTCGCGAGCACACGGCAGGTAGAGGGTGTACAGCGGCCCACAGTTGCGTACTGTCGGACCCGTGAGAGCGATCAGACGTTTCACCGTCCGCACCGTCCTGCCCGCCGAGCTGCACGACCTCGACGAGCTGTCCCTCAACCTGCGTTGGTCCTGGCACACCGCCACGCGCGAGCTCTTCTCCGGGATCGACCCGCAGCTGTGGGAGTCCGTGAAGCGCGACCCCGTGGCGCTCCTCGGCGCTCTGGGGCCCGACCGCCTCGCGGCGCTCGCGGCCGACCAGGAGTTCGTGGGCCGCGTCCGCGCGGCCGCAGCCGACCTGCACCGCTACCTCCAGGACCCGCTCTGGTACCAGGAGCAGGCCGCGGGCGGCGAGGAGCTCCCGCAGGCGATCGCCTACTTCTCCCCGGAGTACGGCATCACCTCGGTCCTGCCGCAGTACTCGGGCGGCCTCGGCATCCTCGCGGGCGACCACCTCAAGAGCGCGTCCGACCTGGGCGTGCCCATCGTCGGCGTCGGGCTGCTCTACGGCGCGGGCTACTTCCGCCAGTCCCTCACGCGTGACGGCTGGCAGGTCGAGACCTACCCGCTGCTCGACCCCGACGGACTGCCCCTGACGATCCTGCGCGAGGACGACGGCACGCCCGCGCGCGTCTCGATCGACCTGCCCGGGGGGCGCGTCCTGCACGCGCACGTGTGGGTCGCGGCCGTCGGGCGCGTCCCGCTGCTGCTGCTCGACTCCAACGTCCCCGGCAACGACGAGGCCGCGCGCAAGGTCACCGACCGCCTCTACGGCGGCGGCGGCGAGCACCGGCTCCAGCAGGAGCTGCTGCTCGGCGTCGGCGGCGTGCGCGCGCTGCGCCTGTGGTCGCACCTGACCGGCGCCCCCGAGCCCGAGGTCTACCACACCAACGAGGGGCACGCCGGGTTCCTCGGCGTCGAGCGCATCCGTGAGCTCGTGACCGGCGCGGGGCTGACGTTCGACGCAGCCCTCGAGGCCGTGCGCGCCGCGACCGTGTTCACGACCCACACGCCCGTCCCCGCGGGCATCGACCGCTTCGGCCGCGACCTCATCGGCCAGTACTTCGGCGGCGACAACCAGATCCCCGGGATCGACGTCGACCAGGTCCTCGCGCTGGGCGCCGAGGACTACGACGGCGGCGACCCCACCGTCTTCAACATGGCCGTCATGGGACTGCGCCTGGGCGGCCGCGCCAACGGCGTGTCCCTCCTGCACGGCGAGGTCTCGCGCGGCATGTTCAACGGCCTGTGGCCGGGCTTCGACTCGCGCGAGGTCCCCATCACGTCCGTGACCAACGGCGTGCACTCGCCCACGTGGGTCGACCCGCGCCTGGCGACCCTCGAGGCCGAGCGCCTCGGGCTCGACGAGCTCACGGCCGACGCTGCGTCGTCGGGCTGGCTCGACCCCGCCGGGGTGAGCGACGAGGAGCTGTGGGGCATGCGCCGCGAGCTGCGCGGACAGCTCGTCGACGAGGCCCGCAACCGGCTGCGCAGGTCCTGGCGCGAGCGCGGGGCCAGCCCCGCCGAGCTCGGCTGGGTCGACGACGCGCTCTCGCCCGACGTCCTGACCATCGGGTTCGCGCGCCGCGTGCCCACGTACAAGCGCCTGACGCTCATGCTGCGCGACCCCGACCGGCTGCGTTCGCTGCTGCTCGACCCCGAGCGGCCCGTCCAGCTCATCGTCGCCGGCAAGTCGCACCCCGCCGACGACCAGGGCAAGCGGCTCATCCAGCAGCTCGTCCGGTTCACCGACGAGCACGACGTGCGCGGGCGCATCGTGTTCCTGCCGAACTACGACATCGGCATGGCGCAGTCGCTCTACCCGGGCTGCGACGTGTGGCTCAACAACCCGTTGCGCCCGCTCGAGGCCAGCGGCACGTCGGGCATGAAGTCCGCGCTCAACGGCGGCCTCAACCTGTCGATCCTCGACGGGTGGTGGGACGAGTGGTACGACGGCGAGAACGGCTGGGCCATCCCCACGGCCGACGGCGTCGAGGACACCGACCGCCGCGACGACCTCGAGGCAGCGGCACTGTACGACCTCATCGAGACCCAGGTCGCGGCACGGTTCTACGACCGGGACGAGCGGGGTGTGCCCGTCCGGTGGCTCCAGATGGTGCGGCACACGCTTGCGACCCTCGGCCCCAAGGTCCAGGCCACGCGCATGGTCGCCGACTACGTGCACCGCCTCTACGGGCCCGCCGCGGTCGCTGGTCGCACGCTCAACGCCCCGGGCTTCGAGCCCGCACGCGAGCTCGCGGCATGGAAGGCGCACGTGCGCGGGGACTGGTCGCACGTGCGCGTCGACCACGTCGAGTCGAGCGGGATCCGCGAGGTGCCGCAGGTCGGGGACCTCCTGACCGTCAAGGCCTACGTGTCGCTCGGAGACCTGGCACCCGGCGACGTCGAGGTGCAGGTGGTCCACGGCCGCGTGACCGAGGCCGACGTGATCGAGTCGTTCACGGCCGAGCCGCTCGCACTCGCCGAGACGTACGAGGCGGGCCGGGCGGCGTTCGCCGGGTCGGTGCGCCTCGAGGCGTCGGGACCGTTCGGGTACACCATCCGGATCGTGCCCAAGCACGAGGGGCTGGCGAGCGTCGCGGAGCTGGGGCTGGTGGCGAACGCCTGACCGCCTCGGCGCCGAAGTAGTACGCGCCGCGTGAGGTAGAACCCCCTACGTTCTACTTCACGCGGCGCGTACTACGTCGAGCGTTCGCGAGCCAGCCGTCTGGCCGCGCGGAGGCGACCCGCGAGGCGCTCGGGATCCTTCAGGTCCTCCCAGGTCACGCGAAGGATGGTCCACCCCGACTCCCGGAGGGCGTCCTCGCGTCTCTTCTCGGTAAGCAGCCGTTCTCGGGGATCGCCCATGCCTCCGGCGTACTTGACCGCGCCGTCGAACTCGAGCCCGATGCGAAGCTCAGGCCAGGCGAGGTCGAGCCGGAACTCGCCGCGCCAGGTGATGACGGGGAACTGAGGGACGAGGGGCGGCAGGCCGACGTCGAGGGCGGCCCAACGCACCAGGGTCTCGCCGGGGGACTCGGACCGAGCGTCGGCGAGCTGGAGGATCTGCCTCGCCTGGACCACTCCGCGCTTTCCCGCCGACTCGTCGAGGATCTGGTCGAGCAGCCGGACCTCGGCACCGAGACGCAGGGCAGAGTCGGCGACGACCAGGGCGCTGGGGGCCGGCAGCGAACGAGCGCAGTCGACGACGGTCCGCTCCAGGGAGGTGACCGGGACACCGTCCAGGTCGCTCCGGTCCCGTTCCGGCAAGGCAGTCCAGTGTCGTCGGATGGTCGGGTCGGCGTCGCGGCGCACGCTGGGATTCGCGAGCTGCGTCACATGGACCAGCCGCCCGAGCCTCCAGGTCCAGCACCCCCACAGGAGCGCTGCGGTCTCGTGGCTCAGCCAGTAGGAGGTGGTGAGCCTCTCCACGACCCCTCGGACGCTCGCGAGCACCTCGGCCTCGCGTCGGAGCGCGTGCCCCTCTCCGGTGGGGAGCGGCAGGTAGACCCCCGGTCGGACACGGACCACGTGTCCGTCGCGTCGGCTCTTCTCGAGCCGGGCCCGGGTCGCTGGTTCGTACCGCAATGCGGGTGGGACCCGACGAGCAGCCTCTGTTCTTCCCATGCCGCTCAGCGTGCCGGTGATCGACGGGAACAGGGTGGGGCGACTGGGTATCTGTGGACAACCCGCGGGCGAGGTAGAACGTCCCGGTCGAGGTAGTACGCAGCGCGTCCTATCTCACGCAGTAGGTTCTACCTCGCGGGGGTCCCACTGGGTGCGGCCGCAAGCAGCCCCACGTACCGCACCCTCGTCGCGAGCACCTCACGCAGCTGCTCCCCGATCCCCTCGACGAACTCCTCGCGGTACACCGCGTCGACCTGGACCGAGATCGCGTAGTACAGACCGGTGAACGTCGCGATCGCGACCGAAACCCGCACCAGCGTCTGCGTGACCACGAGCGTCGTCCCGGAGAGGTCGAACGTCAGGAGCACGCGCTGCCCGTCGATGCCCCACAGGTCCATGACCTCGGGTGTCACGGTCAGGGTCCCGAGCGCGACGAAGAAGATCCCCATCCCGGCGCTGACGACGAGCACCTGCAGGAGCTGGGAGACACCGATCATCGCGGCCACGTTGAACCGTTGGCTGCGGGTCAGGGGCGGCAGGTCCGAGGCCCCCGGCACGCCCTCGGCCGCCGTGCGCAGCGCGTTGCGCGCCTCGGTCGGCAGGCGGAGCCCCACGAACAGCACGATGAGCAGGGCGAAGAACGTCCCGAGGATCACGCCCGCGGCCCCGCCGGTCCGGCTGAAGACCTGCCACACCTCGGCGTTGTAGAACAGCACGAGCGAGAACACCATGAGCAGCGGCAGGAGCCGCACGAGCCGCATCAGCGAGGCCCCGAGCTCGTCGGCGATGCGTGCGAGCCCCCACCACAGCGACGATCCCAGGCCGTACGCGACCACGACCCACACGAGCCCCAGGAGCAGCAGGTTGCCACCGGCGGTGACGAGCGCGGCCCGCCACTCGCCCCCGAACACGACGGGCAGCACCGCGGGCACGAGCACGAAGAACGCGAGCTCGGGCCCGCCGACGTCCTGCGGCAGCGTCGACCAGTTCCGCCCGCGCACCGCGTTGAGCCCCGCGTACGCCGCGGCGAGGAGGACCGCCCCGCCCGCGACCGCGAGCAGGTTGCCCCACCAGGGCCACCCCTCGTCGAGAGCCCCGGTCAGCTCGAGCAACAGCACGACCACGAGGAACGGCGCCGACCGCCCGAACACGTCGCGCCGCGCCGAGTGGTCCTCGATCAGCAGGGGCAGGCCGTTGCGTCGCAGCACGCGTTCGCACCCGGCGACGTCGAGGTGGGCCACGTCCGGCCCGGCGGCCGGAGGACCGGGGGGAGGGGCGTCGTCGGGCGGGGTCATGCGGGGAGCGTACCGACGTGGGCGTGCGCTGGCCGGGCGGCCTCGCCGGGGCTACGTTCGCCTCATGCCCGACGACGCCGCTCACCTTCCCGGCCCCGTGCGGATGCCAGCCGGCCGGTGATGGGCCGCATCCAGGCCAGAGCCTGCCGCCGGGACGAGGGCATGTCTCCACATGGGTCTTCGAGTGGGGTAGGCCATGGAGGTTGCCGACGAACCGCTCGGTGGTCTTCCATGCCGATCACCTCGTCGAGTGGCTGGTCGAACCACTTGAGCCAGATCGAACCGACCTGCGAGGGGTGGGGTGACGCGCCCTAGCTCGTGCCCCTGGCCGTGCGCAGGGTGATCAGGAGGAACAGGAGCGCTGCGATCGCGAGGCCCGCCCCGAGGACGTACACGCTCGCCATCCCGGACGGGAGGGCGATGCCTCCGAGCACCGTACCGAGGCCGATGCCCAGATAGATCGACGAGGAGTTCAGCGAGACCACCAGCGGGGCCTCCTGCGGCGCGACCGTTATCAGCCGGTGCTGCTGCGGCGGCGTCTGGCACCAGCTGGTCGCTCCCCAGAGGACGACCAGCAGCCCGACCAGAGCCACCTTCGAGACGTGGCCGGCGGCGACCCAGGCCAGCAGGCCGAGTGAGAGCGCCATGCCGAGGTACCCGATGATCAGCACCGGTGCGGAACCCCACCGGTCGGTCGCGTAGCCCGCTGCCACGTTGCCCAGGACGGCGCCCACCCCGTACAGGAAGAGCATCAGCAGGACGGCGCTCTCCGGGACGTGCGCCGCGGTCAGCGCGGGGACGCTGTAGGCGTACGCGGTGTAGCAGGCCCCCATGCCGAGCACGGTCAGCGGCAGGACCGCGAGCACGGCCGGGCGGCGAAGCACGGAGAGCCGCTGACGCAGTGGCACCCGGACGTTGCCGGGCAAAGGCGGCATGGTCAGCCGCACTCCGACGGCGACGAGGAGGCAGAGGGCGGCGACCAGACCCAGTGCGGTCCGCCAGCCGAGATGCTGGCTGGCCAGGTTGCCGAGGGGTACTCCCAGGGCGGTCGCGACGGTCAGGCCGCCGATCACGACAGCCAGTGCCCTGGCACGTAGCTCGGGGCGGACCAGCGACGCGCTCACCGCCCCCGCGCTGGGCGTGTAGGCCGCGGCGCCGAGGGCCGCGACGACGCGGGTGACGAGCAGCAGCGCCATGTTCGGGGCCAGCGCGGAGCCGAGGTTGGCCAGTGCGAGCGTGAGCAGCGCGGCGACCAGCAGGGCGCGACGCGGCACGCGGGCGGTCACGGTGGCGAGCACCGGCGACAGCAGGGCGTAGGCCGCCGCGAAGACCGTGACCGACAGCCCGGCGGTCGCCTCCGAGACGCGCAGCGTGCTCGCCATTGACGGCAGGAACCCCGCGACCACGAAGGCGTCCGTCCCGACGGCGAACGTCCCCATGGCCAGGACGAAGGTCGACGACAGTCCGCGCTGCCCAGGCAGTGCGGGACCCGCGCCCTGTGATCGACCCGGTGACACCGAGACGCTAGACATCCAGATTCCCCCTGTGTTTCGTCAGGACCGGCAGGTACCGCCGGTCCGGCTCGCTCAGTCGTGCAGCCGTGCGTACTGGTGCCGGGTGCGTTCCCTGGCGTCCGGAGGCGCGGCCGCCATCAGGTCCGACAGGGTCTGCGCCGCGAGCGCCCCGCGCCAGGCCAGCTCGGCCTTGCGCATGGCAGCGGCGACGCCGCAGGGGGTGGCGAACTCCCGGTTCTCACCGAGGGAGCCCTGGCCCTGCTGGCGGATCTCGGTGCAGCGGAAGACGTCGTCCCTGCCCTCGATGGCGGCGACCACGTCCATCAGGGTGACCTGCTCCGGCGCCAGGGCGAGCCGGAAGCCGCCGCGAACCCCCGGCGTCGAGCTGAGGATCCCTGCCCGGACGAGTGCCTGCAGGCGCTTGTTCAGATAGGCGGGCGGCAGGTCGAACCACGACGCCAGCCGGGCCGTCGACACGGGCTGCTCGGGCCCGATCCAGGCCAGCGTGAGGCAGCAGTGCAGGCCCCACTCGACCCCCTCGGTCATTCTCATAACCTGGACACTACACATCCAGATTGCCTGGCGCAGCAGGCGGGCAGCGCACCAGGTCGAGCGGCCGGCGGCACCGACGCTCGCGCTGCCGCACCGCGACTACCACCTGTGGCACGGCCCGCTCGCGGCTGCGGCGGCGTTCGCGTCGCTCGACCAGTCGCCCACGCTGTGGTGGCCGGACGACCGGTCGTGGTTCGTGTGCACCGAGCTCGACACCGTGGCCACCGATCTCGGGGCCAGCGAGGAGATCGTCGCCGCCCTGCTCGGGGTGCCCGGGCTGCGCGCGTCGCGCGTGAGCCCGGACGACCCGGTGCAGATGCCCGCGGACTGGTGACGGGCGCGGTCCTCCTGCCCCGGAACCGGGCCGTCCCGCCGGCTAGAGGCTCCGAGCGAGCGCGCGCCCCACGGTCCGACCCGAGAACAGGCACCCGCCGAGGAACGTCCCCTCGAGCGCCCGGTGGCCGTGCACGCCGCCGCCCCCGAACCCGGCGGCCTCGCCCGCCGCGTACAGGCCCTCGAACACCGAGCCGTCGGGGCGCAGCACGCGACCGTCGGTGTCGGTGTGCAGGCCGCCGAGCGTCTTGCGGGTCAGGACCGAGAGCCGCACGGCGAGCATCGGGCCGTCCTTGGGTGTCGTGAGCGGGCGCGGCGGGGACACCCGGATGACGCGGTCCACGAAGAACTTGCGGGCCATGGCCGTCGCGACGACCTGGTGGTCCTTGCCGAGCCCCGAGCGCACCTGGTCGTCGCGCAGCCGCACGAGCCGTTCGAGCTCTCCCGCGTCGATGTGGCCGCGGGCCCCGGGGGTCGCGTCGGTCAGGGCGTTCATGCCGGCCGCGAGCTCGGTCGGGTTCGCACCCCACACGAACTCGGGGGACTCGGCGGCGAACCGCGCCACGGGCCCGACCGCCCCCGGCAGCACGCGCTGCGCCAGCAGGCGCACGCTCCGGCCGGTCAGGTCAGGGTTCTGTTCCGAGCCCGACAGCGCGAACTCGCTCTCCATGATCGCCTTGTTGAGCACGAACCAGGAGTGGTCGTCGCCGCGCGCCGTGACGTGCTGGAGCGATCCCAGGGCGTCGAAGCCGGGGAACAGGGGCGAGGGCAGTCGGTGCCCGTGCGCGTCGACCCACAGCGACGACGGGCCGGGCAGGATGCGGATGCCGTGGTCGGTCCACACGGGGGAGTGGTTCGCGATGCCCTCGGGGTAGTGCCACATGCGGTCCTCGTGCACCAGGGCCGCACCCGCGTCGCGCGTGATGCCGAGCAGCAGCCCGTCGGTCGAGTCCGGCACTCCTGAGAGCATGCGCGCGGGCAGCACGCCCGCAGACGCGGGCCAGTGCGCACGGACCAGGTCGTGGTTCGCGCCGATCCCCCCGGAGGAGACGACGACGGCGCTCGCCGAGAGCTCGACCTCGCCCACGACGTCGCGCACCGAGGGGGCGCCGCGCTCGGCCGGGTCGTCGGCCAGGATCTCGGCCCGCACGCCGGTGACGGCGCCGTCGGTCACGACGAGGTCGGTCACGCGGTGACGGAACCGGATGTCGAGCAGACCGGCTGCCCGGGCGTCGAGGGCCGCGCGGACGAAGGGTTCGAGGACGCCGGGGCCGGTGCCCCAGGTCACGTGAAAACGGGGCACGCTGTTGCCGTGGCCGCCCGCGGGGTAGCCGCCGCGCTCTGCCCACTGGACGAGCGGGAACCAGCGCACCCCCTTGGCGTGCAGCCACGAGCGCATGTCGCCCGCCGCGAAGTCGACGAAGCCGCGCGCCCAGGCGTAGCCCCAGCGGTCGGGACCCTCGCCGTCGGCGGCGCCGGGGGCGAAGTCCGCCGACCCGAGCCAGTCGTCGAGCGCGAGCTCGGGCGTGTCCTTGACGCCCATGCGGCGCTGCTCGGGGGAGTCGACCAGGAAGAGGCCGCCGAAGGACCAGTAGGCCTGGCCGCCCAGGCTCGCGGCAGGTTCCTGGTCGAGCAGGATCACGTGGCGCCCCGCGGCCGTGAGCTCGGTCGCGGCGACGAGGCCCGAGAGTCCCGCGCCGACCACGATCACCTCGGCACGATCAGGGCCGGACCGGCTGGGAGCGCTCCCGTGGGCGGGCGTGCCCGACGGGACGGCGTTGCTCGCGGAAGGGATGCTGACGTCGTTGTCACTCATGCGCAGAGACTAGACCCCGCGCCCCGCCGCGAGGTAGGGGGCAGTCGTCGGGAGAGAGGCCCAGCCCTACCCCCGACGCGAACCCTCTACCTCGGCGAGAGATAGACCTGCAGGCTGAGCGGCTCCAGGAGGGCCGTCCCGGGCGCTCCTCCGGCCTCGTGCGGGCCGGGGGGCGCGGCGTCGCCGCCCTCGGTCGGGTGCTCCCAGTCGGAGTCCCACGCAAGCACCCACGCGGTGGCACCGTCCCCCTCGGCCGCCCCGGGGGCGGAGCGCCCCGGCACGTCCGCGAGCGTCACCTCGACCGTGTCGAGCGCTCCGTTGAGCACCAGGAGCACGTCGCGGTCGCCCGCACTCGGCCCGGTGCGCAGCATCTGCAGCACGCGGAACCCGGGGTCGTGCCAGGCCGCGTGGTCGAGGGTGCAGCCCGCGGCGTCGAACCACGCGAGGTCCGGCACCGCGTCCTGCGCCGAGTGCCGGGGCCGGCCGTGGAAGAACGTCTCGCTGCGCAGCGCCGCGTGCTCGCGGCGCAGCTCCAGGAGGTAGGCCGTGGTCGCGAGCAGGTCCTTGCGCCAGGGCGACAGGTCCCAGCTCACCCACGACACCGGCCCGTCCTGGCAGTACGCGTTGTTGTTGCCGCGCTGGGTGCGTCCCATCTCGTCGCCGGCCGTGAGCATGGGCGTCCCCGCCGCCAGGACCTGGGTCGCCATGAGGTTGCGGATCGAGCGGCGGCGCAGCGGGGCGATCACGAGCCCTGGCTCGAAGCCTGCGTGCTCCGTCCCCTCGCCCCCCTCGATCATCGTGTCCTCGTCCGCCAGACGACCTTCGACGCCGTGGTTCCAGGACCGGTTGTCGTCGCTGCCGTCGCGGTTGCCCTCGCCGTTGGCCTCGTTGTGCTTGTGCTCGTAGGCGACGAGGTCCGCGAGCGTGAACCCGTCGTGCGCCGTCACGAAGTTGACCGACACCACCGGCCCGCGCATGAGCGGCGGGTCGCTGTGCCCGAAGAGGTCCGCCGACCCGGCCAGGCGGGTCGCGAGCTCGCGCACGCCCTGCCCCGGGCGCCCGTGCGAGGCCTCGCGCGGGTCGGCGAGCCAGAACTGCCGCACCGCGCCCCGGAAGCGGTCGTTCCACTCGGCCAACGGCGCGGGGAACTGCCCTGTGCGCCACCCGCCCGGACCGACGTCCCACGGCTCCGCGACGAGCTTGAGGCCGTTGAGGACCGGGTCGGTCTGGAGCGCGACGAGGAACGGGTGGTCGGGGTCGAACCCGGCGGGTCCGCGGCCCAGGGTCACGGCGAGGTCGAAGCGGAAGCCGTCGACGCCGACCTCCTGCGCCCACCAGCGCAACGAGTCGAGCGTCATCTGCACCACGCGCGCGCGCCGGAAGTCGAGGCTGTTCCCCGTCCCGGTGACGTCCGCCAGCTCGGCCGGGGACGCGCCGTCGTGCAGGTAGTAGACGGGGTTGTCGAGGCCGCGCCACGACAGGTGCGGGCCGTCCGCGCCGCCCTCGCACGTGTGGTTGTGCACGACGTCGAGGAGGACCTCGAGCCCGGCCTCGTGCAGCAGGTGCACCATGCCACGGACCTCGTCGAGGACCGCGCCGGGCCCGGCCTCCTGCGCGGCGCGCGTCGCGTACGGGGCGTGGGGGGCGAAGAAGCCCGCGGTCGAGTAGCCCCAGTAGTTGGTCTGGCCCCGGGCCACGAGGTGCGGCTCGGTGAGGAACGCGTGGATCGGCAGCAGCTCGACCGTCGTGACGCCCAGCGACTTCAGGTGCGCGATCGTCGCGGGGTGCGCGAGCCCCGCATAGGTGCCGCGCAGGTGCTCGGGCACGGCGTCGAGCTGCATGGTCAGGCCGCGGACGTGGGCCTCGTAGACGACGGTGTCGACCCACGGCACGTGCGGACGGCGCACGGGCTCGTGCCCCGTGCGGGGCGCGACGACGACCGCGTGCGGCACGTGCGGCGCCGAGTCGCGGGGGTCGGCCGGACCGCGGACGTCACCGACGAGCGCGCCCGCGGCGTCCCGCTCGGCGACGTGACCGCGCGTGGACGGGTCGTCGTCGAGCACGCCCACGATCCCGTGCGCGTACGGGTCGAGGAGCAGCTTCGCGGGGTTGTACCGGAGGCCGGCCGCAGGGTCCCACGGGCCCTCGGCCCGGAAGCCGTAGCGCTGCCCCTCGCGCACCCCGGGCACGTGCCCGTGCCAGACGCCGTGGACCGGCCCGCCGAGAGCCACGCGCCGTTCGTGGATCTCGCCGTCGGCCGAGACGTCGAGCAGGCACAGGTGCACAGCGCTCGCGTGCGAGGCGAGCACGGCGACGTCGACGCCGTCACCGGCGAGATGGACACCGAGCCGGGGGACCGGGCCGTGCGAGGGACGGGGGCGGGGGGAGGGGGCAAGCGCTTGCACCTCTCCATTGTGCGGCCCGCATGTGGACGGCTCGTGCTCACCAGGTGGTCGTGCGCGAGATCTCACCCGGTTGCGCGGCGCTGCCCGGTAGGGTTTCGCCTGTGCCACACCTTCCACGGAGGGCTGTGGCGTGCGGGTACCACCCGGGTCCACCGTCGTCCCAACCACGGAGCACATCACGATGAGGATCGTCGTCGCCGTCAAGTACGTTCCCGATATCCACGCCGACCGGCGGTTCGACGCCGGACGAGTGGTGCGATCGTCCGAGGAGGGGACCCTCAACGAGCTCGACGAGAACGCGATCGAGGCCGCGCTGCGCATCGTCGAGTCGCTGCCGGAGGCCGAGCAGGAGACCTCCGAGGTCGTCGTCCTGACCATGGCCGGCCCAGAGGCCGACACCGCGATCCGCAAGGCCTACCAGATGGGCGTCGGACGCGGCGTGCGCGTGAGCGACGAGGCGCTCGCGGGCTCGGACTACTTCGGGACCGTCGCCACGCTCGCCGCGGCGATCCGCAAGCTCGAGGAAGAGGGGCCGGTCGACCTCGTCCTGACGGGGATGGCAGCCCTCGACGGGCTGGGGTCCGTGGTCCCCGTGCTGCTCGCGGCCGAGCTCGACCTGCCGCAGCTCACGCTCGCGGGCAAGCTCGAGGTCGACACCGCTGCCCGCACGGCCCAGGTCACGCGCGAGCTGGACGACGCGCTCGAGGTGCTCTCGGCACCGCTGCCCGCCGTGGTCAGCGTGACCGACCACGCCAACTGGCCGCGCTTCCCCAACTTCAAGCTCATCATGGCCGCGCGGACGCAGCCGATCGAGGTCTGGGACCTCGCTGAGCTGGGGCTCGACCCCGCGACCGTGGGTGACGCCGGAGCCCGCACCCGCGTCCTCGCCGCCACGCCGCGCCCGCCGCGTCCCGAGGTCGAGGTCGTCGTCGACAAGGGCGAGGGCGGCCGCGCGCTGGCCGAGTTCCTCATCCGTAACGACCTGGTCTGAGAGGGAACACCGTGACCACCAACGTCCTCGTCCTGCTCGACTCCCCGGAGACGCAGCTGCGTTCCGCGGCCCTCGAGCTCCTGACCATCGCGCGCAGCCTCGGCCGCCCCAAGGCCGTGACGCTCGGCAGCCCGAGCGTCACGACGCTCGCCCAGCTCGGCGCCTACGGTGTCGACACGGTCCTCCAGGCCGAGCTGCCCACGTCCGTGAGCGCGGACGCCGCGCACCTCACGGCGGTCGTCTCGGCGACCCTCGAGACCGCCGTGCGCCGCGCGAACGCGGACATCGTGCTGCTCTCGGCGACGTTCCCCAACAAGGAGGCCGCCGCCCGGCTCGCCTACGCGCTGGGCGCCGGCCTCGTGATCGACGCGGCCGCGGTCCGCGCCGAGGACGGCAAGGCCGTCGGCTACAAGCGGGTCTTCGCGGGCTCGTGGGACACCTCGTGCGAGGTCGTCACCGAGCAGGCCGTGTTCACGGTGCGCGCCAACTCCGTCGTCCCGGAGCCTGCCGAGTCCTCGGTCCAGACCGAGGTCATCGGGTTCCCCGTCGACGTACCGGCGTCGGCGACGAACGTCACGGTCGTGTCCCGTGAGGAGAAGCCGGTCGTCGAGGGTGGGCGCCCCACGCTCGCCGAGGCCGCGACGGTCGTCGCGGGCGGTCGCGGCACCGACGGCGACTTCGGGCCGATCGAGGAGCTCGCCGACGTGCTCGGCGCGGCCGTCGGCGCGACGCGCGACGCGGTCTACGAGGGCTGGTTCGACACCTTCATCGGCCAGACGGGAGTGACGATCGCGCCGCGCCTGTACATCGGCGCCGGAATCTCGGGGGCCCCGCACCACCGTGGCGGCATGCAGGCCTCGCAGGTGATCGTGGCCGTCAACAACGACTCCGACAGCCCGCTGTTCGAGATCGCGGACTTCGCGGTCGTGGGCGACCTCGCCGAGGTCCTGCCGCAGGCAGCGCAGGTCCTGCGGGAGCACAAGGGCTGACCCCCTGACCCTGACGGACGCCCCGGCGGGCTCGGCCCGCCGGGGCGTCCGTGCGTCCGGGGACGAGGTCGCGAGCGACCGAGGCGGGTCACAGACCCAGGTGCTCCAGCCAGGCGAGGGCCGAGACCGACTGCCCGAGGGCCACCGTGGGGCGGCACGGGTCGGACCGCGGGGCGGGTCTGCGCGCGGCGTCCATGCTGAAGCCCGCGAACCCGCCGACGATCGACCGGAGGTCTCCGGGGTGCACCTCGGCGCCGAGGGGGTGGTCGTCGAACACCGCGGTGAGCCAGGCCCCCGCACGCTCGGCGTCGTCCCAGGTCACGAGAGGTGGGGAGCCGTCGGTCGGCACGCACACCTCTGGCGGGTCGAAGACGCCGTCGACGCCCTGCGAGCCGACCGTGACGAGCAGGTGCGCGAGGTCCAGCCACCCGGCCCCACGCATCGCGTAGGGCCAGTCGAGGACGTACACCCTGTCGTCCGTGACGGTCAGGTTCCGCGCGCGCATGTCGCCGTGGACGATCGACTCCCCCTCGCACGCTACGAGGACGCCCAGCTCGAGCTCGGCGAGCGACGCGAGCCGACGGGCTGCCCACGGCGCGAGCGCCCCCAGGGGCTCCCAGGGCTCGCGCAGCATCCGACCCCACCCGATCGCGGTGGACGCGAGCTGTGGTCCGGCCGGTGGGAGCGGGATCTGCCGGGCCCCGGGGACACGTGCCAGGTCGTCGAGGGTGTCGAGGACCCTCGCGAGCACCGCGGGCTCCCACGGGACCTGCGGCGGGTAGCCGTCGATCGCCTCGTAGGCGAGCACGATCCAGTCGCCGTCGCCGTGGCCCCACAGGAAGCGCGGCGTCGGGACCGTCGAGGGCAGGCGGGTCGCGATGCGTGCCTCGGCGCGGTGCAGGTCGGCGCACTCGCGTTCGTCGCGCGTGCGCGCCGCCTTGAGGAAGACCTGCCCGCCCGTCGACAGCCGGAGCAACGACCCCATGCCAGGGCTGAAGCCGCTCACGACGCTGATCTCCTCGACCACGTGCGCCTCCATCGTGGCCTCGATCTCGTCGCGGAGCTCACGGGGCAGCATGGCCCACCGCAGGCGGTCGCTCGCGTGGGCTCGCGGATCCTGCGGTGAGAGGACCACGCGGGAGGTCGCGACGTCGTCGGGCATGGGGCAGAACGCTCGCACGGGGTGAGGAGGGACGGGAGGCGGGGCGGTCGAGGTGTCGCCGTTCATGAGCGGACCCCGGCCGTGCGACGAGGCGCGACGGTCAGTCTGCGGGGTTCCAGGAGGCGAACGAGCATCTGTCAAGATATCGGTTTTTCCTGTGCTGTCCAGCAATGCTCCACAGAACTCACGGACCTCGTGCGCACCGTGGCGGCGGCGGCCGCGAATACCTTCGTAGACTGGACGACTGTGATCGCCTCATGACCGCCACGCCCGCCGAGCCCTCGCACGGCGCCTACCTCGACCACGCCGCCACGACCCCCATGTCGCCGGCCGCGCTCGAGGCCTTCGTCGCGGAGCTCGCCCAGACCGGCAACCCGTCCTCGCTGCACGCGGCGGGCCGGGCCGCTCGCCGCGTCGTCGAGGAGTCGCGCGAGGCCGTCGCCGCTGCGCTCGGCGCGCGACCGAGCGAGGTGATCTTCACGGCCGGGGGGACGGAGTCGGACAACCTCGCGATCAAGGGCCTGTTCTGGGGTCGACGGACCACCGAGCCGCACCGTCGCCGCATCCTGGTCTCGGCCGTCGAGCACCACGCGGTGCTCGACCCGGCCTTCTGGATGGCCGAGCACACGGGCGCGGAGATCGTCCTGCTACCCGTCGACGTCGACGGCAGGCTCGACCTCGACGCCCTGCGCGCCGAGCTCGCGGCCAAGGGGGACGAGGTCGCGCTCATCTCGGTCATGTGGGCGAACAACGAGGTCGGGACGATCCAGCCTGTCCACGAGGTCGTGCAGATCGCCCGTCCCTACGGCATCCCCGTGCACTCCGACGCGGTGCAGGCCGTCGGGCAGGTGCCGGTCGACTTCGCTGAGAGCGGCCTCGACGCCCTGACGCTCACGGGCCACAAGCTCGGCGGACCCATGGGTGTCGGTGCGCTGATCGCCAAGCGCGGGCTGCCCCTGACCCCGGTGCTGCACGGCGGTGGGCAGGAGCGTGGCGTGCGCTCGGGCACGCTCGACACCCCCGCGATCCGGTCGTTCGCGGTCGCGGTGACCGAGGCCGTCGGTGCTCGCGCCGAGCGGTCCGAGCATCTCGCGTCGTTGCGCGACGACCTGGTCCGGGGTGTGCGGGCGGCCGTGCCGGACGCGGTGCTGCGCGGCCCCGACCCGCTGGTCGACCCGTCCCTGCGGCTCCCTGGCAACGCGCACTTCACGTTCCCCGGCTCCGAGGGCGACTCGTTGCTGTACCTGCTCGACTCGGCGGGCGTGCAGACGTCCACCGGGTCGGCGTGCCAGGCGGGTGTGCCGCAGCCCTCGCACGTCCTGCTCGCGATGGGGGTCTCGGAGGAGGACGCGCGCGGCGCGCTGCGGTTCTCGCTCGGGGCGACCTCGACGCACGACGACGTCGCGCGACTTCTCGACGCGCTGCCGCAGGTGGTGGCGCGCGCCCAGGCCGCCGGGCTGGCGTCGTCGGCCCGGTCCGGGCCCCCGAGGACGCGCCCGGCCGCCACGACAGGGAGGTCCGCATGAGAGTCCTGGCAGCGATGTCCGGCGGTGTCGACTCGGCCGTCGCGGCGGCCCTGGCCGTCGAGGCCGGCCACGAGGTGGTCGGCGTGCACATGGCCCTGTCGCGCAACCGCGAGCAGTTCCGGGCGGGTTCGCGCGGCTGCTGCTCGATCGAGGACGCGGGCGACGCGCGCCGCGCCGCCGACGTGCTGGGCATCCCGTACTACGTGTGGGACCTGTCGGAGCGCTTCGAGGACACGGTCGTCGCGGACTTCCTGTCCGAGTACGAGGCCGGGCGCACGCCCAACCCGTGCGTGCGCTGCAACGAGCACATCAAGTTCGAGGCGCTGCTCGACAAGGCCACGGCGCTCGGTTTCGACGCGGTCGCCACGGGCCACTACGCACAGGTCCTCACGCGCGAGGTCACGGTCCCGGGGACGGACGGTGAGCCCGTGACCCGTACCGTCCGCGAGCTGCACCGCTCGCCCAACGAGGCCAAGGACCAGTCGTACGTGCTCGCCGTGATGGGCCAGGAACGGCTGGCCCGGTCGATCTTCCCGCTCGGCGGCTTCGCGTCCAAGGACGAGGTCCGTGCCGAGGCCGAGCGGCGAGGCCTGTCGGTCTCGAACAAGCCCGACTCCTACGACATCTGCTTCGTGTCCGACGGCGACACGCAGGGCTTCCTCAAGGCGCGCCTGGGCGCGCGCACGGGCGAGATCGTCGACACCTCGGGCGAGGTCCTCGGGGAGCACGAGGGGGCCTACGCGTTCACGGTCGGCCAGCGCAAGGGCCTGTCCCTGGGGCGACCGGCCGCGGACGGCAAGCCGCGCTACGTGCTCGAGGTCGAGCCGGTCTCCAACCGGGTCGTCGTGGGTCCGGCAGAGCTGCTCACGGTCGACCGCATCGAGGGGGACCGCTCGGTGTGGCTCGCGGACGACGTCCTCGCGGCCGCCGGGTGGGAGCAGGCCCCTGCCGGGCCCGGGCCCGACGGTGCGGGAGCCGGCCAGGTGTCCGGCTGGTTCGACGCGTCGGTCCAGGTGCGTGCCCACGGGGTGCCGGTCCCTGCGCGGGTGCGCGCCGTCGTCGGGCAGGCGGACGGTCGTGAGGCGCCCGGTGCCGCCGACGGAGCGCGCACGGAGGTCGAGCTCACGGGTGAGACGCTGCGCGGCGTGGCCGCAGGGCAGTCGCTCGTCGTGTACCAGGGGACGCGCGTGATCGGGCAGTCGACCGTGCAGCGCGCCTACCGGGCGCAGCGCGCGGCGAGCGCCGCCCGCTGAATGACCGGCCGTGCGCCACTCGTCACACCGCGACCGGGACGCTGCTCCCCACCGCGGCACCGGGCTGCGTCGCGGCGAGCACCGCGCTCGTCGGGACGACGGGGTGCTCGCTGAGCTCGCGCACGAGCCACGCGTCGTCGCGCACCGCCCAGTGCTCGGCCTCGCGCCCGTCCACGAAGCGCAGCATGTGCATCTCGCGGACCGTGAAGTGACGGCCCGTCGGGGCCAGGCCCCGGAAGTAGCCCGTGTGCCGGGCGCTGAACGCGACGTGCAGCGCCACCAGGTCGCCCTCGGCGACCGCGTGCAGCACCTCGACGCGCTGGTCCGAGAACGCGTCCGAGAACCAGTGCATGGTCGCGACGAGCCCCTCGATGCCGCCCGAGCAGCCGGGGGCCGGGTCGTGGTTGTGGAAGTCGGCGGCGACGAGCGCCGCGAGCGCCTCGGCGTGGTTCCCAGGGATGGCCTGCGTGTGGACCGCGATCGCGGCCGCCTTGTTGGTCGTGTGGGCGGCGGTCGTGTCCGCCTCGTCCCGGTCGCCGGGAAGGGTGGTCCCGGTCGCCTCGTGCCTGCTGCTGCTCATGTCCGCCTCGCTCGTCCGGCGGGGTCGGTCCAGCGGCCACCGCGTCGTCACGGTCTGTGGTGCATACTCATCAGCCTTCACTCGGAGAGAGGGACACCGCAAGAGTTCGTGCGGGTGATGCCCGGGTGAGTTATCCGGCGAGCGTCCGAGGAACGGACGCCGTCGGTGCAGTCGAGGCAGTTGATGGACCGGCCGGGCCGTGGGGCCGGTCGTCGAGCACGTCGAACAGCAAGGAGACCTGGACATGACGTCAGTCAGCGGCCACGGGCCGTGGCCCGGCGGCGAGGGCACCGACGTCCTCGAGGCGCAGCAGATGATCTTCGGGGACCTCGCCGAGGTCCCCACGGGCGTCACGCCCGTCCCGTTCCTCGTGCGTCTGCCCCAGCGGGGACCAGGGTCCGACGGCGTGGGCCGCACCGCGACCCTGCTCGCGGACCTGCCCGTCGAGGTCGGGCCGCACGGGTGGAAGCTCGCGGACCGGCCCGGCATGGACGAGCGCCGGGCCAGGGCCTTCCTCCGGGACGACCTCGGGGCGCTCGCGATCGCCGGGCACGGGTACGTCGGGCCGCTCGCGGTGTCGGTCGTGGGGCCGTGGACGCTCGCGGCCGAGCTGTACCTCGCGCGCGGGGACAGGGTGCTCGCCGACCTGGGCGCGCGGGCCGACCTGGCCGCGTCGCTCGCCGTCGGGGTGCGGGCGCACCTCGACGAGGTGCGACGACAGGTCCCCGGCGCCGAGCTCGTGGTGCAGGTCTCCGAGCCGCTGCTGGGTCAGATCAACGCGGGCGTGCTGCCCACGTTCTCCGGGTTCTCCCGCCTGCGGCCGGTCGAGGGGCCCGCGATCGTGGAGGGCCTCGAGACGGTCCTGGGGGCGGTGCGGGACGGGGGTGCGCGCAGCGTCGTGCACGTGGGGCCCGCGTGGGTCGGGATCGCTCCCGTCGTCCTCGCCGGTGCCGACGCCGTGGGCCTGGACCTCGCGGCCCGGGCCGACGGCTGGGACGAGAAGGGCTGGGAGCTGGCCGCGCGCGCGGTCGAGCGCGGCGTCGGGGTCTGGGCCGGGCTGCCGCCCGCGAAGGTCTCGCAGTGCTCGGGGCCGAACCTCGGTGAGCTCGCGTCGCTCGTGACGGTGCCGTGGCGCCGGATCGGCCTCCCGGCGTCGGGGCTCGACGACGTCACGCTCCTCGCCGCACCGCGTGCGGGGGGAGTGGGGCTGGGGTCGGGGCAACGGCTCGGGAGCATCGACGAGAACCGCGCGATGCTGGGCAACCTCGGCCGGGTCGCGGAGATGCTCGCGGAGCGGGCGCAGGACTGAGGGTCGGGCGCAGGACCGGGGTCGCGCGCGGGCGGCGGAGGACTCCACCTTCGAGGGCGTGACCCGCCAGGCCGGCGCCGGCAGGAGAAGCGGGCGGATCAGGACCCGGTGGCGTCGGGTTGCGACCTGGCGCGCACCGGGGGCGGGAGCAGGACGACAGCCCGCAGTCCTCCTTCCGGGCGCGGTGCGAGCCGGAGCTCACCACGGAAACGCTCGACGATCGCCGCGACGATCGACAGCCCCAGGCCCTGCCCCGTCGCCGTCGTGGCCCTCGTGCGCCCCGCTCCTCGGGTGAAAGGGTCGGTGAAGCCCTCGACCGCCGCGGGGTCGAGGACCGGACCGGAGCTGACGACCTCGATCGCCCACCCCCCGGGAGGGTCGCAGGGCCCGGCATCGACCGCGAGAAAGCCACCGGGCACGTTGTGCCGGATGCCGTTCTGCACCAGGTTGGTGACGAGCTGGCGCAGCAGGACGGGTTCGCCGTCGAGCGTCGTGCCGGTCAGGCTCTGCTCGATCCGGACGTCGTGGGCCGCCGCCTCCTCGGCGCACGACTCGATCACCTGAGCGACGACCCGTGCCGGGTCGAACCGTTCGAGGTGCGGGGGCGAGGAGTCGATCCTGGCCAGGTCCAGGAGAGCCGTCACGGTCTCGATGTTCCGCTCGTTCATGACCCGGAGACGGTCGAACACGATCCTCTCCTCCGGGTCGTCGTGCTGGGCCAGGGCGACGTCCAGCATGGCCCGGGTCGTCGCGAGCGGGGTCCGCAGCTCGTGCGAGGCGTTGGCCGCGAAGCGGCGCGTGGCCGTGAAGGACCGGTCGAGGCGATCGAGCATCTCGTCGAAGCTCTCGGCGAGCTCCGAGATCTCGTCCCGGGGTCCGGACAACCGGATCCGCTGCGCCAGGTCGCCCTCGCTCGCCCGGTGCACGGCCGAGTTGATGTCCTGCAACGGCCGGAGCATCCGGCCCGCCACCGCCCAGCCCACCGCGGTGCCCACCACCGCCAGGACGACGAGCACGACGATCGAGGTCACGAGCAGGAGGTTGAGGAGCTGCTCGCTCGACGTCACGAGGAGCTCGGACGCGGGGACGACCACCGCTGCCGGTGCCGTCGGGTCTCCGGTGGGGAGCGGCGAGCCCCCGGGGGCGACCGAGGCCGCGTCGGTGGACGCCGTCGTCGCCGTGGCAAAGTCGTAGGTGGGGACATAGCGCATGAAGACGTAGACGATCGCGAGCAGGACGATGCCCGCCCCCGTAAGGAGCGCCGAGTAGGTCAGTGCGAGCCGCGCGCGCACCGTCAGACGGTAGCGCTTCGTCTCCGGCTCCCTGCCGTCGAGGTCCGGCGGCGGGGTGGGCCGCGGGCTAGTCATCGCTGATCACGTACCCCGCACCGGGCACCGTGGCGATGACTCCCGGGTCGCCGAGCTTGCGCCGCAGCGTGCTGAGGGTCACCTTGACGGCGTGCGTGAAGGGGTTGGCGTTCTCGTCCCAGGCCTTCTCCAGGAGCGTCTCCGCGCTGACCACGGCTCCGTCGGCCGCCAGGAGCAGCTCCAGTACCGCGAACTCCTTCCGGGTCAGGGTGACGCGCCGACCCCTGACCGTGACCTCGCGGCGGAACGGGTCCAGGCGGACTCCGCGTCGCTCGAGCACCGGAGGCCGGGACGTGAAGCTGCGCCGGTTGAGGGCGCGGAGCCGGGCGATGAGCTCGGGGAACTCGAACGGCTTGGACAGGTAGTCGTCGGCGCCGAGGCCGAGCCCGTCCACACGGTCGTCGAGGGTCCCCGCTGCCGTGAGCATCAGCACCGCGGGCGCGGCAGGGTCGGCCGCCAGGCGCCGACAGACCTCGTCCCCGTGCACACCGGGGATGTCCCGGTCGAGCAGCACCACGTCGTAGTCGCACAGCTCGACGGCGAGGAGCGCCGCGTCGCCGTCCGGGGCCACGTCGGCCGCGATCGCCTCCATGGCCAGACGCGCCCGGACGGCGTCGGCCAGGTACTCCTCGTCCTCCACGATCAGCACTCGCACGTGCGTGTCCACCTTCCTTCGCTCGGGAAGCCCGTTCGCGGCGCCCCGCCGATCCATCTCCCCCAGGAGACCACGGAGAAGGTTGCGTCGAGGTAAGGCGCGGACCTTACTTTTCCGCAACCAGGGGCTTGATGAGATCGGCGCAGCACGTCAGGTCGCCCGACCTCGACGCGACGAAAGGACACCACTGTGCGCACGACGACCATCCGTTCCCTCACCGCAGTCCTCGGGACGGGCCTGCTCCTCGCGGTCTCCGCCTGCTCCCCCGCTGCGGACTCCGACCCGGAGCTCGACACGGGAGCCCCCAAGATGACCATCGAGGAGTGGCGGCAGGACGTCGACGACTGCATGCTCGACGCCGGCTACGACCTCGTCGCCATGAGCGAGGGGGGTGGCACCACGCCGTCGATGACGAGCGAGGAGTCGGCGGCTTTCGACACCGCGTACACGGCCTGCATCGACGACATCGGCGAGGCCCCTGTCGACGAGAACATGCCGTCCGAGGACGAGATGTTCGAGGCCCAGCTGGCCTTCGCCGCGTGCATGCGCGAGGCCGGCTACGACTACCCCGACCCCGTCAAGGGATCGGGCATGAGCGAGGCGCTCGGTCCTGAGATCGACCCCGACGTCGTCGACACCTGCTACGCCAAGAGCCAGGAAGCCGTCCAGTGAGCGCTCCCACCACCACTGACCAGTCCTCGGCGACCACCACCGCCCGCCCTCATCGAGCACGACGCTGGATCCTGACGACCCTCGGCGCCCTCGCGGCCGTCGCGGCCGTCGTCGGCGTGGTCGCTCTCACGCGTCCGCCCGCGGCCCCCGACCCCACGAGCACCCGGCTCGAGCTCGAGACCGTGACCGTGACCCGCGGTGACCTCACGGAGCAGGTCCGGACCCAGGGCACCTTGGCCCACAACGCGCAACGCGACCTGGGGACCGAGCTCACCGGGGTGATCACCGGGCTTCCCGCACCGGGCACGGTGGTCACCGTGGGCCAGGAGCTGTTCCGGATCGACGACCTCCCCGTGACCCTGCTGCGAGGGACCCTGCCCGCCTGGCGCACGTTCACCGCCGGGATGTCCCCGGGGAACGACGTCCTCCAGCTCGAGCAGAACCTCGCCCAGCTGGGCTTCTTCGTCGCGAAGCCCGACTCCACGTTCAGCGAGAGCACGACGGCCGCGATCAAGAAGTGGCAGAAGTCGCTGAAGGTCGAGCAGACCGGCACGATCGATCTGGGCCGGGTCGTCTTCTCGCTCGTCGACGTCCGCGTGCAGTCGCACAAGGCGCAGGTGGGCGACACCGCCGGTCCCGAGATCCTCTCCGTCACGGGACCGGACAAGCAGGTCCAGGCCTTCCTCGACCAGGCACAGGCCCCCGTCGCCCCCGTCGGCACCAACGTGGCGATCACCCTCCCGGGAGGCGTCTCCACGACGGGAACGGTCGCCGAGGTGGGGGCACCGGTCGAGCAGGAGGGCGGCGACGGCAAGACGCTCAAGGTGCCGGTGACCCTCACGCTCGACGACCCGGCTGCGGCCGAGTCTCTCGACAACGTCGCCGTCACGCTCCTGCTCACCCGGACCCGCGCGACCGACGTGCTGACCGTGCCCGTCCTGGCCCTGCTCGCGCAGCCGGGGGGCGGCTTCGCCGTCGAGACCTCGGCCGGCGACAGCACCCAGCTCGTGCCTGTCGAGCTCGGGACGTTCGCCAACGGCCTGGTCGAGGTGACCGGGGGCGACCTCGAGGTGGGCGACACGATCGTGGTGGCCAAGTGAGCACAGCGATCATCGACCTGGAGGACGTGACCCGCACCTACGGGTCACCACCGACGGTCGCGCTCGGTGGGGTCACCCTGAGGATCGACGAGGGTGAGATGGTCGCGATCGTCGGCCCGAGCGGGTCCGGCAAGTCGACCATGCTCAACATCATCGGGTCCCTGGACCGCGCGTCCTCGGGCGCGACCAGGATCGCCGGGAACGACGTGACCGCCATGAGCGACGCGAGCCTCTCGGCCTTGCGGGCCTACACGATCGGGTTCATCTTCCAGCAGTTCCACCTGTCCGACGGCGTCACGGCCCTCGACAACGTCGCCACCGGTCTGCTGTACACCGGCCTGGCGCCCCGCGAGCGCCGTCGCCGGGCGCGCACTGCTCTCGAACGCGTGGGCCTCGGCGCACGGTTGCACCACCACCCGCGGCAGATGTCGGGCGGAGAGCGCCAGCGCGTCGCGATCGCGCGCGCCGTCGTCGGCGAACCTCGCCTGCTCCTGGCGGACGAGCCGACCGGCAGCCTCGACACCGCCTCCGGCGAGGGCGTCGTCGAGATCCTCCACGACCTGAACAGGTCCGGGACCACGGTCGTGGTCATCACCCACGACCAGGAGCTGGCCGACCGCCTGCCCCGGCAGGTCCGCATCCGCGACGGCAGGATCCTCTCCGACGACCGGGAGGACAGCCGATGAGCCTCGACCGCCGTTCCAGGCTCCGGCCCGGCGACCTCTTCAGCCTCGGCCTGCACGGGCTGCGCGCCCGCCCCATGCGCGCGATCCTCTCGTCCTTGGGCATCGCGATCGGTATCGCCGCCATGATCTCCGTGATCGGCATCTCGACCTCGAGCCAGGCGCTCATCAAGGACAAGCTGTCCGCGCTGGGCACCAACCTGCTCACGGTCACGGCCGGCACGGACGTCCTCGGCCAGGACGCGCCCCTCCCGCCGGACGCCGTCGCGCTCGTGCGGCGCATCCCGGACGTCCTGCACGTGAGCTCGATCGGTACGCTCGACACGATCACGATCTTCCGCAGCTCCGAGGTCGATCCGGGCCGCACCGGAGGGTTGACCGTGGCGGCCGCCGACCTCGACCTGCTCGAGGCGACCGGTGCCCGGATCATGCACGGGTCGTGGCTCAACGAGTCGACCGCGCAGTACCCGGCGGTCGTCCTCGGCCGCGGGACGGCCGAGCGCCTCGGGATCGGCACGGTGGGCAGCCTCGTGTGGGTGGGCGGTCACCCGTTCACCGTCGTGGGCATCCTCGAGTCGTCGCCCCTCGCCCCGGAGCTCGACTCGACGGCACTCGTCGGCGAACCGATCGCCGCTGGCCAGTTCGAGCACGACGGCGCGCCGACGACGATCTACGAACGGTCCACCGAGGCGAGCGTCGCCCAGGTGCGCAAGCTCCTGCCGCCGACGATCCACCCCGAGTCGCCGAGCCAGGTGCAGGTCAGCCGCCCCTCGGACGCCCTCGCCGCGAAGAACACGGTCGATCAGGCCTTCACCGGGCTCCTGGTCGGGGTGGGCTCGATCGCCCTGCTCGTCGGTGGGATCGGGGTGGCCAACACCATGGTCATCTCGGTTCTGGAACGTCGTCAGGAGATCGGTCTGCGGCGCTCCCTGGGCGCCACGCGCGAGCACATCCGGGTGCAGTTCCTCTTCGAGGCGATGCTGCTCTCGGCCCTCGGTGGGGTCGCGGGCGCCGTCCTCGGGTGGGTCATCACGGCCGTCGTCGCCAGGACGAACGGGTGGAGTCTCGCGATCCCCCCCGAGGTCCCCGTGCTGGGGGTCGTCGTCACGATCCTCGTGGGGGCGGTCGCGGGCGTCCTGCCCGCCGTGCGCGCGTCCCGCACCTCGCCGACCGCGGCACTGAGCAGCTGAGGTCTGCCGACGTGCCCCCCGCGTGCAGAGCTTCCGGCGCGCGCAGGGGGCACGTCTCGTCCTCGCGGCAGGCAGGGGGCCGGGGACACGCCTCCCGTCGCCGTTTTCGCCCAGGCGCCCCCTGGTGCGTAGGCTCGGAGCGAGGTGCCGAACTCGCGGCGCTCCCTCGTCCGTCCACTCTCCCGAAGGAGCGCGATGCCCGCTCTGCACGCCGTCCTCTTCGACCTCGACGGTGTCCTCACACCGACCGCCGAGGTCCACATGCGCGCCTGGGAACGCCTGTTCGCGCCGTTGTGCGACGAGCGCGGGGTCGCGCCGTACGCCTCGGCGGACTACTTCGCGCACATCGACGGCAAGCCCCGCTTCGACGGGGTCGCCACGATGCTCGCCTCGCGCGGGATCGAGCTGCCGTGGGGAACGATCGACGACGCCCCCGGGGAGGGCACGGTCTGCGCGCTGGGCAACAAGAAGAACGAGATCGTCAACGCGATGTTCGCCCGGGAGGGCATCGACCCGTACCCGGGCTCGATCGCGTTCCTCGACGCCGTGACCGCGGCCGGGGCGCTCGTCGCGGTCGTCTCGTCGTCGCGCAACGCCCCGTCGGTCCTGGCGGCCGCGGGGATCGCGGACCGTTTCGAGGTCGTCGTCGACGGTGCTGTCGCGGCCGCGGAGGGACTCGACGGCAAGCCCTCGCCCGCGACCTACGAGTACGCGGCCCAGCTCCTGGGCGTCCCGACGACCGCCGCGATCGTGGTCGAGGACGCGATCTCGGGTGTCCAGGCGGGTGCAGCCGGTGACTTCGGGCTCGTCGTCGGGGTGGACCGCGGGGTCGGGGCCGACGCCCTGACCGAGCACGGCGCCGACGTGGTCGTGTCCGACCTGGGCGAGCTCGACGCGACGGTCCTGGACCGCCCCGCGCACGAGGAGGCCCGCTGATGGCCGGGTTCGAGCACGGCTTCGACGGCACCGTCGACCGCAGCCGCTTCCCGGCGGACCCGTGGCGGCTCACCGAGAACCGCTACTCGGCGCACGACCTCGGGGTCACCGAGACCCTCTTCTCGGTCGGCAACGGGTACCTCGGCATGCGGGGGAACGTCGAGGAGGGGCGCGAGTCCCACACGCAGGGCACGTTCATCAACGGCTTCCACGAGACGTGGCGCATCCACCACGCCGAGGAGGCGTACGGGTTCGCCGAGGTCGGGCAGACCATCGTCAACGTCCCGGACGTCAAGATCATCCGGCTCTACGTCGACGACGAGCCGCTCCTGCTGCCCGTCGCGGACCTCGTCTCCTACGAGCGGTCGCTCGACATGGCCGACGGCGTGCTGCGGCGCGAGCTGTTGTGGCGCACGCCGTCGGGCAAGCGCGTCCTGGTGAAGTCCGAGCGCATGGTCTCGTTCGTCGAGCGGCACCTGGCCGTCATCACGTTCGAGGTCACGATGCTGGACGACCCGGCCCCCATCGCGATCTCGTCCCAGATCCTCAACCGGCAGGACGGGCAGGACGAGTACCACGTCCCGTCGGCCGCCATGGGCCAGGGCTTCGACCCCCGCAAGGCGAACCAGTTCACCGAGCGCGTCCTGCAGCCGCAGGCCCAGTGGGGGGACGACGAGCGCCTCGTGCTGTCCTACCGCTGCACCAACTCGGGCATGACGATCGCGGTCGCCGCGGACGACGACCTGGTCACGGAGAACACGTACGACGTGCGCACCCAGGTGGACGAGGACCTGGCCAAGCACGTCTACCGGGTCCAGGCCGAACCGGGGAAGCCGGTCCGTCTCACCAAGACCGTGGCCTACCACACGTCCCGCGGGGTGCCCGCGCGCGAGCTCATCGACCGGTGCCGCCGCACGCTCGACCGCGTGCGCGACGAGGGCATCGCGTTCCAGCACGCCGAGCAGCGCGAGTTCCTCGACGAGTTCTGGGCGCGCTCCGACGTCGAGATCCCGGGTCAGCCCGAGATCCAGCAGGCCGTGCGGTGGAACATCTACCAGCTCGCGCAGGCCACGGCCCGCGCCGAGGGCAACGGTGTCCCCGCCAAGGGCCTCACGGGCACGGGGTACGGCGGCCACTACTTCTGGGACACCGAGATCTACGTGCTCCCGTTCCTGACGTACACGAGCCCGCGGTACGCGCGCAACGCGCTGCGCTTCCGCTACCAGATGCTCGACGCCGCCCGCCGCCGCGCCGGTCAGCTCTCGCAGGAGGGTGCGCTGTTCCCGTGGCGGACGATCAACGGCGAGGAGGCCTCGGCCTACTACGCCGCGGGCACCGCGCAGTACCACATCGACGCCGACGTGACCTATGCCCTCATGCAGTACGTGCGGGCGACGGGGGACCAGGACTTCCTGGAGCGCGAGGGTGTCGACATCCTCGTGGAGACCGCGCGCATGTGGGCCGACCTCGGCTTCTGGCGGGCCAACGGGGACGACCACTTCCACATCCACGGCGTCACGGGCCCCGACGAGTACACGACGGTCGTGAACGACAACCTCTTCACCAACGTCATGGCGCGCTTCAACCTGCGCGTCGCGGCCGAGACGCTCCAGATCATGCGACGCGACGCGCCGCACGAGTACGAGCGGCTCGCGATCCGGCTCGGGGTCTCGCAGGAGGAGACGGCGGAGTGGGAGCACGCGGCCGAGCGCATGTCGATCCCGTACGCCGAGCACCTGGGCATCCACCCGCAGGACTCGCACTTCCTCGAGCGCGAGATCTGGAACCTCGCGGCGACACCTGCGGACAAGCGGCCCCTGCTGCTGCACTACCACCCGCTCGTCATCTACCGCTACCAGGTGCTCAAGCAGGCGGACGTCGTCCTCGCGCTGTTCCTCCAGGGGGCCGAGTTCACGCCCGAGGAGAAGCTGGCCGACTTCGAGTACTACGACCCGCTGACCACGGGGGACTCGACGCTCTCGGGCGTGGTCCAGTCGATCATCGCGGCCGAGGTCGGCTACCACGAGCTCGCGCTCGAGTACTTCACGTCGTCGCTGCTGGTCGACCTGGAGAACCGTCACGCCAACGCGTCCGACGGCGTGCACGTCGCCTCGGCCGGCGGGACCTGGTCGGCGCTCGCGTTCGGGTTCGGCGGCATGCGTGACGACTGCGGTCGCATCAGCTTCGACCCGCGCCTGCCGCAGTCGTGGGAGTCGCTGACGTTCCGCGTCACGCTGCGCGGGGCGCGGCTGAAGGTCACGGTCACGTCCGACGCGATCACGCTCGTGTGCGAGACGGGCGAGAGCGCCGAGGTGCTGGTGCGCGGCGAGACCGTGCGGGTCGCCGCGGGCGAGCCCGTGACGGTGGCCCTCGACGGGCAGGGGCCCGTCCGTCAGGGAGTGCCGAGCCTGCGGGACCTGACCGGCAACCGTCGCGAGGACGGCACGCTCATCACGGCCACGGTGCCTCACTCGTAGGTCGCGGGTGGGTCGTCCGCAGACACGCCAGAGGGCGGGGTCCCCCCGGGGGAGCCCGCCCTCCGTGCGTCTGCGCGTGCGTCGTGCGGACGAACGGTCGCCCGGTGTCAGCCGAGCTGCTCGCGCAGGAAGCGGTAGTGGATCGCGGACATGTGCGCGGCCTGGGCGTTGTTCGCGGCGCCGCCGTGCCCGCCCTCGACGTTCTCGTAGTACGTCACGTCCTTGCCGGCCGCGAGCATCTTCGCGGCGAGCTTGCGGGCGTGCCCGGGGTGGACCCGGTCGTCCTTGGTCGACGTCGTGAAGAGCACCGGCGGGTACTCGCGCTCGGCGTCGAACAGGTGGTACGGCGAGAACGTCTTGATGAACTCCCACTGCTCGGGGTCGTCCGGGTCGCCGTACTCGGCGGCCCACGACGCCCCCGCGAGCAGGTGGGTGTAGCGCAGCATGTCGAGCAGCGGGACTCCCACGATCACGGCGCCGAAGAGCTCGGGGTACTGGGTGAGCATGTTGCCCGCGAGGAGGCCACCGTTGGAGCGTCCCTCCATGCCGAGGTGCTCGGGGGTCGTGATGCCGCGGGCGACGAGGTCGCGCGCGACGGCCGCGAAGTCCTCGTAGGCCTTGTGCCGCTTGGCCTTGAGGGCGGCCTGGTGCCACGACGGGCCGTACTCGCCGCCGCCGCGGATGTTCGCGACGACGTACACGCCGCCGTCGGCGAGCCAGGCCCGTCCGAGCCCGCCCGAGTAGCCAGGGGTGAGCGAGACCTCGAAGCCGCCGTAGCCGTAGAGCAGCGTGGGTGCGGCGCCCACGGGAGCGGAGCCGGCGCCCGCCTCGGCGGCGGCACCGGCGGCCTCCGGGCGGACGAGCTCCTCACGCCCGACGACGAAGTACGGGACGCGCGTGCCGTCGTCGGACACGGCGAAGTGCTGGTCGATGACCAGGCCCGCGGCGTCGAAGAAGGTGGGGCTCGACTTGAGCACCTCGGGCTCGGTGCCCGCGCCGACCGTCAGGAGCGAGAGCGTCGAGGGCGTGAGGTAGTCGGTCGTCACGAGCCAGACGTCGTCGCTCTCCTCGGAGTCGACCGCACCCACGACGACCGTGCCGATGGTCGGCAGACCGGGCAGCTCGCTGCGGGTCCACGGTGCGGACAGGTCCTCGGCGCGCGGAGGCGGCGTCAGCACGTGGAGGCGGTTCTTGACGTCCTCCAGGACGTTGACCACGAGATGGTGCGCGGTCCACGTGGCCCCGGCGAGCGACGTCGTGGGCGTGGGCTCGAACAGGACCGTGAAGCCGCGCGCCCCGGCGAGGAAGTCCTCGAAGCGGGTCGCGAGCACCGACCCCGCGAGGTAGGTGGCGCCGCCGACCGTCCAGTCGTCGCGCAGCTCGACGAGCATCCACTCGCGCTTGACGCCGACCTCGGCCGAGCGCGGGACGTCGATCTTGACGAGGTGCTCGTCGGGCGTGCCCGCGTCCTGGACGATGTAGGTCTCGCTGTCGTAGAACGCGATCGAGCGGCCGACGAAGTCGCGCTCGAACCCGGGCGAGTGGGTGCGCCAGCCGAAGATGTACATGTCCTCGGGCTCGCCCTCGTACACGACCGTCGCCTCGGTGACCGGGGTGCCGCGGCGCCAGCGCTTGACGATCCGGGGGTATCCCGAGGGGGTCATCGAGCCCGGCCCGAAGTCCGTGAAGACGTACACCGTGTCGGCGTCGATCCACCCGAGCCCGCCCTTGGACTCCTCGCGGAAGAACCCGCCGTCCTCGGGGGCGACGAACTGCTTGGTGACGAGGTCGAACTCGCGGGTCACGTCGGCGTCGGAGCCGCCGGGCGACAGGTCGACCAGGGCGTGGCGCCACTCGCCGCCGGGGGCGGGACGCAGGACGCTCGCACCGTGCCAGACCCAGCTCTGCCCCTCGGCCTCGCCCAGCGCGTCGAGGTCGAGCACGAGCTCCCACTCGGGGTGCTGGGTGCGGTACGAGTCGAGCGTCGTGCGGCGCCAGACGCCGCGCTCGTGCTGCGCGTCGCGCCAGAAGTTGTAGTAGTGCTCGCCGATCTTCGAGACGTCCGGGATCTTGTCGTCCGAGTCGAGGACCTCGCGGATCGACTGCTCGGTCGCGGCGAACTCGCTCGTGGCCTCGATCGTCGCGGCGGTCTCGGCGTTGCGGCCCTGGACCCAGGTGAGCGCCTCGCGGCCCTCGACCTCCTCGAGCCACAGGTACGGGTCGTGCGGCGTGGTCGGCTGTCCGGTGGGTGGGTCGGTCACGACGTTCTCAGCACTCATGCCAACACACTAGGCGACCGATCCGCGGGACCGGGCATGCATAGATGCCAGGGGAGAGCGGGGGCGGGGGAGGCTCGTCCGAGATCACCATCGAACATCACTTGCATCTATCCGTACCTTGTGAAAGTATTCACAAGCAAGGGAAAGACACCACGCAGACCCGGCCGCTCGGGTCACTGGAGGAGCAACGTGAGCAGCACGAGCAAGGCCCCCGTGAAGGCCCCCGCCGGAGTCACCGAGATCGACGCCCTCGTCGACCGTGGCCTCAAGGCGCTCAAGCAGTACGACGCCTTCACCCAGGAGGACATCGACCGCATCGTGAAGAAGGCGTCCGTCGCGGCGCTCCACGAGCACGGCCGCCTCGCGCAGCTCGCGGTCTCCG
Source organism: Oerskovia paurometabola (assembly GCF_016907365.1). Lineage (NCBI taxonomy): Bacteria > Bacillati > Actinomycetota > Actinomycetes > Micrococcales > Cellulomonadaceae > Oerskovia > Oerskovia paurometabola. The sequence continues at coordinate 3,202,413 of NZ_JAFBBV010000001.1, read as the reverse complement.
AGACCGGGCGCGGCGTCTTCGAGGACAAGGCCACCAAGAACATCTTCGCGTGCGAGCACGTGCCGAACTCGATGGCCAACCTCAAGACGGTCGGCGTCATCGGGCGCGACGAGCTCACGGGCATCGTCGAGATCGCCGAGCCGGTCGGCGTGGTCGCGGGCATCACCCCCGTCACCAACCCGACCTCGACCGCGATCTTCAAGTCGCTCATCGCGCTCAAGACGCGCAACCCCATCATCTTCGCGTTCCACCCCAGCGCCCAGAAGTGCTCGGTCGCCGCAGCCCGCATCGTGCGGGACGCCGCCGTGGCCGAAGGCGCCCCCGAGGACTGCATCCAGTGGGTCGAGCAGCCCTCGCTCGAGGCCACGTCGGCACTCATGAACAACGACGGCGTCTCGCTGATCCTCGCCACGGGCGGCAACGCCATGGTCCGTGCCGCCTACTCGGCGGGCAAGCCGGCCCTCGGCGTCGGTGCGGGCAACGTCCCCGCCTACATCGAGAAGACCGCCAAGCTCGGCCGCGCCGTCAACGACGTGGTCCTGTCCAAGGGCTTCGACAACGGCATGGTGTGCGCCTCGGAGCAGGCCGTCATCCTCGACGCCGAGATCTACGACGCGGCTCTCGCCGAGTTCGCCCACATGCACGCCTACCTCGCGAACCCCGAGGAGAAGGCGATGCTCGAGCGCTTCATCTTCGGCGTCGAGGCAGGCGGGGCGAACTGCGCCGGTGCCAAGCTCAACGCCACGATCGTCGGCAAGAGCCCCCAGTGGATCGCGGAGCAGGCAGGATTCTCGGTCCCCGACGACACCTCGATCATCCTCGCGGAGTGCAGCCAGGTCGGCCCCGCCGAGCCCCTGACGCGCGAGAAGCTCAGCCCCGTCCTCGCGGTGCTGCGCGCCGAGTCGACCGACCACGGCATCTCGCTCGCCGAGCAGATGGTCGAGTTCGACGGCCTGGGCCACTCGGGCGCGATCCACACCGAGGACAAGGACATCGCGGAGGAGTTCGGCCAGCGCGTCAAGGCCGTCCGCATCCTGTGGAACCAGCCCTCCGCGCTGGGCGGCATCGGCGACATCTACAACGCGCTGATCCCGTCGCTGACCCTCGGGTGCGGCTCGTACGGGCACAACTCGGTGTCGAACAACGTGTCGGCCGTCAACCTCGTCAACGTCAAGCGGATCGGACGTCGTAACAACAACATGCAGTGGTTCAAGATCCCGCCGAAGACGTACTTCGAGCCGAACTCGATCCAGTACCTGACCCAGATGCCCGACGTCGAGCGCGTCACCATCGTCACGGACAAGGTCATGAGCCAGATCGGGATCGTCGACAAGGTCCTCGACGTCCTGAACCGCCGGCCCAACAAGGTCTCGATCCAGATCATGGACCAGGTCGAGCCCGAGCCCAGCGTCGAGACGGTCGAGAAGGGCGCGGAGATGATGCGCGACTTCAAGCCCGACACGATCGTCGCGATCGGCGGCGGGTCGCCCATGGACGCCGCGAAGGTCATGTGGCTCAAGTACGAGCACCCGGAGATGGCGTTCTCGGACCTGCGCGAGAAGTTCTTCGACGTCCGCAAGCGCGCGTTCAAGTTCCCGACCCTGGGCGACCTCGCCAAGCTGGTCTGCATCCCGACGTCGTCGGGCACGGGCTCGGAGGTCACGCCGTTCGCGGTCATCACCGACCACGCGACCGGGTACAAGTACCCCCTCGCCGACTACGCGCTGACCCCGTCGGTCGCGATCATCGACCCGGTCCTGACCGCGACGATGCCCGCGAAGCTCGCGGCGGACTCGGGCTTCGACGCCCTGACGCACGCGACCGAGGCCTACGTGTCGGTCTACGCGAACGACTTCACCGACGGTCTGGCGCTGCACGCGATCAAGCTGGTCTTCGAGCACATCGAGGACTCCGTCACGCAGGGGGCGGCAGCCCCCGAGGCCCGCGAGAAGATGCACAACGCGGCCACGATCGCCGGCATGGCGTTCGGCAGCGCGTTCCTCGGGATCGTCCACGCGATGGCCCACACGGTCGGCTCGACGTTCGGCCTGGTCCACGGCCGCACGAACGCGATCTTCCTGCCGCACGCGATCCGCTACAACGGGCAGATCCCGACCAAGGTCACGGGCTGGCCCAAGGCCGAGAAGTACATCGCGCACGAGCGCTACCAGCAGATCGCCAAGCACCTTGGCCTGCCGGCCTCGACGCCCGAGCAGGCCGTCGAGTCCTACGCCCGGGCCGTCGAGGAGCTGCGCGCCAAGGTCGGGATCGAGCGCTCGTTCAAGGAGCAGGGCGTCTCGGAGCGCGAGTTCATCGGAGGCCTCGACGCCCTGTCGATGCGGGCCTACGAGGACCAGTGCGCCCCCGCGAACCCGCGTCTGCCGATGCTCGAGGACATGAAGGACATCATGGTCGCGGCGTACTACGGCACGACCCGCGAAGAGGTCCGCGCCGAGCGCAAGGCCACCGAGGAGGCAGCCCGCAGGACTGCCGAGAAGAAGGCCGCGGCCCCCGCCGCGGACGAGCCCTCGAAGTGATCCAGGCACCGGCGTCCGGGAAGCAGCCCGGACGCCGGTAGCCCGCACGACGACCCGAGCGGTACGGGTCACGGTCGGGTGGCGCGTCCTGCCGGGTGGCGCCACTCACCACGGGCCCGAGGCATCCCCCTTGGCCTCGGTCCCGCTCGCAGCGCCCCCGCGTCCTCCAGCGCGGGGGCGCTGCTCGGCGTCCGGGCACGCGAAGGTCCGACGGCGGAGCGCGCCTGGTGCGTCCGGCCCGAGCTCCCGGGTGCGCCGGTGGGCAGGGGCGAGCGCCGCCGTCGGGCGGGACGCGCCGCCACCGGGGCAGGCGGCTGTGGGTGGGGCGAGCGATGATGGGCACGTGAACGACGCCACCCCGCCGCACCCCGCAGCCAGCCCCGACAGCACGAGCACGGCCCTCGCGACCGCCGCCTCCGACACCGCTGTCGCCCCCGATGCCGCCCCGGCGCTGGACGAGGCCGGTGCCCAGCGCCGCTGGGCCGAGCTGGTCGCCCAGGTCGAGGCCGACCAGCGGGCCTACTACGAGGCCGACGCCCCCGTGTCGTCGGACGCCGAGTACGACGCGCGCATGCGCGAGCTCGAGGCGCTCGAGGCGGCGCACCCCGCGCTCCAGACCCCCGAGTCGCCCACGCAGCGGGTCGGCGGGCGCGCCGCGACAGGTTTCGCGACGGTCGAGCACCTCGAGCGCATGCTCTCGCTCGACAACGCGTTCTCCGAGGAGGACCTCGCCGCGTGGGCCGCGCGCGTGCACCGGGACCTGGGCGTCTCGCCGGAGGCCCCCGTGGAGTACCTGTGCGAGGTCAAGATCGACGGCCTCGCGATCGCGCTGCTGTACGAGCGGGGGCGGCTCGTGCGGGCCGCGACGCGCGGCGACGGGCGCACGGGCGAGGACGTCACGGCCAACGTCCGCACCATCACGAGCATCCCCCAGCAGCTTGCCGGTGACCCGGCCTCGCATCCCGCGGTGATCGAGGTACGGGGCGAGGTCTTCCTCGGGGTCGAGGATTTCGCGGCCCTCAACGAGGCGCTCGTCGCGGCCGGGCAGGCGCCGTACGCGAACCCGCGCAACACCGCGGCAGGCTCCCTGCGTCAGAAGGACCCGGCCGTGACCGCGAGCCGCAACCTGCGCATGTACGCGCACGGCGTCGGGGCGCTCCAGTGGGACGAGGGGGAGCACGCCGAGCTCGCGCGCCAGTCGGACGCCTACGCGCTGTTCGAGCAGTGGGGCATCCCCGTCTCGCCGCACAACCGCGTCGTCGACGGGCTCGCGGGCGTGCAGGAGATGATCGCGTACTTCGGCGAGCACCGGCACGACATCGAGCACGAGCTCGACGGGATCGTCGTCAAGGTCGACGAGCTGGCGCTCCAGCGCCGCCTCGGGGCCACGAGCCGCGCGCCCCGGTGGGCCATCGCGTACAAGTACCCGCCCGAGGAGGTCAACACGCGCCTGCTCGCGATCCAGGTCGGGGTCGGGCGGACCGGCCGAGCAACCCCGTACGCCGTCATGGAGCCCGTGCTCGTCGCGGGGAGCACGGTGCGTCAGGCGACGTTGCACAACCAGGACGTCGTGCGCGCCAAGGGCGTGCTGATCGGGGACGTCGTGGTGCTGCGCAAGGCGGGGGACGTCATCCCGGAGATCCTCGGGCCGGTCGTCGCGCTGCGCGAGGACGGCGTGCAGCGTACGGAGTTCGTCATGCCGGCCGAGTGCCCCGAGTGCGGGACACCGCTGCGCCCCATGAAGGAGGGGGACGTCGACCTGCGCTGCCCCAACGCGGAGAGCTGCCCGGCGCAGGTCCGCGGGAGGGTCGAGCACATCGGCTCGCGCGGCGGCCTCGACATCGAGGCGCTGGGCGAGGTCACCGCGGCCGCGCTCACGCAGCCCTACGAGCCCGCCGAGCCGCCGCTGCGCACCGAGAAGAACCTGTTCGGTCTCACGGTCGACCAGCTCGCCCCGATCCGCGTCGTCGTCCGCGACCCGGAGACCGGGCTGCCCCGGCCGTTCGAAGGGGTGGGCGAGTCGGGCGAGGTGGAGATGTCCGACGGCTCGGTGCTGCTGGCCAAGGTCGTCCGACCGTTCCAGAAGGTCGCCGCCCGCACCTACCCGCCGGGGTTCGAGGACGCGACCCCCGCCGAGCGCCGGGCCGCAGGAGTCCGCAAGGACTTCCCGGTGTACGGCCCGTCGACCACGGCGCAGACGCTCGTGGACGAGCTGCGGATCGCGAAGACCAAGGACCTGTGGCGCATCCTCGTGAGCCTCAACATCCGGCACGTCGGGCCGGTCGCCGCCCGGGCCCTCGCGGAGTGGTTCGGGTCGCTCGACGCGGTCCGGGCCGCGAGCCGCGACGAGCTCGCCGCGGTCGAGGGCGTCGGACCGGTCATCGCCGACGAGGTGCTCGCCTGGTTCGAGGTGGGCTGGCACCGGGAGATCGTCGAGACCTGGCAGCGGGACGGGGTCCGGTTCGAGACCCCGGGGCACCCCGGCCCCGGTGCGCGCCAGCAGCCGACCGGCCCGCTCGCTGGCCTGACGGTCGTGGTCACGGGAGGCCTCGAAGGGTTCTCGCGCGACGGCGCCAAGGAGGCGATCCTCACCGCGGGCGGCAAGGCCTCGGGGTCGGTCTCCAAGAAGACCGACTACGTCGTCGTGGGGGAGAACGCGGGCTCGAAGGAGACCAAGGCCAGGGACCTGGGCCTGCGCATCCTCGACGAGGCCGGGTTCGTGGCGCTCCTCGCGGGCGGACCGGCGGCGGTCGGGGACGCGCCGGAGCCCGAGGACTCGGAGCCGGAGGGCTCGGACGCCGAGGACACCGAGGACACAGTGGGGCCGACGGCCGACTGACGGCCCGCACGGGGCTGGCAGGGGTCTACCTCGCGGTGCCGGTCCCGGTGTCCGCGGGACTCGGCACCCGGGAACCCGGCACCGCAGCCGGCCGGCGGGCCAGCACGGCCCGCAGCCCTGCGGTCTGCTCGGGCGGTGTCGCCAGGACGGGCCCCCGCGGCGGACCGGTCGGCACGCCGAGCAGCCCGGCGAGCGCGTGGAGTCCTGCGACGGGCCGCAGCCGTCCGAGCTCGCGGACGAGGGCCAGGAGCCAGGACCGCTCCACGACCGCGTCGAGGGGCCGGCGGTCGACGTGCGCGCGGCGCATCACGACGTACTCTTCGGGCACGAGGGCCGCGACCCCGGTGTGCCAGGCGTCGCTCGCAGGCAGGGTCGTGAAGGCCCCCTCGGTCATCGCGAGGTCGCCGCTCAGGCCTACGGCGAACGGTTCGCGCGCGACCGCGGCACGGACGGCGTCCAGCCGGGCGCCCACGTCCGTCCGCCCGGCCGGGTCCTTGAGCCCCCGGAGCCTGGTGGTGCGGGCGAGGTGGGCCAGCACCTCGGGCGTCACGTCGTACCCGTTCTGGACGGGCCGGTTGTAGAAGCACACGGGGAGGTCGGTCTCGGCGGCCACGGCCTCGAACAGGGCCACGACCTCGGCGTCGACGAGCGGGGTGTAGGCGAACGGGGTCAGGACCAGCCCGTGGGCGCCGCCGGCCTGCGCCGCGACCGCGTGCCGCACGACCTCGGTGGTCGAGGGGGCCGCGACCGCGACGTGCACCGGGACGTGCTGCCCCGAGGGACCGGGGCCGGCGTCGTGCGCCGCCCGGACCGCGGCGCCCACCACGGCAGCGCGCTCCTCGGGTGCGAACGACGTGCCCGCACCCGACGACGCGAGGACCGTGACGCCGTCGGCCCCGGCGCGGACCGCGTCCTGGACGACGCGCGTCAGCGTGCCCAGTGCGGGAAGTCCGTCGGCGCCCAGCGGCGTGATCGGGTAGGCGAGCAGCCCGGTGAAGGGCGTCGGGGAGGTCATCCCCGAGATGGTGCCACAGGCCGTCTGCCGAGGGATGAACAGCCCGGCCCGTGAAGTGGTACCCACGTCTACGATGCGGTCATGACTCAGGCGACCTCCGCGACCCGGCCCTCCCCGCACGACGACGACCCGCAGGCAGCCGCCCAGGTGCGCGGCGCGCACCTCGTCGGCTCCGTGAACCTCCCCACGGCCGAGGACACGTTCCGCACGGTCGCTGCCCACGCGGGTACCCACCTCCGGCGCATCCCCGACGGCGAGGTGGGCGAGCGCTTCCACTGGATCCTCTTCCAGGGCGCGCGCTTCGACGCCGTACCCGGGCTGGCACGGTTGCCGATCGAGCCCGTGATCGTCGCCGGGTTCGACGTCCGTCCCCACGTGCTCGACGGCTCGGTCCCGGCGGACGAGCTGGTCTTCGGCGAGCTGGGCTACGCGGCCGCCGCGACGGCGTCGTACGCGGACTTCGTGCGGCTGCGCGCGCAGGGCGTGATCCCCGCGACCACGCGCTTCCAGGTGTGCCTGCCCACTCCGCTCGCCCCTGTCGTGGCGTTCGTGGTCCCCGAGGCGCGCGAGGTCGTGTACCCCGCCTACGAGGCCGCGATGCTGCGCGAGATCGAGGCGATCGTCGCCGCGGTCCCTGCGGGCGACCTCGCGATCCAGCTCGACCTCGCGACCGAGTTCGCGCTGGTCGAGGGCGCGAACCTCGGGGCCGGACCGGCCCAGGCGTGGTTCGCGATCGACTCCGACGAGGTGCTCTCGGGCTGTGTCGCGCGCGCCGCACGCGTGGCCTCCACGGTGCCCGCGGACGTCGAGCTCGGTTTCCACCTCTGCTACGGGGACGTCGCCGAGAAGCACTTCGTGGAGCCGTCCGACACGCGCCGCCTGGTCGAGGTCGCGAACGGCCTGGCCGCGACGGTGACGCGCGAGATCGCGTGGTTCCACCTGCCCGTGCCGATCGAGCGCGACGACGTGGAGTACGTCGCGCCGCTCGCGGACCTCACGATCGATCCTGCGACCGAGCTCTACCTCGGCGTGGTGCACCACGAGGACGGCGTCGAGGGCGCGCAGCGTCGCCTCGCGGCCGCGGCCCAGGTGCTGGGGGAGCGGGAGATCGGCGTCGGCACCGAGTGCGGGTTCGGTCGTGGCCCGAGCGAGCGCACGGGCCCGCTGCTCGACGTCCACACGGCGGTCGCGCGCGCCTGGTAGGAGCGCTCGGCGCATGCCCGACGTCGCAGCGCACGTCGGTGACCGGCTCGCTCCGGTGCGTGGCGCCGTCGGGAGCATGAACGGTCGACGACCCGGGTCGTCGACCGTTCGTCGTCCGCGCCCGCTAGGCGCGGGGGAGCGTCACCGGGCGGCCCACAGCAGGCCGCGCTCGATCACGGTGCGCAGCCCGGGGGTCTCGAGGTCCGCGAGCTGGTGCCCCGGTGCGCACACGAAGATGCGCCCCTGACCCCACCGGCGGGTCCAGATCGAGGGCGAGACCACGGGCGAGCGCCACGGCGAGTCGGCCGTGGGCTCGATGGTCGTGGTCGCGAGGACCTCGTTGAGCGAGTCCGCGAGCACCCAGTACTGCTCGGAGCGCAGCGCGATGGGGCCGAGGCCGGCCACGATGGGGTGCTCGGCGTGCTCGGGCACGATCTCGACGGTGTGGTCGACCAGGTCGCCCGGGTGCGCGGCGAACTGGCCGCCGAGCATCTGCAGGTAGTCGGTCGCCATGCGGTACGAGTCGATGATCCCGCCGTGCCAGCCCGCGAGACCCGTCCCGTTCGTCACGGCCTGGCGCAGGCCGCGCATCTCGTCGGGCAGGATCTCGCCCATGGTCCAGGACTGGACGATCAGGTCGACGCCGACCATGTACTCGGCGTCGGCGTACACCTCGAGCGAGGACTCGACGACGACGTCGAAGCCCGACTCCTTGAGGAAGGGGACGAAGAGGTCGGTGCTCTCCTCGGGGGAGTGGCCTGGCCATCCTCCCCGGACGATCAGGGCCCGACGGTCCGGCACGCTCATGAGTCCTCCGTTGGCGCTCACGCGATCAGGGCATCGATCGCTGCGGGAGAGAGTACGTGATCGATCGCCATGGCGCTCGCACCGAGCACGCCGGCCTGCCCCCGGGCCTGGGACGTGACGATGCGCAGGTGCTGCGTGGCCAGCGGCAGCGAGCGCTGGTAGACGATCTCGCGGATGCCCGCGATCAGGTGCTCTCCCGCGTCGGCGATGACGCCGCCGACCACGATCATGGAGGGGTTGAGCAGGCTCACGCACGCGGCGAGGACGGCCCCGATGTCGCGGCCGGCCTGGCGCACGGCGTGGCTCGCCATGAGGTCGCCGCCGCGCACGAGGGACACGACGTCGCCGCTGTTGGCGGCCTCGAGCCCTTCCTTCTTGAGGGCGCCGGCGATGGCCTGGCCGCTCGCGACGGCCTCGAGGCAGCCGATGTTCCCGCAGCGGCACGGGGTGTCCGTCGCGTTGGGCACGGCGATGTGGCCGATGTCGCCGGCCGCACCCTGGGCGCCGCGGCGCAGCTCGCCGTCCGAGATGACTCCCGCGCCGATACCCGTCGCGACCTTGACGAAGAGCAGGTCGCTCACGCCGGGCCATGCGGTGCGGTGCTCGCCGAGGGCCATGATGTTGACGTCGTTGTCCACGAGGACCGAGGCGTCGAACGTGCGCTTGAGGATCGCGGGCACGTCGACGTCGTCCCACGCGGGCATGATGGGCGGGTTGATGGGTCGTCCGGTCGAGTGCTCGACGGGGCCCGGGAGCCCGACGCCGACGCTCACCAGGTCCTTGAGGTCGCGCCCGGTCGTCGCGATGAGCTTCTCGCCGGTCTCGGCGACCCAGGCGAGGACGTTCTCCGGACCGTCGGAGATGGCGAGCGGTGCGTCGACCTCTGCGAGGACGTTCGACGCGAGGTCCGTGACCGCGAGGCGCGCGTGCGTCGCGCCCAGGTCCACGGCGAGCACGATGCGTGCACCGGGGCTGAAGGCGAACGTCACGGGCGGTCTGCCGCCGGTCGAGCTCGCCTCGCCCGCGGGCGCGATGAGCCCGGAGGCCATGAGCAGGTCGATGCGGGCGGCGATCGTGGACCGCGCCTGCCCGGTGATCGCGGCGAGGTCAGCCCGCGTGCGGGGTTGGCCGTCGCGGAGCAGCTGGAACATGTCCCCGGCGCCGGTCGGGCGGGGGGCGAACTTCAGCAGTTCCTCGGTGGGCACGATGTATCACGGAGCCTCTCGTTGCTACGCAGTGGTGACAATCCGTCTAGCGTACTGCGATCTTCGGCTTTTGCTTGACGATCGACAAAAGCCGACCTAGCGTGTGGTTTGCTGCGGCAAGGTCGCCGGAGCCCTGCGGGAGCTCGCGCCTCGCCGGTCGAGACCCTGGAACCCCTGTCGTTCGACCGTTTCCTCCTCTATGCACCGCTCGGCACGCAGTGTCGCAGCGGCCCATGAGTGACGTGGGTCACCCGCCGGTCGTCCTCGGCGGTTCGGACGGTCATGCCCACTTTTGTCGGTCACGGTGGGGTAACGAAGCGAAAGATCAGGACCTTCTGCTTGACCGCCGTCAAAAGGTCGGTTAGTTTCTCCCACATGGTCAACGCAGACCCTCAGCCCACCCGGCCGCTCCTGCAGATGCAGAGCATCGTCAAGCAGTTTCCCGGCGCCCGAGCACTCGACGGCGTCGATCTCGACATCCTCCCCGGAGAGGTCCACTGCCTCCTCGGTCAGAACGGGGCCGGCAAGTCCACCCTCATCAAGGTGCTAGCCGGCGCGCACCAGCCCAACGAGGGGCAGATCCTCATCGACGGCGAGGTGGTCACCATCCCGCACCCCGTGGCCGCGCTCAAGCTCGGGGTCGCCACGATGTACCAGGAGCTCGACGTCGTCGACGGTCTGACGGTCGCCGAGAACATCTACCTCGGGCACGAGCTGTCCACCGCGGGCTTCTCCAGCCGACGGACGGCGGCCAGGAACACGCGTGAGCTCATGAAGCGCCTGGGGCACCCCGAGATCTCGCCCCACCGCGAGGTGGGCGAGCTGTCCGCCGCGGGCAAGCAGATCGTGTCCATGGCCCGCGCCCTCTCGCACGACGCACGGGTGATCGTCATGGACGAGCCGTCCGCCGTGCTCGACAGCGAAGAGGTCGAGAACCTGTTCCGCGTCGTGCGCCAGCTCACCGAGAGCGGGGTCGCGATCGTCTACATCTCGCACCGTCTCGAGGAGATCCGGGCGATCGGCGACAGGATCACGGTCCTCAAGGACGGGCGCACGGTCGCGCAGAACCTCGCGGTCTCGCAGACACCGACCGCCGAGCTCATCAAGCTCATGACGGGTCGCGCGGTCGACAACGTCTTCCCGGGGCGCGAGCCGGTCGCCGAGGAGGCGGACGTGCTGCTCGCGGTCGAGTCGCTCGGGCTCGAGGGGAAGTTCGCGGACGTCTCGTTCGAGGTCCGTGCCGGTGAGGTCCTCGGCTTCGCCGGGCTCGTCGGCTCGGGCCGGTCCGAGATCCTCGAGACCGTCTACGGGGCGCGTCGCGCGACCCAGGGGACCGTCGCGGTCGGCGGCAAGAAGCTCCGCGGCGGCTCGGTCGCCGCCGCGGTCGACGCGGGCATCGGCCTGTGCCCCGAGGAGCGCAAGAGCCAGGGCCTGCTGCTCGACGAACCCGTCTACCGCAACATCACGCTCTCGACGTTCGGTCGCTTCGCGAAGGCGGGCTTCCTCGACGAGAGGGCGGAGCGGGCCGCGGCGAAGGAGCAGGCGGTCTCGCTCGACCTGCGCCCCGCCGGGGTCGAGCGGAACGCCCGGACGCTGTCCGGCGGCAACCAGCAGAAGGCGCTCCTGGCGCGCTGGCTCGTGCACGGGTGCCGGGTCCTCCTGCTCGACGAGCCCACCCGGGGCGTCGACGTCGGGGCGCGCGCCGAGATCTACGCACTGATCCGCGACCTCGCGGCGTCCGGTGCGGCCGTGCTCGTGGTCTCGAGCGAGATCGACGAGGTGCTCGGTCTCTCCGACCGCGTCCTCGTGATCTCGGAGGGACGCGTCGTGCACGAAGGCCCAGCAGATTCGATCGACGAGCACGGCGTGCTCGACCTCGTCATGGAAGGAAGTGCCGCATGAGCGAGCAGGAGGTGGCTCGCGCCGCCGTCGTGGACGGACCGGGGCACGCCCCGAGCTCCGAGGTGCCCGACGGCAGACGGTCGCGCCACAATTTGTTCAGTGGATCGGTGGGGCGGAACATCGGCCTCGTCGTGGCGCTCGTCGCGCTGTGCATCGTCGGGTACGCGACCGCGGGGGAGAACTTCGCGAACGTCAACAACCTGCTGACGATCCTGCGCCTTGCCGCCGTCCTGGGCGTCCTGAGCATCGGGATGACCTTCGTCATCACGGGCGGCGGGATCGACCTGTCCGTCGGGTCCGTCATGGGACTGGCCACGGTCTGGGCGAGCACGCTCGCGACCCAGACCATGGCCGCCGACACCCACTGGATCGTCATGGTCGGCGTGGCCCTCGCGGTCGGCACGGCGTGCGGCCTGATCAACGGCGTCCTCGTCGCCTACGGCAAGGTCGTCGCGTTCATGGCGACCCTCGCCATGATGGTGGGCGCCCGCGGTCTCGCCGAGATGATCTCCAACCGGCAGACGCAGCGCGTCACCGAGGTCGACGCGTTCCTCGACTTCTTCCGCGCGGACCTGCTCGGCGTCCCCGTGCTCGTGTGGATGTTCGCGGTCGTGGCCGTCGCCGGCTGGTTCCTCCTCAACCGCACGACGTTCGGCCGCCGCACGGTCGCCGTCGGTGGCAACCCCGAGGCGGCGCGGCTCGCAGGCATCAAGGTCAAGCGCCACACGATGTACCTCTACGGCCTGGTCGGTCTCACGACCGGCATCGCGGCCGTCATGATGCTCGCCCGCACCACGGCCGGGTCCTCGACGAACGGCCTGTTCTACGAGCTCGACGTCATCGCGGCGGTCGTCGTCGGCGGGACGCTCCTCGTGGGCGGTCGCGGGACGATCGTCGGCACCGTGCTCGGCGTCCTCATCTTCACCACGCTGACCAACGTCTTCACGCAGAACAACATGTCGACCTCGGCCCAGGCCGTCGCCAAGGGCGTGATCATCGTGGTCGCCGTGCTCCTCCAGCAGCGATTCGCCTCGCGCGCCAGATCCGCCTGACGCCCCGCCGTCGGGGCCTCTCGCAACCGCACCACCGCACCGCACCGCACCGCACCACCGCACCACGGCCCCGCCCCCCGGGGCCGGACCCCAGCACGTCCCAACCAGCACCAGCAGGACCAGAATCAAGGGAGATCCTCATGTCCGCTCGTACCCGCACCTCGGTGCGTCGCCGCCTGACCCTCGCCACCGTGGCTCTGACCTCGGTCGCGCTGTTCGCGTCGGCCTGCACGTCGAACACCCCGGAGGCCGAGGAGACCGGCGCGGCCGCCGCCCCCGTCGCGTCGTCCGACAACGACGCGTCGGGCGACAAGGTCGTCATCGGGTTCTCGGCCCCGGCCGCCGACCACGGCTGGATGGGAGCCATCACCAAGGCCGCCCAGGCCGAGGCCGCCAAGTACGACGACGTCGAGCTCAAGGTCGCCGAGGGCACCAACGACGTCAACCTCCAGATCAGCCAGATCGAGACCTTCATCAACGACGGTGTCGACGCGATCGTCATCCTGCCGTTCGACGGCGCCGCGCTGACCGAGGTCGCGACCGACGCCATGGAGGCGGGGATCACGGTCATCAACGTCGACCGCGAGTTCTCCAGCCCGTTCGCCGCACGGGCCACCGTGCTCGGCGACAACTACGGCATGGGCGTGAGCGCCGGCACGTACATCTGCGAGCAGCTCGGGGACAACAAGGACGCGGTCATCGCCGAGATCGCGGGCATCGACTCGCTGCCCCTGACGCAGGACCGCAGCCAGGGCTTCGCCGACGCGCTCGAGGGCTGCGGGCTCGACGTGAGCAACCGCGTCGCTGCCGACTTCACTGTCCAGGGCGGCGAGCAGGCCGCGTCGAACCTCCTGCAGGCCGCGCCCAAGATCGACGCGATCTGGAACCACGACGACGACCAGGGCATCGGCGTGCTCTCCGCGATCGACGCGGCAGGCCGTGACGAGTTCTTCATGGTCGGCGGCGCCGGGTCGAAGGACGTCATGGAGGACATCAAGGCGGGCGACACGGTCCTGCAGGCCACGGTCGTCTACCCGTCCACGCAGGCCGCCGACGGCATCAAGCTCGCCCGCCTCGCAGTCCAGGGCAAGTCGATGAGCGACCTCGCCTCGATGGGCGTCCCGCGCCAGATCCAGCTCTACGCGCCGGTCGTGACCAAGGACAACGTCGACGAGTACCTGCCGTCGGCCTTCCAGTCCTGAGCACGTCCCACCCCGTCGTCGTCACGGGCGGGCCGGTCGCCCCGGCTTCCCGCCCGCCCGTGACGTCCACCACGAAAGGAAGTGCCTGAGATGGCGCAAGACGGTCACCCGGCCCTCGGGATCGGCATGGTCGGGTACTCGTTCATGGGGGCTGCCCACTCGCAGGGATGGCGCACCGCACCGCGGTTCTTCGACCTGCCGCTCGCACCCGAGATGCGCGTGCTGGCCGGCCGGAACGCGGACGCGGTCACCGCGGCCGCGCACAAGCTCGGCTGGCGCGACGTCGAGACCGACTGGCGCAAGCTCGTGGCGCGCGACGACGTCGACCTGGTCGACATCTGCACCCCGGGCGACACGCACGCGGAGATCGCGATCGCGGCGCTCGAGGCGGGCAAGCACGTGCTGTGCGAGAAGCCGCTGGCCAACACGGTGGCCGAGGCCGAGCTCATGGTCGCCGCCGCCGAGGCGGCCGCGGAGCGCGGTGTGCTCTCCACGGTGGGCTTCACCTACCGTCGGGTCCCCGCGGTCCAGCTCGCACGCCAGCTCGTCGTCGACGGCAGGATCGGCACGGTCCGCCACGTGCGCGCCCAGTACCTCCAGGACTGGATCGCCGACGAGAACGTGCCGCTCTCGTGGCGCCTCGACAAGACCAAGGCGGGGTCCGGGGCGCTCGGCGACATCGGGGCGCACATCATCGACCTCGCGCAGTTCATCACGGGCGAGTCGATCACCGGGGTCTCGGGGGTCCTCGAGACGTTCGTCGACGAGCGCCCGATCGCGACCGGCTTCTCGGGCCTGTCCGGCACCGCCGGCACCGAGAAGGGCCCGGTCACGGTCGACGACGCCGCGGTCTTCCTCGCGCGGCTCACGGGCGGGGGGCTGGGGGTCTTCGAGGCCACCCGTTTCGCCTACGGTCGAAAGAACGCGATCCGGCTCGAGATCAACGGCTCGCGCGGCTCCGTGGCGTTCGACTTCGAGGACATGAACGTCCTGCACTTCTTCGACGCGTCCGACGACCCGCAGGTCGCGGGATTCCGGCGGATCGTCGTGACCGAGCCTCAGCACGCGTACATCGCGAGCTGGTGGCCGGCCGGCCACGGGCTCGGCTACGAGCACGCGTTCACGCACCAGGCCGTCGACCTCGTGCGCGACGTCGCGGCCGGCACCCAGCCCACCCCGTCCTTCGCCGACGGCCTGGCCGTCCAGCGAATCCTCGAAGCCGTCGAGCGCAGCGCTGCGTCCGACAGCGACTGGCAGCAGATCTGAGAGGAGGTCCACCGTCCCGCCGGACCGGCGGGGGAGCCACGTGGAACGTGGTGCGAGATGCCCGGCGGAGCAGGTCCGTCACCGGCGACGACGGGTCATGGCCGATGCCGTCGTCGCCCCGGAGCGCAGCACCCTTGTCCCATCATCACGAGGAGTCCTTGGTGAGAAACGTGCTCTGGAGAGCACCGCGCGCAACGATGCGCACGGTCGCGGCCGTCGCCGCTACCGCGGTGGCCCTCCCACTGTCCATGGCGACCGGGGCGGCGGCATTCGCCGCTGCACCCGGATCCCTCAGCTCCGTCCAGCCCGCCGCGTCCGTCGCGGCAGCCCCGGAGGCCGCCGCGGCGCCCTTCGACGCCCTGATCTTCTCCAAGACCGCCGGGTTCCGGCACGACGCGATCCCCGCCGGGATCGCGGCGATCGAGAAGCTCGGCACCGAGAACGGCTTCACGGTCGACGTCACGGAGGACGCGGCCGACTTCAACGACGCGAACCTCGCGCAGTACGAGGTCGTGATCTGGCTCTCGACGACCGGCGACGTGCTCAACACCGAGCAGCAGGCCTCGTTCGAGCGGTACATCGCCAACGGCGGCGGGTACGCCGGCGTGCACGCGGCGTCCGACACCGAGTACGACTGGCCCTGGTACGGCAACCTCGTGGGCGCCTACTTCTCCGGTCACCCGCAGAACCAGGACGCCACGATCAAGGTGGAGGACGGGGCCCACCCCTCGACCGCGCACCTGCCGTCCCGGTGGGACAGGTTCGACGAGTGGTACAACTTCCGCACGAGCCCGCGCGACAAGGTGCACGTGCTCGCGAGCCTCGACGAGACGTCCTACGACGCGGGCAGCGCCAAGATGGGCTCCGACCACCCGATCGCCTGGTGCCAGACCTACGAGGGCGGGCGCTCCTGGTACACCGGTGGCGGCCACACGCAGGCCAGCTACACCGAGCCGAACTTCGTCGAGCACCTGCTGGGCGGCATCCAGACCGCCGCGGGCGTCGTCGACTCGGACTGCAACGCGACGCAGAGCGCGAGCTTCGAGCGCGTCGCGCTCGACGAGGACACGAGCAACCCGATGATGCTCGACGTCGCCCCCGACGGCACGGTGTTCTACGCCGAGCGTGACGGCCGCGTCCGCCGCATCGACCACGACGCCAACGTCACCTCGACGGCGCTCACGCTGAACGTGACGCAGGCGAACGAGGACGGGCTGCTGGGCCTGGTGCTCGACCCCGACTTCGCCGGGAACGGCTGGCTCTACGCCTACTGGTCGCCAGCGAACGTCGGGTCGGACGGCCCGCACAACCGGATCTCGCGCTTCACCTACGACGCGGCGTCCAAGACGTTCGACCTCGCGAGCGAGAAGAAGCTCCTGACCGTGACGACGCAGCGCGACACGTGCTGCCACGCGGGCGGGGACATGATCTTCGACGACGACGGCAACCTGATCCTCGCCACGGGGGACAACACCAACCCGTTCGAGTCGGGCGGCTTCACGCCGACCGACGAGCGCCCCGGTCGCAAGAACTTCGACGCCCAGGGCTCGTCGGCGAACTCGAACGACCTGCGCGGCAAGGTGCTGCGCATCACGCCGCAGGACGACGGGACGTACACGGTCCCCGAGGGCAACATGTTCGCCCCGGGCACCGACAAGACGCGCCCCGAGATCTACGCCATGGGCTTCCGCAACCCGTTCCGGATCGGTCTCGACCCGGCCTCGGGCAACGTCCTCGTCGGCGACTACGGTCCCGACTCGGGGGCGGCCGACCCGGCCCGCGGTCCTCGTGGCGCGGTCGAGTGGAACGTCGTGAGCGAGCCGGGCTTCTACGGCTGGCCGTACTGCACGGGCGCCAACACGTCCTACGTCGACTACAACTTCGCGACCGGCCAGTCCGGTGCGTCGTTCGACTGCGCGGCGGGGACGACCAACGACTCGCCGAACAACACGGGTATCCAGAAGCTCCCGGCCGCCACGGCCGCCGAGATCTGGTACACCGGCGCGGCCAACCCGCAGTTCCCCGAGATCGGTGGCGGCGGCGCGCCCATGGGCGGCCCCGTGTACGAGTTCGACCCCGAGCTCGACTCCGACGTGAAGTGGCCCGCCTACTGGGACGGCAAGGCGCTGTTCGGCGAGTGGAACCACGGCACGATGTTCTCGATCCAGCTCGACGGCGACAAGCGTGACCAGATCGTCGACATCAACCGGGTGCTGCCGGGCGTGCTCGACCCGTCCAACGGGTTCGACCGGCCGATGGACTTCGACTTCGGTCCCGACGGCGCCCTGTACGTGATCGACTGGGGCTCGGGCTTCGGCGGAAACAACGACTCGAGCGCGGTCTACAAGGTCAACTACGTCCAGGGTGACCCGTCGCCCATCGCGCACGCCCAGGCGGACGTGACGAGCGGCTCCGCGCCCCTGACGGTCCAGTTCTCCTCGGAGGGCTCGCGTCACCCGGCGGGCGAGCCCATCTCGCTCCAGTGGACCTTCGGCGACGGCTCCGCGCCCTCGACCGAGGCCAACCCGACCCACACCTACACCGCGAACGGCTCCTACACGGCGCAGCTCACGGTGAGCGACCCCGACGGCAAGCTCGCGGTCGCGAACGTCACGATCGTCGTCGGCAACCAGGCGCCCGTGGTGAAGATCGAGTTCCCGGACAACGGCGGGTTCTTCGAGTGGGGTGACCAGGTCCGCTACCGGATCACGGTCGACGACCCCGACGGTGAGGTGGACTGCTCCACGGTGGCGCTGCGCACCTCGCTCGGCCACGACTCGCACGCGCACCCCATGGAGGAGCTGTACGGCTGCGAGGGCGTGCTCCAGACCGCTCGCGACGAGGGGCACGGCATCGAGTCGAACATCTTCTGGGTCATCGAGGGCTCGTACACGGACGACGGCGGCGACGCCGGCGTCCCGCTCACGGGCAACGCGCTGCAGGTGCTCCAGCCCAAGCGCGTCCAGTCGGAGTTCTACACCTCGACGGGTCGTGAGACCTCGATCGGCACGAGCGGCACCCCCGGCGTCCAGAAGGAGACCACCTCGGACTCCGCGGGCGGCGGCCAGAACCTGGGTTACATCGAGCCCGGTGACTGGTGGGCGCACGAGCCCGTGAGCCTGGCCAACGTCGAGGCGATCAGCCTGCGCGTGGCCTCGCCCAACGCGAACGGCGTGGTCTCGCTGCGCTGGGACGCGGCGGACGGCCCCGAGATCGGCCGGATCACCGTGCCGAACACGGGGGACTGGCAGGTCTACCGCGACGTGTCGACACAGCTGACGAACGTGCCGGAAGGCAGCGGGACGCTCTACTTCGTCCTGCTCTCGGGCGGCATCAACGTCAACTGGATGGACATCGAGGGCCGTGGCGTGACGGACAACGTCCGTCCCGACGTCGAGCTCGACGTGCCCACGCTCGCCGGTCCGGCCCCGCTGACGGTCACGGCGACCGCGACGGGCTCCGACCCCGACGGCGAGGCGTCCGACCTGGTGTACGCGTGGGACGACGGGCTGGGCGGCGGGTTCGTCGACGGCGGTCCCGAGTTCTCGCACACGTACACCGCGGCGGGCACCTACCGGCTCCAGGTCCGCGTGACCGACGCCGGTGGTGCGTACACGGTCAAGTACGTGAACATCAAGGTCAACGAGGCCGGTCCGGTCATGTGCTTCTCGGGCCGCTCGGACGACTTCACGGGCACCGCGGTGGACGAGGACCGCTGGTCCACGATCATCCGCCGGGACCAGAAGCTCGCGGTCTCCGACGGTCACCTGGTGATCCCCGCGAGCAAGGCGGACTTCTACGGCCAGGGCGAGGGACCGGTGTCCAACATCGTCCTGCAGGACCTGCCCTCGGGTCCGTGGACGGCGACCACCAAGGTCACCTTCCCGGCACGCGCGCAGTACCAGCAGGCCGGTCTGCTCCTGTGGGGCGACGGTGACAACTACGCCAAGATGGTCATCCAGGGCCGCGGGACCGGGGCCGACCCGAACTCGCGCGTCTTCCAGTTCATCCGTGAGGAGAACGGCGCGCCGAACGAGGTGGCCGCGTCCAACGTGAACATCACGACGGACTTCCCGGACACGTTCTACGTGCGCTACACGAGCGACGGGTCGAACCTGCGGGCGTACTACTCGGCCGACGGTCTGGACTTCACGGCCATGTCCGAGACCAAGTCGCTGCACGGGCTCGTGAACCCGAAGATCGGGCTCGTCGCGTTCGCGAACGACGGTTCCGTCCCCGACGTGGTCGACGCGAAGTTCGACTGGTTCCACATCACGCCGGACGACACGGCCACCGCGGCCGGGCCGGACGACGAGTTCGAGGGGACGTCGCTCGACGGCTGCCGCTGGAACAGCGTGGTCCGTCCTGACGCGTCGGGCCTCCGGGTGGCCGGTGGCAAGCTCGAGATCGACACGACGCCCACGGACATCTACGGCACGGGCAACACCGACGTGCCGAACATCGTCCTGCAGGACCAGCCTGCCGGTGACTGGACCGTCGAGACCAAGGTCGACGGCTCGACGTTCGACCAGCAGTACCAGCAGGGTGGTCTGATCCTGTACGGCGACGACGACAACTACGTCAAGCTGGACTTCATCACGAAGAACCAGCCGGGCGCGGCGGTCGACCGTGGGCTCGAGATGCGCAGCGAGGCCGGTGCGACCGTCCTCAACCCGCAGCCCAACGTCAACAGCCTGACGCAGGGCGTCTGGTGGCTGCGTCTGGCCAAGGTGGGTACGACCTACACGGGTTCGTACAGCGCCGACGGCGTGACGTGGACCGAGATGGCGGAGAAGGTCACCAACCCGGGTCTGGCGGACGCGAAGATCGGTCTGTACGCCCTGGGCGCGGGCCAGCAGGCCTCCGCGACCGCGACCTTCGAGCACTTCAAGGTCGTGGGCCCGGCAGCCGAGCCGCTCACGGTGAGCGGGTCGCTCGACCCGGCCTCGCCGTCGGGCGCGAACGGCTGGTGGACCGGTCCGGTGACCGTCACGGTCGCCACCACGGGCGGTGCGGCCGGCCAGCAGGTCTACCGCGAGTACCAGCTCGACGGCGGCGCGTGGGCCGAGTACACGGCCCCCGTGGTCGTGTCGGGCCCGGGCGAGCACACGCTCAAGGTGCGGGCCTCGGCCGGCACCGAGAACGCGACGGGCGCCGACGTGGTGGTCAAGATCGACGCCGACGGCCCGAGCGTGGCGGCGACGCTGCGCGAGGACCGCACGGTCGAGGTCGTCGCCACGGACGCCGTCTCGGGCGTCGCCTCGGTCGAGTACTCGCTCGACGGGACGACCTGGGCCGCGTACGACGCCCCGGTCGCCGTCGGTGACGAGGCCGTGACGTTCGCGTACCGGGCGACCGACCTGGCCGGGAACGTCTCGACGCAGTCGGTCGACGTGCCCGCCGGCGAGACCGTCCCCGTGACGGTCTCGGCGGCCCCCAAGTGCGTCGCGAACCGCGTGACGCTCGCGGTCACGGCCGTGAACTCGGGCGACGCCCCGGTCACGATCGTGGTCCGCTCGGCCTACGGCACCAAGACCTTCACGGGCGTCGCGGCGGGCAAGTCGGCCCACCAGTCCTTCGCGACCCGTGCGGCGTCGATCGACGCCGGACAGGTCACGGTCACCGCGACGGACGCCGAGGGGAGGACCACCACCTTCACGGTCGACCACGCCGCGGCGAGCTGCGGCTGACCGGCCCCGGTGAGGTCGTGGCGGTGACGCCGCGACCTCACCGGCAACGACCGGTGTGCCGTGGAGCGTCGACCGACGTGTGCTGACGGGGGCCCTTCGGCCGGGACCTCGCCAGCACGGTCGAAGGCCGCGCACACCCGGGTGCTCCCCGGACGACGACGTGAGTCGGCGACCGGGGAGCACCGGCCCCCGGCACCGGAACCCCGGTGCTCCGGCCGGTGCCGGGAGCCACCCCCTCCGAGACCGGAGGGGGCACCTGCGGGACCTGCGTCCCGCGGGCGAGCACCACCGGCTGCACCGCCGCGCGAGGCGCGGTCGTGCACCGCACGTCCAGCAGTACCGTTCGGTCCACCGGGCCGCACAGCCCGACGCACGACCCTTCTTCACGACGAGGTGATGAGCGACATGACTCAGCAGCAGAACCGGCACACCGGTCCCGACCGGGCGCGCACCCCGCGCCCTCGCGCCCGCTCCGGCCCCCTGACCCGCGCCCTTGGGCGCGTGCGCGCGGCCGCGGCCGCCGGCATGGCCCTGCTGCTCGGGACGCTGCTCGCGACCGTGCTCGGCGCGGTGCCCGCGAGCGCGCACGGAGGCGACATCATCCTGTCGATCGGCGGCGACGGCGCCGGCGGCATCTCGGTCAACGTGACCTACAAGACGGACGGGCACCCGGTCGAGGAGATCGTCGACGTCATGGTGACGGCGGTGTCCGACGCCGGGACGGAGATCGGCCCCCTCCAGCTCTCGTCGGCCTCCGAGGGCGTGGGGTGGTACACGTCCGCTCCCGACGTCCTGACCGACGGCCACTGGACCGTGACCGCGACGACGACCACCCCGGTCGCCACGACCGCGACCTCGCAGATCGACGTGGTCCCGCCGCCCGCCGCGCCCGCGCCCGCGGAGGACGGTGCGCAGGACGGTGCCGAGGGCGACGCCTCGGGAGAGGGGGCCTCGGCAGCGGCCGCGAGCGACGAGGGGTCGGGCGTCCCGACGACGGCGCTCGTCGTGGGGGGCGTGGTCCTGCTGCTCGCAGCGGGGGCCGTGCTCGTGCTCCGTCGCCGCGCGACGGCCACGAAGCGCCCCTGAGCCGGCACGCCCACCGAGCCCCAGAAACCACCCAGACATCCCGAACCACCGGGCGTCGGAACGAAGGAGACATCGACATGGCACGACCCATCACCCTGTTCACCGGCCAGTGGGCCGACCTGCCCTTCGAGGAGGTCGTGCGCCTCGCGTCGGGCTGGGGCTACGACGGCCTGGAGATCGCCTGCTGGGGCGACCACCTGGACCCGTGGCGCTGGGACGACGAGGAGTACGTCGCGGGCAAGCTCGCGCTGCTCGAGGCGCACGGGCTGAAGGTCTACGCGATCTCGAACCACCTCAAGGGGCAGGCGGTGTGCGACGACCCGATCGACCAGCGGCACCGCGACATCCTGTCGGACCGCGTGTGGGGCGACGGTGATCCTGAGGGTGTGCGGCAGCGCGCGGCCGAGGAGATGAAGAACACCGCCCGGCTCGCGGCGAGGCTGGGCGTCAAGACCGTCGTGGGCTTCACCGGCTCGTCGATCTGGAAGTACGTCGCGATGTTCCCGCCGGCGTCGCAGGACATGATCGACGCGGGCTACCAGGACTTCGCCGACCGGTGGAACCCGATCCTGGACGTCTTCGACGAGGTCGGGGTCCGCTTCGCCCACGAGGTGCACCCGAGCGAGATCGCGTACGACTACTGGACCACGGTCCGCACGCTCGAGGCGATCGGTCATCGCAAGGCGTTCGGCCTCAACTGGGACCCGAGCCACATGGTGTGGCAGGACCTGGACCCGGTCGGGTTCCTCTGGGACTTCCAGGACCGGATCTACCACGTGGACTGCAAGGACACGAAGAAGCGCATGCACAACGGCCGCAACGGTCGTCTGGGTTCGCACCTGGCCTGGGCCGACCCCCGCCGCGGCTGGGACTTCATCTCGACCGGCCACGGCGACGTGCCCTGGGAGGATGCCTTCCGGATGCTCAACAGCATCGGCTACGAGGGGCCCATCTCGGTCGAGTGGGAGGACGCGGGCATGGACCGCCTGGTGGGCGCGCCCGAGGCGCTCGCGTTCGTGAAGCAGTACGCGTTCGAGGCTCCCGAGGCCGCGTTCGACGCGGCGTTCTCGACCAAGGAGTAGGCCAGGAGCTCACCATGAGGGCGCCCTCCCACCCGGGAGGGCGCCCTTCGGCGTGCGCGGGGGACAGCGGTCTGCCGGGGAACGGTAGGCCTCGGCAATTGTTTAACCGATGGAGTTACCAAACGGTGACATCTAACATTCGGCTTTTGCTTGACGCTCGTCAGAAGTCGCCCTACGGTGTGGGACATGCGAGCCGAAGAAGTCGCGCGAGACCACGGGGCCATCGACGCCCCCGCCGCCAGGACGGAGCTGTCCGTCCTGGACGGACACGCCGCCGTGGGCGCTGCGACCATCCCCGTCCCTGACCGTTCCGCGACCGACCTGCTGCCGAGCCGCCTGCCC
This sequence comes from Oerskovia paurometabola, assembly GCF_016907365.1. Classification (NCBI taxonomy): domain Bacteria; kingdom Bacillati; phylum Actinomycetota; class Actinomycetes; order Micrococcales; family Cellulomonadaceae; genus Oerskovia; species Oerskovia paurometabola. The sequence continues at coordinate 3,179,185 of NZ_JAFBBV010000001.1, read as the reverse complement.
GCCGCGGGATACCGCGCCGGCCTCATCGGCACCGGCTTCATCGGCGAGGTCCACGCCCGTGCGATCCGCACGGCCGGGGGCGACCTCGTCTCCGTCGCCGGGATCGACCTCGACGGTGCCCGCGAGGCAGCAGCCGACCTCGGTGCGCAGAGCTACGCGGCCACAGCGCAGGAGCTCATCGACGACCCCGACGTCGACGTCGTGCACGTGTGCACCCCCAACTTCCTGCACGTCCCCCTGGCCACCGCGGCGCTCGCGGCAGGCAAGCACGTGGTGTGCGAGAAGCCCCTCGCCACCGACCTCGCCGGCGCCGTAGCGCTGGCCGACCTCGCCGCGCGGGCCTCCGCCACGGACGGCCGCGTCACCGTCGTGCCCTTCGCCTACCGCTTCCACCCGATGGTGCGCGAGGCGCGCGAGCGGGTGCGCAGCGGCGCCGTCGGCACGATCAGCCTGGTCCACGGGTCCTACCTCCAGGACTGGCTGCTGCGCGCGAGCGACGACAACTGGCGCGTCGACCCCGCGCTCGGCGGGGCGAGCCGCGCGTTCGGCGACATCGGGTCGCACTTCTGCGACCTCCTCGAGTTCACGACGGGCCAGCGCATCGTGCGGCTCGTCGCGCAGACTGCGACCGTCAACGCCGAGCGGCTCGGTGCCGACGGACGACCGACCGCGGTGCGCACCGAGGACGCCGTGACCCTCCAGTACGAGACCGACGGCGGGGCGCTCGGCTCCGCGGTCATCAGCCAGGTCTCGGCCGGCCGCAAGAACCGCCTCTTCCTCGAGATCTCCGGCTCCGAGTCGACGCTCGCGTTCGACCAGGAGGCCCCCGAGAGCCTCTGGGAGGGCCGCCGTGACACGAGCCGCCTGCTCGTGCGCGACCCCGAGGCGCTCTCGCCCGCGGCCGCCCGCTACTCCCGGCTCCCCGCGGGTCACCCCCAGGGGTACCAGGACTGCTTCAACGCTCTCGTCGGCGACACCGCCGCGGCCATCGCCGGGCGCACGCCCGACGGGCTGCCCACGTTCGCCGACGGGCTCCGGGCCGCGCACCTCGCGGAGGCCGTGGCCCGTTCCGCACGCACCGGCACCTGGGTGGAGGTAGAGGCATGACAGCACCGACGGCGGGCGAGGGCGCGAGCGCGCCCCTCCTGCAGCTGCGGGGCATCGGCAAGGTCTTCTTCGGCAACTCGGTCCTGCGCGGCATCGACCTCGACGTGCGACCCGGCGAGGTCCACGCGCTCGTCGGGGAGAACGGCGCCGGCAAGTCCACGCTCATGAAGATCATCGCCGGGGTCCACCAGCCCGACGCGGGGACCATGGAGCTCGACGGCGCGCCCGCCACGTTCGCGTCCCCGCTCGCCGCGCAGGCGGCCGGGGTCTCGACCGTCTTCCAGGAGTTCAACCTCCTGCCCGAGCGCACGGTCGCGGAGAACGTCTACCTCGGTCGCGAGCCGCGCCGGTTCGGGATCGTCGACGCCCGGCGCATGGCCCGCGACACCGACGCGCTGCTCGCCGACCTCGGCCTCCACGGCCTCGCGTCGTGGATGCGTGTCGGGTCGCTGTCGGTGGCCGAGCAGCAGATCGTCGAGATCGTCAAGGCCGTCTCCTACGACGCACGCATCATCTCGATGGACGAGCCCACCGCGGCCCTCGCCGACCAGGAGGTCGAGCTGCTGTACGCGCTCGTCCAGCAGCTGCGCTCCCGCGGGGTCGCGATCCTCTACGTCTCGCACCGCCTGAAGGAGATCTTCGACCTCTGCGACACCATCACGGTCCTCAAGGACGGCGACTTCGTCCTGACGACCGCGACGGCCGACATCTCCCCGGACCAGCTCGTGCGGACCATGGTCGGGCGCGAGTTCGCGGGCTACTACCCGGACAAGGACCCGGGCACGGTGCCCGGAGCCGTCAAGCTCGCCCTCGCGGGTGCGGGCAACACCCAGGTCGACGCGATCGACCTCGAGGTCCGCGCAGGGGAGATCGTGGCGCTCGCGGGGCTCCAGGGCAGCGGGCGCACCGAGATCGCGCACGGCGTGTTCGGTGTCGCCCCCTTCACGCGGGGGACGGTCCTGCTCGACGGCAAGCCCGTCACGGTCGGCTCGGCCCGCGAGGCGGTCCGCCTCGGGCTCGCGCTCGTGACCGAGGACCGCAAGGCCGAGGGCCTCGCGCTCGAGCAGTCGATCTCCGCGAACGCGCGGCTCGTGCTCGACGCCGTGACCCCCGGTTCGTCCGACCGCCGCGCCAAGGCGATCCCCGGCATCCTGTCGTCGCTCGACCTGGTCTCGCGCTCCGAGGACGCAGAGGTCCAGTACCTCTCGGGCGGGAACCAGCAGAAGGTCGTCCTGGCCAAGTGGCTCGTGACGGACCCGTCGGTCATCGTGCTCGACGAACCCACGCGAGGCATCGACGTCGGCGCCAAGCGCGCGGTCTACGACCTCATGCGCACCCTCACGGCGCGCGGGGTCGCGATCCTGCTCATCTCGTCCGAGCTCCCCGAGGTCGTCGCCATGGCCGACCGCATCCTCGTGATGCGCGACGGCCGCCTGGCCGGCGAGCTCCCCGCGGGCAGCGACGAGGAGACCATCATGGCGCTCGCGACCGGGGCGGGGGACACGTCGGAGCACGTCGAGGTCGACCTCTCCGCGCTCGACGTCCCCGTCGGGTCCACCGTCCGACCACCCCGTCCCGCGCACAGCGACACCCTCCAGGAGGAGAAATGAGCACCGCGGTGAGCACCGCTTCGCCCAGGGCGGGGAGCGCGACGTCCGGCCCCCGACGGCGCCGGCTCGGCTCGACGGGCATCGTCTACCTCGCGCTCGTCGGCATCCTCGTGATCTCGGCCGGTCTCGTCGCAGCACAGGGCGGCAGCTTCTTCAGCCAGGGGAACCTGTTCTACCTGCTGTCCCAGACGAGCCTGCTGGGCTTCGTCGCGATCGGCCAGACGTTCGTCATCCTCTGCAAGTCGCTCGACCTGTCGGTCGGGTACGTCGTGGCCTGGTCCTCGTTGGTGGCCGCGACGACCATGGCCGGTGACCCGTCGCGCATCTGGCTCGGTGTGGTGGCGGCGCTCGCGGTCGCCGCGGGCGTCGGGCTGGTCAACGGGCTCGTCATCTCGAAGCTCCGCGTGAACTCGTTCATCGCGACGCTCGGTGTCGGTCTCATCATCAAGGGCTACCTCGACACGCAGTTCAAGGGCCCGTCGGGCGAGGTCCCCAAGGCGTTCCAGTCCTTCGGGTACACACGCATCGGCCCGGTGCCGGTCTCGGTCGTCGTGCTCGCGGTGGTCATGGTGCTCGGCGTCGTGCTCCTGACCCGCACCCGCCCGGGCTATCACATGTTCGCGGTCGGGGGGAACATCGACGTCGCCCGCCTCTCGGGGATCCGCACGGACCGGTCGATCATCTTGGCCCACGTCCTGTGCTCGCTGTGCGCGGGCGTGGCCGGTCTCCTCATCGCGGCGCGGTTCGGCACGGGCAACGCCCTGGTCTACACCTACGGCTACGACCTCAACTCGATCGCCGCCGTGGTGCTCGGCGGGACCCTGCTCATGGGAGGCCGTGGCTCGATCCTCGGCACCATCGCCGGCGTCCTGATCCTCGCCTCGCTCGACACCGTGTTCAACGTGCTCGACGTCAGCCCGTTCTTCAAGGACGTCCTGCGCGGCGCGATCATCATCGCCGCTGTCGCCATGTACGCCCGCCGCCAGATCGACCCCGCCAGCAGCAGAGCGAGGTTCCGGGCCCTGGCCCAGTCCGTCCGACCGGGCTCCCGCAGCGGACCGGGCGGCCCAGGGGCGCCCGCGAACCCCGAGAACCCGTCCGCCACGACCGGCAAGGAGGCCACCCGATGAGCGCGAGCAGCCCCGCGACCCGCCCGAGCACCCCGGGCGCCACGCCGACCGAGACCCGGGGCGGCTTCTCCCGCTGGGTCCAGCGCGTCACGTCCGGCAGCACCTGGACGGTCTACGCCCTGCTGATCGTGGTGTTCGTCGCGATCCTCGTGATGAACCCCTCGTTCGGCGAGCCCATGTCGCTCATGGCCTTCCTCAAGAAGGCGGCGCCGCTCATCGTGCTCGCGATCGGGCAGTACTTCGTCATCGTGTCGGGGGAGTTCGACCTCTCGGTCGGCTCGCTCGTCGGGGCGCAGGTCGTCATCGCGGCCAAGCTCATCGACGGCGAGGACTCCATGACCTGGCCCGTGATCGGTCTCATGGTCCTGTTCGGCCTGGCGGTGGGGCTCGTCAACGGCCTGATCGTCACGCTCCTGAAGGTCCCGTCGTTCATCACGACGCTCGGCATGATGCTCGTGCTCTACGGCGCGATCCGCCTCTGGACCGGCGGGGCGCCCACGGGGTCGCTCACGGACGGCTTCCGCCAGTGGGGTCGCGGGGGACTGCCCGACACCCCGGGACAGTTCCAGGTCCCCTACGCGGTGCTCATCACGCTCGTGCTCGGCGTGATCGCGGTGGTCCTCATGCGGCGCCCGTTCGGCCGCACGCTCGTCGCGACCGGCGACAACGACGTGGCCGCGGCGTTCTCGGGCGCCTCGGTCTGGTGGGTGCGCACGCGGGCCTTCCTGTTCTCGGGCTTCATGGCCACGGTCGCGGGCATCCTCATCGGTGGCTACGCCGGCGTGACGGCCCAGGTGGGCGAGGGACTGGAGTTCATGGCGATCACCGCGGTCGTCCTGGGCGGCGTCGTCCTGGGCGGCGGCCGGGGGTCGGTGGTCGCGGCCATGGCCGGTGCGCTGACGCTCGAGGCCCTGTTCACGCTGTTCAACCAGCTCAGCCTGCCGTCCACCATCCGCCCCGCGGTCCAGGGCGTGATCATCATCGTCGCGGTGGCCTACGCCGCGATGCCGCGCCGCTCCAAGGCTGCTCCCACGAGCAGCCCGAGCCCTCCCACCACCCCGGCAGGGGTCACCGAACCCACCGTCCCGAAGGAGCCCCAGCCAGCAGCGCCCTAGTCCTCCGGTCACCACCCGGAACGCCACACAGATCCGTCCCCGACAGACCGTCGCGCAGCTGCGACGGGCAGGACAACGAAGTCTTCCGATCACAGGAGAAGGAACATGCGACGCTCTCGAGTTCTCATGGCAGGGGCCGCGACCGCGGCACTGCTGTTCACCGCTGCGTGCAGCACCGACGTGCCCGACGCCCCCGCCGGGGGCGAGACCGCGACCGAGGCGGGGGAGGAGTCGAACGAGTCGGGTGCGAACAGCCAGTGGTTCGTGCAGGCCGACTACGACCGTCAGCTCGCCCAGCGCACCGCGGTGCCCGAGGGACCGGCCGAGCAGCCGTGGCTGCAGGCGATCGACCCCGAGTACGTGGACACCGCGCAGTACGCCAAGGAGGGCGGCAAGAAGCTCTGCTTCTCCAACGCCTCGGTCTCCAACCCGTGGCGCGTGACGGGCTTCATCACGATGCAGCAGCAGGTCGAGGTCCTCAAGGCCTCGGGCGAGATCTCGGAGTTCCGCGTCTCGGACGCCGCGGACGACGACAACAAGCAGATCTCGGACATCCAGGCGTTCGTCGAGGCCGGTGACTGCGACGCGATCATCATCTCGCCGTCGACCACCGCGACGCTGACCCCTGCGGTCGAGGCGGCGTGCGAGTCCGGCAAGCCCGTCATCGTGTTCGACCGCGGCGTCAACTCCGACTGCATGGTGACCTACATCCACCCGATCGGCGGCTACGCCTACGGCGCCGACGGCGCCGAGTTCCTGGTCGAGAACCTCGAGCCCGGCTCGAAGGTCCTGGCCCTGCGCATCCTGCCCGGCGTCGACGTCCTGGAGAACCGCTGGGCCGCCGCGGACAAGATCTTCTCCGAGAGCGACATCGAGGTCGTGGGCCAGGAGTTCACCGGTGGTGACGGCGCGAAGATCAAGGACATCGTGACGCAGTACCTGCAGCGCGGTGACGTGGACGGCATCTGGATGGACGCCGGTGACGGCGCCGTCGCGGCGGTCGAGGCGTTCGAGGACGCCGGCAAGCCCTACCCGGTCTTCATGGGCGAGGACGAGCTGAGCTTCATGCGCAAGTGGAAGGAGACGGACATGACCGCCCTGGGCGCCGTGTACTCCAACTTCCAGTGGCGCACCCCGATCCTCGCGGCCCAGATGATCTGGAACGGCGAGCAGGTCCCGGCCGAGTGGGTCCTGCCGCAGTCGCCCATCACGGGCGAGGACCTGGACGCCTACCTCGAGGCCAACAAGGACATGCCCTCGCTGCACTACGCCAAGTTCGGCGGCGAGGACCTGCCCGGCTACCCCGAGGCATGGACGAACCGCTGACCCGGTCCGCGGTCGCGTCAGACCCCGGTCGGTGACCGAGGCCCGGTGCACACGCCGGGCACCGCACGACCGGTAGCCGCCCCGCCGGTCCCTCGCTCTCCTCGGGGGACCGGCCGGGAGCCGGCACGCACAGCACCGTCCCGGGCGCCCGACGACGGAGCGCACCTTCCCCGCGAAGGTGGGCTCCGGCGTCGGGCGCCCGGGCAACGCACCCACCGACGAAAGAGAGCACCGTGGCTCGCACGCGCCCCCTGGGGGTCAACACCTGGGTGTGGACCTCGCCCCTGACCGACGCCTCCCTGCGCGAGATCGCCCCGCGAGTCGCCGGGTGGGGCTTCGACGTCCTCGAGCTGCCCGTCGAGGACGTGACGGACTGGAACCCGCAGCTCGCCGCGGACGTCCTCGCCGAGCACGGGCTCGGGGCATCGGTCTCGCTCGTCATGGGACCGGGACGCGAGCTCGTCTCGGCCGACGCCGGCACGATCCGCCGGACCCAGGACTACCTGCGCCAGGTCGTCGACATGGCGCACGTGGTCGGTTCCCGCGTCATCGGCGGACCTGCGTACGCGTCCGTGGGGCGCACCTGGCGGATGACCGCAGGCCAGCGCGAGGCCGCGAACGCCGAGCTGGTCGACCACCTGGCCCCCGTCGTCGAGCACGCGATGGCCGCGGGCGTGCGGATCGGCCTCGAACCGCTCAACCGCTACGAGACGAGCCTGGTCAACACGGTCGACCAGGGCCTCGCCGTCGTCGCGCCCCTCCCGTCCGAGGGGATCGGGCTCATGCTCGACATCTACCACATGAACATCGAGGAGACGGACCTGGCGGCCGCGGTGACGCGCGCCGGGGACCGCATCGCGCACGTGCAGGTCTGCGGCAACGACCGCGGGGCCCCCGGCAGCGATCACCTCGACTGGCACGCGTTCCTCGGCGCGCTCGACCGGGTGGGCTACGACGGCTCGCTGTGCATCGAGTCGTTCACCGCCGACAACGCGACCATCGCGACGGCCGCCTCGATCTGGCGACCGCTCGCCCCCACCCAGGACGCCATCGCTGTCGATGGCCTGGCCTTCCTGAAAGGACTGATGCGCGGCTGACCGATCGGTAGGTGCAGGACCGACGGCGCCGGCACGCCGTGGGACGACGTAACTCTTCACAGCACGTGCGGCCCCGTTCACCGACGAGCGGGGCACGGACTCTCGCCACGTGCCGACTGCCCTGGAGGCAAGACACATGAAGGCTGCGCGACTTCCCCTGCGGGGAAGAGCCGTCGCGGCGCTGACCATCGGAGCTCTGGCGTTCACCCTCGCGCCAGCGACCATGGCTGCCGCCCACGACGGACCACATGCTCCCGGTGACGACCGCAAGGTCCTCATCTTCACCAAGACGACCCAGTTCCGGCACTCCGAGGCGATCACGCAGGGCACCCCGGTGCTCGAGGCGGCGTTCGCCGACGTGGGCATCGCGTCCGACCACACCGAGGACTCCTCGGTCTTCACCGACGCGGGACTGGCCGAGTACGACGCCCTGGTGATGTTCCAGACGTCGGGCGACCCGTGGAACGCCGACCAGAAGGCCGCGCTCGAGCGCTACCAGCAGGCTGGCGGCGGCATCGTCGCGATCCACAACGCGACCGACATGCGCGGGAACTACGGCTGGTGGGACGACATGATCGGGGCGCTCATGCCCGGTCACGCCGCGACCGGCAACAGCCCCGGCCTGCCCGGGACGGTGCGGGTCGAGGACCGCGTGCACCCCTCGACGAGCCACCTCGACCAGCGCTGGAACCGCGCCGACGAGTGGTACAACTACTCGGCCAACGTCCGCGGCAGCGCGCACGTGCTCGCCACGATGGACGAGTCGACGTACGACGCGGGCGGCAACAAGATGGGCGCCGACCACCCGATCTCGTGGTGCAAGCCCTACGACGGCGGCCGCGCCTGGATGACCGGCATGGGCCACTTCGGCGCGCACTTCACCGGTGAGCCGGACCTGGTCCAGCACATCGTGGGCGGTGTCCAGTGGGCGTCCGGCCAGGTGGCCGGCGACTGCGGCGGCACCGACTGGGGCCAGTTCGAGAAGGTCGCGCTCGACACCAACACGAGCGCACCCTTCGGCATGGACGTCGCGCCCGACGGCCGCGTGTTCTTCACCGAGCTCGTGCGCGGACAGATCCGCGTCTACGACCCGCGCACCCAGAACACCACGACCGCGATCACCATCCCCGTGTACTCGGGCGGCGAGGACGGCCTGCTGGGCATCGCGCTCGACAAGGACTTCGCGACCAACGGGTACCTGTACCAGTACTACTCGCCGGCCTCGGCCGACGACACGAACCCGGAGAACTTCTTCAACCGGATCTCGCGCTTCACCGTGACCGACGGCGGTCCGGGCGGCACCGTGATCGACCCGGCCTCGGAGAAGGTCCTCATCGAGGTCCCGGCCGGGCGCCTGCCCGACGAGCCGGGCCACACGGGCGGCAGCCTGATCTTCGACGACCGCACCGGTGACCTGTACATCGGCGTGGGCGACGACGTGAACCCGCACTCGGAGCCCTCGGGCGGCTACGCCCCGCTCTCGGAGCGCGACGGCCGCCTGCACGACGCGCGCGCGACGTCGGCCAACACCAACGACCTGCGCGGCAAGGTGCTCCGCATCCACCCCGAGGCCGACGGCACGTACACGATCCCCGAGGGCAACCTGTTCGCCCCGGGCACCGACAAGACGCTGCCCGAGATCTACGCCATGGGCTTCCGCAACCCGTTCCGGTTCACGATCGACCCCGCCACGGGCAACCTCGGCGTGGCCGACTACTCGCCGGACAACGGTTCCGACAACCTCGCGAACCGCGGTCCCGCGGGCATCGCCGAGTGGAACCTCATCCAGGAGCCGGGCTTCTTCGGCTGGCCCCTGTGCATGGGCAAGAACGAGCCCTTCCGTGACGTCGACTACCGCACCAACCCGGTCACGGTGGGCGCCAACTTCGACTGCGCCGCCCCGGTCAACGACTCGATCCTGAACACGGGTCTGACGCAGCTCCCCGCGGCCCAGCCCGCGGACATGTACTACGGCTACCAGCGCACCTCGGCCCCCGGCGTCATCAACGCCGGCGGCGGGCTCGCACCCATGGGTGGCCCGTTCTACAGCTACGACGCCGACCTCGTGTCGGACACCAAGTTCCCCGAGTACTACGACGGCAAGCCCTTCTTCTACGAGTGGGCGCGCAACAAGATGTACTCGATCGACCTCAAGGACGCCACACCGAAGGGCGCTGCTGTCGAGAAGGTCAACCCGTTCCTGTCGAACGAGCAGTTCCTCGCCCCGATCGACTCGACGTTCGGCCCCGAGGGCGCGCTCTACGTGCTCGACTGGGGCGGCGGCTTCGGGCGTGACAACCCGAACTCGGGCCTGCACCGCATCGACTACATCTCCGGTTCGCGCTCCCCGGTCGCCAAGCCGGCCGCCACGCCTGACTCGGGCACGGCCCCGCTCACCGTCACGTTCGACGGCGCCGCGAGCACGGACCCCGAGAACGAGGCGCTCACGTACGCGTGGGACTTCGACGGTGACGGCACGACCGACTCGACCGAGGCGGCCCCGAGCCACACCTACACCGCGAACGGCGTCTACGACGCCCGCCTCACGGTGAGCGACCCGTCGGGCAAGGTCGGTACCGCCACGGTCCCGATCACGGTCGGCAACACGCGCCCCGAGGTCGACTTCAACCTGCCGCCGACCGGGTCGTTCTTCGACTTCGGCGACCGGATCGACTGGGACGTCGAGGTCAGCGACGCCGAGGACTCCTCGATTGTCGACGAGAACGTCATCATCCAGCCGGCGCTCGGGCACGACGCCCACGCGCACCCCTCCGAGCCGCTCCACGGCACGACGGGCTCGGTCGAGACCGGCCTGGGCGGTGGCCACGGCGAGGACATGAACGTCTTCTACGTGCTCGACGCCCGGTACACGGACGGCGGCGGCGAGGGCGACGTGCCCGCGCTGACCGGCTCCGACACGACGCTGGTGTTCGGCAAGAAGCGTGAGGCCGAGTTCCAGACCGCTACCCAGGGCACGACCCAGGTCCCCAGCCGGGACGTCGAGGGCGGCGGGTCCGTCATCACGGGCAAGGACGGGGCCTGGTCCTCGTACGACCCCTTCAACCTCCACCAGATCAGCGCCCTGTCGCTGCGCGTCTCGGCAGCCCAGGCGGGCACCGTCGAGCTGCGTCGTGACGCTCCCGACGGCGAGCTCCTCGCCACGGCCTCCGTCCCGGAGACCGGGCTGGGCACCTTCACGGACGTGCGCGTCGACGTGGCGGACCCGGGCGAGAGCTTCACGCTGTACGTCGTGTTCCCCGGTGCGGGCGAGCGTCGCCTGAACTTCATCGAGGCGCACGGCAAGGGCATCTCGGCCACGACCCGTCCCGAGGTCGTCGTGACCGCTCCCGAGGCGGGCGTCCAGCTCGAGCAGGGCGCGATCACGGTCACCGCGGACGCGACCGACGCCGAGAACACGGTCACGCAGGTCGAGTTCTTCGTGAACGGCCAGTCGATCGGCACGGACACGTCCGCGCCGTACACGACGACGTGGAACGCCACGGCGGACAACTACTACAAGCTGACCGCGGTCGCCACGAACGACAAGGGGCTCACCACGAAGTCCCGCATCGTCATGGCTCAGGTCGGTGACCTGTTCGCCGGCATGAAGACCTTCACCAACGCGAACGGCACGTTCGAGCAGCTCTCCGAGGGCAAGTACCTCGTGACCTCCGCGGGTGCCAACATGTGGCAGGGCACCGACGAGTACTCGGCCATCTACAAGGAGGCCGGCGCGGACGAGAAGTGGTCCGCGACGGTCAAGGTCAACAGCCAGGGCAACTCGAACGGGTCCGCCAAGGCGGGTCTCATCGTCCGCAACGACGTGACGCAGCCGGGCAAGTCGCCGGGCTACGCGGCCCTGGGCATCCGCCCGAGCGGCGGCTTCGAGTGGCTGCGCGGCAACGCCGCGGGGCAGCTCCTGACCTCCTCGGCGGCCAGCTCGACGAGCTACCCCGCGTGGGTGCGGATCGAGCGCGACGGTGACCTGTACACCGCGTCGTGGAGCAAGGACGGCGAGAACTTCACCCAGATCGGCGACCCGGTGTCCCTGCCGGGAGCGGCGTCGGTCCAGGACGTCGGTCTCTTCGTGACGGCGCACAGCTCCGCCACGAGCGCGGTCGAGTTCCAGGACTTCTCGTTCGACGACGATCCTGTCGACCCGACCGAGCCCGGGACGGACACCCCGCCGCAGTGCGCTGCGCAGAAGTCGGACGACTTCGACGCCGCGGACATCAACACCGGTCGCTGGACCGTGGTGCGCACCGCACCCGGGAAGTCGATCACCGTCACGGACGGCAAGGCGGTCCTGCCCGTCGTCCAGGGCGACATCAACGAGGCGGTCCCGGGCCCGATCAGCTACCTGGGCCAGCCGGCACCTGCCGGGGCGTGGGAGATCCAGACCAAGGTCGAGGTCCCGCTCGCACGGCACTGGCAGCACGCGGGTCTCCTCGTGCACGTGAACGACGACGAGTACACCAAGTTCGCGTTCACGAAGAACCAGAACGGCAACCGCTTCCTGGAGTTCCAGACGGAGACCGGCGGTGCGCGCACGTGGCACGGCCAGACGAACGTCGCGGCGGACTTCCCGTCGTCGGTCTACCTCAAGCTGACCTCCACGGGCACGGCCATCACGGCCGCGTACTCCGCGGACGGCCAGACGTGGACCGCGATCCCGGGCTCTGCACCGGTCAAGGCGAACGCCACCTTCGGCGTCATCGCCGCAGGGGACACGGGGACGGCCGACTCGGTCGCCCTGGTCGACTGGTTCAAGGTCACGCCGGACTCCGAGGACGACGGTACCCGTGAGCCGTCCGACGAGTTCGACGGCACCGCTCTCGACGGCTGCCGCTGGAACAACGTGGTCCGCTACGACGCCTCGAAGGTCGAGGTCGCCGGTGGCGAGCTGCGCATCACCACGCAGCCGGGCGACATCAACAACACGAACCCGATCAGCCCGCGCAACTTCGTGCTCCAGGCAGCCCCCGAGGGCGACTGGGTCGCGGAGACGCGCTTCAAGGCACCGCTGATGCACCGCTGGCAGTACGCCGGTCTGATGGCCTACGGCGACGACGACAACTACGTCAAGCTCGACGTGGTCGCCAAGAACCAGCCGGGCACCCCGCTCAACCTGGGTGCCGAGCTCGCGTCGGAGAAGAACGCGGCCTCGAGCGGCGGCAACCGTCAGCTCGAGATCGCGGACACGACCGAGTCGGGCTACTGGTACCTGCGCATGGAGAAGGTGGGCAACACCTACCAGGGCTGGGTCAGCGACGGCGGGGTCAACTGGACGTCTCTCGGGGCGCCCGTCACCAACGACGCCGCACTGACGTCCTTCGGTCTCGTGGCCATCGGCCCCGAGCAGGAGGTCCCGGTCACGGTGGCGTTCGACTGGTTCCACGTCACCACGGGTGACGAGGACACGCAGGCGCCGGTCGTGGCCGTCGCACAGGACCCGGCGGCCGGCGCGTCCGGCTGGAACACCGGGGCCGTGACGGTCTCCGCGACGGCGACCGACGACGTCTCGCAGGCGCCGTCGATCGAGGTCAAGGTCGGGAACGCCGACTGGGCCCCGTACACGGACGGCATCGCGCTCACGGCGGGCGGAGAGCACTCGCTCACCTTCCGCGCGAGCGACGAGGCCGGCAACGTGTCGCAGGAGGTCGTGCACGTGGTGAAGATCGACGCCACGGCACCGACCGCCACGGCCGAGCTGTCCAAGCGCACGGTCACCCTGGCCGGCGCGGACACCGGCTCGGGCCTCGCCCGGGTCGAGTACCGCCTCGCCGACACCCCCGCGGACGAGTGGCTCGAGTACACCGAGCCCGTCGTCGTCGGGGACGGGGCCGTCGAGGTCTCGTACCGCGCGGTCGACGTCGCCGGGAACGTGAGCGAGCCGCTCACCCTCTCGGTGCCGCCGGTCGAGGGCGGGGTCACGGCCGAGGTCGTGGCCAAGACCCAGTGCACGGCGGGCAAGGTGCTCGTCAACGTGCGGGTCGTCAACACCGACGACGCGCCGGCGACGATCAAGGTGAGCACGCCGTTCGGGACGAAGACCTTCACGGGTGTCGCTCCGGGCAAGTCCGCGTCGCAGTCGTTCGCCTCGCGCGCCACGTCGGTCGAGGCGGGCTCCGCCACGGTCGTCGCGACGATCGGGGACCGGACGTCGACGTACACGGTCGACTACGCGGCCGCGTCCTGCGGCTGATGCACGAACGGTAGGCGCCGCCCCCTCGGGGCGGCGCCTACCGCGTACGTCGTGTCGAGTGCGTGGTTCGGCCGCGACACGCCCGGCGAGTCGCAGCAGGACCACGCACTCGACGTCACACCCTCCCGCACCGCAGACGACAGGAGTCCTCCCGTGGCACAGACCACGTCCGCGCAGCGCAGCAAGGAGCAGCGCGCCGCCCGCTCCGCGACAGCCCGGGGTGCGGGTCACCAGACCGGGGACGGTGCCGGTCGTCCCCGCCCGCGGCCGCCGGAGCGCGAACGCGCCCGGTGGCCGCGGGACCTCTCGCGCGGGCGCCGTGCCCTGCTCGCGCTCGCTGCGGTGCTCGTCCTCGGCGCGGTCGTCGCGGCGGTCGTCTGGGCGCTCACGCGAGGGCCCGACGACGGCGCGTCCGGCGCGTATGCCGTCGACCCTGCGCGCGTGGCCGAGCTCGAGGCCGCCGAGGCCGCGCGCGACGCGGAGAACCTGGGCGTCGTGACCGACTTCGCGCTCTCCGCGCAGGAGCGCCTCGTCCCGACCATGAACGACCTGTCCGTGGCGCTGCCGCTCGACGGCTCGCCCGGCGCCCCCGCGACGCCCGAGCAGGTCGCCACCTGGCGCGAGGCGCTCGCGACCCTGACGACCGAGGCCGAGGCGCTGCCCGCCGGCGCGTCGGGGTACAACGTCACGCGCAACGGCCTGGGTGTCTCGATCGCGCTGCTGGGCGACACGGTCGACACGCTCGTCCTGGCCGAGGGCACGGCCGAGCCTGCCCGCGCCGAGCTCCTGGCGCTCGCGGCCGACCTGCGGCTGCGCGCCGCCGACACGTGGGCCATGGCCGCGACCCAGCTCGACGAGCTGAGCGTCGGCGCCGACCAGGGGCACGTCCACGTGTTCCTCCCGCTCCACCCGGACGACGCGGGCGACGGCGCCGCGAGCCTGGGCGAGGGCGACCACTAGGCCGGTGCCAAGGACCTAGCCGGAGCCGGGCCGGAGCGCGTGCCCGCGCGGTGGTCGCAGGGGTGCGGCGTGGCCCCGGCGGGCGACCCAGGCGGGCGACCCAGGCGTGAGGATCAGTCGAGAGGGCGCACCATCACGACGTCGTCGTGTGCCTCGCCGCCCACGACGTACGTGCGCGTGCCCGCGAACGTGAACCCGTGCTTGCGGTAGAACGCCTGGGCCCGCGCGTTCTCCCCGTTGGTGCCGAGCCACACGGCCTTGTCCGGGACGAGGGCCGGTGCCGCATCGAGCGCTGCCCGCATGAGGTCGCTCGCGACCCCTGTGCCCTGGGATGCGGGGTGCACGTAGATCTTCGAGAGCTCGACCGTCGGCTCGTCGCCCACGACGGCCACGATGTCCGCGTCGTCGGGCACGCCGCGCACGAGCAGCGCGTAGCCGACCAGGTCTCCGGCGGCGCCGTCGGGACCTTCGGCCACGAGCAGCGCGTGCTCGGCGCTCGCGGTCCACGCGACGAACTTCTCCGGGGAGAGCTGCGTGCGGATGTGCTCGGCGACCGCTGCCGGGTCGGAGCCCGGCGGGCACGCGAGGGGGAACGTGACAGCGGCCAGCGCCGCGAGGCGGTCGGCGTCGGCAGGGGTCGCGGGGCGCAGGGAGGTGGTCACCCGCGGAAATCTACCCGGCTGCACCGACGAGCGGGAGGGGCGTCTCGCCGTCGGGCCGTTGACACCCCACCCCGTGCGGAGGACGGTGGAAGGACCGGAGACGTCGCCCGCCCAGCCCACGGACGCCGCCCCCGCCGGAGCCCCGACGACGGGGTCCGCGTGAGGGGAGGTGAGAACACATGAGGAAGATGGTCGACTGTCGGACCACGCCCAGCGTCATCAACTGCACGCTGACGATCGCCGGCGAGGAGGAGGAAGTCCTCGACGCCGCGTACGACCACATGATCAGCAAGCACGGCCACGAGCCCACGGCCCAGCTGCGGGAGGACATCCGTGCCGACCTGGTCGACGCCGAGCCGTCGATGGCCTGACGTGCCCGGCAGCACCTGACAGCACCTGACAGCACCTGACAGCACCTGACAGCACCTGACAGCACAGCCGGTCGTGACCCGTGGGTCACGACCGACGCGCGTGCTCTCGGCGATGATGGGGACATGACGCACCTCCCGGCGCCCGACGCGCGCCGCATCGACCTCAACGCGGACCTGGGCGAGGGGTTCGGGCCGTGGGCGCTCGCGGACGACGACGCCCTGCTCGACCTCGTGACCAGCGCGAACGTCGCGTGCGGTTTCCACGCGGGGGACCCGACGATCATGCGCGCCACGACGCGCGCGGCCGTCGAGCGGGGAGTGAGCATCGGTGCGCACGTCGCGTACCGCGACCTCGCGGGCTTCGGTCGGCGCTTCCTCGCCGTGGCGCCGGCGGAGCTGAGTGCCGACGTCGTCTACCAGCTCGGTGCCCTCGACGCGTTCGCGCGCCTGGCCGGGGACCGGGTCCGGTACGTCAAGCCGCACGGCGCGCTCTACAACGCGATCGTCCGGCACGAGGAGCAGGCGCGCGCCGTCGTGGACGCGGTCGTGGGCTACGACCCGACGCTCCCGGTCGTCGGGATGGCCGGCTCGGCCGTGCTGCGGCTCGCCCGCGAGGCGGGGCTGCCCGTGGTGCACGAGGTCTTCGCCGACCGCGGCTACGCGCCCGACGGGTCGCTCGTGCCGCGCGGGACGCCGGGTGCGGTCCTGCACGACCCGGTCGAGGTCGCCGAGCGTGCGCTGCGCCTCGTGACCGAGGGCGTCGTGGTCGCCTCGGACGGCAGCGAGGTCACGGTCGCGGCCGACTCGGTCTGCGTCCACTCCGACACCCCTGGTGCGGTCGCGCTCCTCACGGAGGTGCGTCGGGCGCTCGAGGCGAGCGGCGTCGTCGTGCAGGCGATCGGACGGTGACCGTGTCGCCCGGGGACGGGCCGCCGACCACGACCGTACCTGCGGCATGTGCGCCGAACCTGCCCCGCGTCCAGGTCTACGGCGACCACGCCCTCATGGTCGACGTCGCGGGGATCGAGGACGTGCACGCGCTCGCGGCCGCACTGCGCGCCACGGACGTGCCGGGGCTCGTGGACGTCGTGCCTGCGGCACGCACCGTGCTCGTCGTCCTCGACGACGAGGCGCCCGATCTCGCGGGCGCCGAGACCGCGGTGCGGGCGGCGTGGGAGTCGCGGTCGACGGTGGCGAGCCAGGGGGAGGGGCGCCTCGTGGAGATCCCGGTCGTCTACGACGGCGAGGACCTGCCCGACGTCGCCGCGTGGGCCGGGCTGTCCGTCGCCGAGGTCGTGGCGCGCCACGGCGGACGCGAGTACGTGGTCGCGTTCGGGGGCTTCATGCCGGGCTTCGGGTACCTGACCGAGGTCGACCCGACGATCGCCGCACCGCGGCTCCCGACTCCGCGGACCAGGGTGCCCGCGGGGTCGGTCGCGCTCGCGGGCGACCTCACGGCCGTGTACCCCCGTGCTACGCCCGGAGGCTGGCGGCTCCTGGGGCGCACCGACGTCGACCTGTTCGACGTCGACCGGGATCCGCCGGCGTTGCTGACTGCGGGGACGCGGGTGCGTTTTCGTGCGGTCGACCGACTACCGGGCGATGCCGAGGGCGACGGCCCTCTCGCCGAGGGTGACGCGCACTCCGCCGAGGGCGACCAGAAGTCCGCCGCAGGTGACGAGATGCGCGTCGGGAGTGATCGAGGGCCTGCCGAGCGTGACCGTGCAGGTGGCGTCGAGGTTCTCGCGACCGGGCCGCTGACGCTCGTGGAGGACGAGGGGCGGCCGGGCTGGGCGTCGTCGGGCGTCGGGAGGTCGGGTGCTGCCGACAGACGGGCGCTGCGCCTGCTGAACCGCCTGCTCGCCAACGACGACTCCGCCGCAGCGCTCGAGGTGACCCTCGGAGGGCTGGCCCTGAGGTTCCACGAGCGGGCGACGATCGCGCTCGCGGGTGCGCCGACGCCCGCGACGATCGACGGTACGCCGGTCGGCATGCAGGCCCTCCTCGAGGTGCGCCGGGGATCCGCGCTGCGCCTCGGGTTCGCCGCGCAGGGGACGCGGACGTATCTGGGGGTTCGCGGCGGGTTCGACGTGAGGCCCGTGCTCGGGTCGCGGTCGTTCGACGTCCTCGCCGGCCTGGGGCCCGCGCCGTTGAGTGCGGGGGACCGGTTGGTGATCGGGCCGCGACCCACGGGTCTGCCCGTGGTCGGCCTGGTCCCGTCCCGCACCACGGTGACCGGGGTCGTCGAGCTCGTGGTGCGTCGCGGGGTGCGGAGCGAGTGGTTCGACGACGCGGGCTGGCGCGACCTCCTGGGCGGGACGTTCGAGGTGTCGGACGCCAGCAACCGGGTCGGGCTCAGGCTGTCGGGTCCGTCGATCGCCAGGCGGGACGGCGAGCTGCCGAGCGAGGGCCTCGTGGCCGGGGCGGTCCAGGTCCCTCCCGACGGACGACCCGTCCTGTTCCTGCGCGACCACCCGGTCACGGGCGGCTACCCGGTGATCGGGGTCGTCTCGGCAGGGGCTCTCGACGTCGCGGCGCAGCTCCGACCGGGGGACCGGCTGCGCTTCCGGGAGGCGAGTTGACGCAGCGGCGGAGCGCCGCGTAATGTTCTCGAAGTCAGCCCGGCAGGGAGGAACAGACACCACTGCGAAGCTCTTCGGAGCCGCCGCGAAGTGGCTGGATCCCCCGGGTGGCCACCCCTCAGATCTTCTCAGGACACCTCTGTGTGCCGTGTGAGTCGTGCGGGGCGGTCGGCTCAGGCGGCTCTCCTTCACCAGGAACGGCGAAGTTGAGACGCGGGAATGAGTCTGGTAGGTTAGAGAAGTTGCCCCGAGTGAAGGCCCCTGGTGGGTTGGAGTCGGTGCGTGTCGGTTGCTTGAGAACTCAACAGTGTGCTTGATAGTTAATGCCAATTGTCCTGCATGGGCGTGTGGCGCGCATCGTTTGGTGTGTGTTGTGTGTTCGTGTTGAGACTTCTATTTGGTATGAATTGAAAACGTCATGTTTTCGGTTTGTAGCCATGATTATGGACCTTCGGGTCCGCTTCGTATGGTTGTTAATCCTTCGGGGTTGATAGCAAACATTTACGGAGAGTTTGATCCTGGCTCAGGACGAACGCTGGCGGCGTGCTTAACACATGCAAGTCGAACGGTGATGCCCAGCTTGCTGGGCGGATCAGTGGCGAACGGGTGAGTAACACGTGAGTAACCTGCCCCAGACTCCGGGATAAGCCTTGGAAACGAGGTCTAATACTGGATACGAGATGCCCCTGCATGGGGAGTGTCTGGAAAGATTTATCGGTCTGGGATGGACTCGCGGCCTATCAGCTTGTTGGTGGGGTAATGGCCTACCAAGGCGACGACGGGTAGCCGGCCTGAGAGGGCGACCGGCCACACTGGGACTGAGACACGGCCCAGACTCCTACGGGAGGCAGCAGTGGGGAATATTGCACAATGGGCGAAAGCCTGATGCAGCGACGCCGCGTGAGGGATGAAGGCCTTCGGGTTGTAAACCTCTTTCAGCAGGGAAGAAGCGCAAGTGACGGTACCTGCAGAAGAAGCGCCGGCTAACTACGTGCCAGCAGCCGCGGTAATACGTAGGGCGCAAGCGTTGTCCGGAATTATTGGGCGTAAAGAGCTCGTAGGCGGTTTGTCGCGTCTGGTGTGAAAACTCAAGGCTCAACCTTGAGCTTGCATCGGGTACGGGCAGACTAGAGTGCGGTAGGGGTGACTGGAATTCCTGGTGTAGCGGTGGAATGCGCAGATATCAGGAGGAACACCGATGGCGAAGGCAGGTCACTGGGCCGCAACTGACGCTGAGGAGCGAAAGCATGGGGAGCGAACAGGATTAGATACCCTGGTAGTCCATGCCGTAAACGTTGGGCACTAGGTGTGGGGCTCATTCCACGAGTTCCGTGCCGCAGCAAACGCATTAAGTGCCCCGCCTGGGGAGTACGGCCGCAAGGCTAAAACTCAAAGGAATTGACGGGGGCCCGCACAAGCGGCGGAGCATGCGGATTAATTCGATGCAACGCGAAGAACCTTACCAAGGCTTGACATACACCGGAAACTTCCAGAGATGGTTGCCCCGCAAGGTCGGTGTACAGGTGGTGCATGGTTGTCGTCAGCTCGTGTCGTGAGATGTTGGGTTAAGTCCCGCAACGAGCGCAACCCTCGTCTTATGTTGCCAGCACGTTATGGTGGGGACTCATAAGAGACTGCCGGGGTCAACTCGGAGGAAGGTGGGGATGACGTCAAATCATCATGCCCCTTATGTCTTGGGCTTCACGCATGCTACAATGGCCGGTACAAAGGGCTGCGATACCGCGAGGTGGAGCGAATCCCAAAAAGCCGGTCTCAGTTCGGATTGGGGTCTGCAACTCGACCCCATGAAGTCGGAGTCGCTAGTAATCGCAGATCAGCAACGCTGCGGTGAATACGTTCCCGGGCCTTGTACACACCGCCCGTCAAGTCACGAAAGTCGGTAACACCCGAAGCCGGTGGCCCAACCCTTGTGGAGGGAGCTGTCGAAGGTGGGACTGGCGATTGGGACTAAGTCGTAACAAGGTAGCCGTACCGGAAGGTGCGGCTGGATCACCTCCTTTCTAAGGAGCATCACTCACAGTCGGCGCCCTTGTGGTGCTGGTTGTGCAGAGGCCATGGCACTCGCCGAACGCGTGGGTGGATGGTTGCTCAAGGGTGGAACATTAACGAAGAGCTCGGCCATGACGGTTCGTGTCAGTACCTGCCCACCTTGTGTGGGTGGTGGAACATCACGGGTACGGGGGAAGGGTTTGCCAAGCACACTGTTGGGTCCTGAGGGAACCGCCCGCATGGGTGGGGTCGCTCTGAACGGGCCATCGCGTCTCCTGGGTGAACCGCCAACCGGTTGTGTTGGTAGGCCGTGGGAGCGGGTGGGATCGTCCGTAGCTTGAGAACTGCACAGTGGACGCGAGCATCTTTGTAAGATCAAAGATTTATCTTTGTTCTCTGCAATTTTTTGTTGTCAAGTTTTTAAGGGCACAGGGTGGATGCCTTGGCACTAGGAGCCGATGAAGGACGTTGTAGCCTGCGATAAGCCTCGGGGAGTTGGCAAACGAACCGTGATCCGAGGATCTCCGAATGGGGAAACCCCGCTGGAGTCATGTCCAGTGACCCGCACCTGAATATATAGGGTGTGTGGAGGGAACGTCGGGAAGTGAAACATCTCAGTACCGACAGGAAGAGATATTCCGTGAGTAGTGGCGAGCGAAAGCGGAACAGGCCAAACCGTTCATGTGTGATAGCTACCAGGCGTTGCATGGGCGGGGTTGTGGGACCTTTCAGACCGGGCTGGTACCCGGTCAGGGAGTCAGAAAGCCGCGTTATAGTCGAAGGGCATTGAAAGGCCCGGCACAGAGGGTGCGACCCCCGTAGACGAAATGACGCGGCCTCCCGAAGGGGATCCCAAGTAGCACGGGGCCCGAGAAATCCCGTGTGAATCCGGCAAGACCACTTGCTAAGCCTAAATACTACCTAGTGACCGATAGCGGACCAGTACCGTGAGGGAAAGGTGAAAAGTACCCCGGGAGGGGAGTGAAATAGTACCTGAAACCGTGTGCCTACAATCCGTTGGAGCCTCCCTAGCAGGGGTGACAGCGTGCCTTTTGAAGAATGAGCCTGCGAGTTAGTGCTCAGTGGCAAGGTTAACCCGTGTGGGGAAGCCGTAGCGAAAGCGAGTCTGAATAGGGCGAATGAGTCGCTGGGTCTAGACCCGAAGCGAAGTGATCTAGCCATGGGCAGGTTGAAGCGTGGGTAAGACTACGTGGAGGACCGAACCCACCAGGGTTGAAAACCTGGGGGATGACCTGTGGTTAGGGGTGAAAGGCCAATCAAACTTCGTGATAGCTGGTTCTCCCCGAAATGCATTTAGGTGCAGCCTCGCGTGTTTCTTGCCGGAGGTAGAGCTACTGGATGGCCGATGGGCCCTACAAGGTTACTGACGTCAGCCAAACTCCGAATGCCGGTAAGTGAGAGCGCGGGAGTGAGACTGCGGGGGATAAGCTCCGTAGTCGAGAGGGAAACAGCCCAGACCACCAGCTAAGGCCCCTAAGCGTGTGCTAAGTGGGAAAGGATGTGGAGTTGCACAGACAACCAGGAGGTTGGCTTAGAAGCAGCCACCCTTGAAAGAGTGCGTAATAGCTCACTGGTCAAGTGATTCCGCGCCGACAATGTAGCGGGGCTCAAGTACACCGCCGAAGCTGTGGCATTCACACAAACGCTAGGCCTTCGTGGTCCAGGCGTGTGGATGGGTAGGGGAGCGTCGTGTGGGCAGTGAAGTCGCGGGGTAACCCAGCGGTGGAGCCTACACGAGTGAGAATGCAGGCATGAGTAGCGAAAGACGGGTGAGAAACCCGTCCGCCGAATGACCAAGGGTTCCAGGGCCAGGCTAATCCGCCCTGGGTAAGTCGGGACCTAAGGCGAGGCCGACAGGCGTAGTCGATGGACAAGGAGTTGATATTCTCCTACCGGCGAAGAACCGCCCATACCGAACCCGGTGATGCTAAGCGCCCTTAACCAGCATCGTCTCCTTCGGGAGACACCGCTGGAGCGGCGCGCGACCCGAACCGGTACTAGGTAAGCGTATTAACAGGGGTGACGCAGGAAGGTAGCCCAGCACGGCGATGGTTGACCGTGTCCAAGGTTGTAGGGCGAACAGTAGGCAAATCCGCTGTTCACATAGCCTGAGAACTGATAGATAGCGCGTATGCGCGAATTGGGTGATCCTATGCTGCCAAGAAAAGCCTCGGCGCGAGGTTCTAGCCGCCCGTACCCTAAACCGACTCAGGTGGTCAGGTAGAGAATACTAAGGCGATCGAGAGAATCGTGGTTAAGGAACTCGGCAAAATGCCCCCGTAACTTCGGGAGAAGGGGGGCCCGATGCGTGACGGAACTAGCTTCCCGAGCGTTGACGGCCGCAGAGACCAGGGAGAAGCGACTGTTTACTAAAAACACAGGTCCGTGCGAAGTCGCAAGACGATGTATACGGACTGACGCCTGCCCGGTGCTGGAAGGTTAAGAGGACGGGTCAGCTCTTCGGAGCGAAGCTCAGAATTTAAGCCCCAGTAAACGGCGGTGGTAACTATAACCATCCTAAGGTAGCGAAATTCCTTGTCGGGTAAGTTCCGACCTGCACGAATGGCGTAACGACTTCTCCGCTGTCTCAACCGCGAACTCGGCGAAATTGCACTACGAGTAAAGATGCTCGTTACGCGCAGCAGGACGGAAAGACCCCGGGACCTTTACTATAGCTTGGTATTGGTGTTCGGTGCGGCTTGTGTAGGATAGGTGGGAGACTGTGAAGCATGCACGCCAGTGTGTGTGGAGTCAACGTTGAAATACCACTCTGGTCGCTCTGGATATCTAACCTCGGTCCGTAATCCGGATCAGGGACAGTGCCTGGTGGGTAGTTTAACTGGGGCGGTTGCCTCCTAAAATGTAACGGAGGCGCTCAAAGGTTCCCTCAGCCTGGTTGGCAATCAGGTGTCGAGTGCAAGTGCACAAGGGAGCTTGACTGTGAGACTGACAGGTCGAGCAGGGACGAAAGTCGGAACTAGTGATCCGGCGGTGGCTTGTGGAAGCGCCGTCGCTCAACGGATAAAAGGTACCCCGGGGATAACAGGCTGATCTTGCCCAAGAGTCCATATCGACGGCATGGTTTGGCACCTCGATGTCGGCTCGTCGCATCCTGGGGCTGGAGTAGGTCCCAAGGGTTGGGCTGTTCGCCCATTAAAGCGGTACGCGAGCTGGGTTTAGAACGTCGTGAGACAGTTCGGTCCCTATCCGCTGCGCGCGCAGGAAACTTGAGAAGGGCTGTCCCTAGTACGAGAGGACCGGGACGGACGAACCTCTGGTGTGCCAGTTGTTCCGCCAGGAGCACGGCTGGTTAGCTACGTTCGGAAGGGATAACCGCTGAAAGCATCTAAGCGGGAAGCCTGCTTCAAGATGAGGTTTCCATCCCCGCAAGGGGGAGAGGCTCCCAGCTAGACCACTGGGTAGATAGGCCGGATGTGTAAGGCAGGACTAAAGACTGCTGAAGCTGACCGGTACTAATAAGCCGACAACTTGATAACACACAAACTTATTGCTACGCGTCCACTGTGCGGTTCCCGAGATACGGGCACACCCCCACGTAACCGGGGGCCCCGAACATCTCCATAGAGTTACGGCGGTCATAGCGAGAGGGAAACGCCCGGTCCCATTCCGAACCCGGAAGCTAAGCCTCTCAGCGCCGATGGTACTGCCCTGGAGACGGGGTGGGAGAGTAGGTCGCCGCCGGACAACCATTCACCAAAGGCCCACCCCTCACGGGGTGGGCCTTTGGCATACCCGGACACACCACCCGTCGACCGGCCTCACCCTCGGACACGCCCTGGCGTGCGGCGTCGACGACGGCTCGACCGTTAGCCTGCACGCATGACCGGGATCTACGTCGAGGTGCGCATCGCTGCTCCTCTGGCCACGGTCTGGGAGCTCACGCAGGACCCCGTGCAGCACGTCCGCTGGGACGTCCGGTTCTCGGAGATCGTGCCGACCTCCCCGACCGACGCCGGGGCCATGCGTTTCACCTATACCCGGCGGGTCCCCTTCCGTACCGTGGCCGGGGACGGCGTGAGCATCGGCGAGACGAGCGGCCGGGACGGTTCGCGCACCTCCGCGCTGCGTTTCGCGACGACGGACCTGTGGTCCCCCATCCGGTCGGGGCGTGGCTACTGGCGCTACGTGCCGGACGGCGACGGCGTCCGTTTCATCACGGGCTACGACTACGCCCCAGGCTGGGGCAGGCTCCTGGACCACGTCGCCCGACCCGTCCTCGGGTGGGCCACCGCGTGGAGCTTCGACCGCCTGCGTGTCTGGGCCGAGCGCGGTGAGTCGCCCGAGAGGTGGCCGCTCGTCAGCGTCCTGTGGTTCTGGCGTCCCGAGCGGCCTCGTGCCGCCCGCTGCCGCCGTGCGCCCGCCCACGGCAGGCGACGGGACGACCACCTGCGCGACGCGCCGTCCGCCCTGGCCTCGCTCCCCGCGCCGAGAGGGACCCCATGACGTCCATGTTCCAGAAGGCCATGGGCCCAGACTTCGCCCGTCTGCACCCCATGCTGCAGCGCAGGTTCGCGGTCGGGCTCGACAGCGGCGAGGCGTGCACCGGCCGCGGGGTGATGTCGGAGGTCCGGCGTGGTCCCTGGTGGACCGTGCCGTTCCTCCAGCTCGGTCGGCTCCGCAACATCCTGGTCCCCGACACGGGTCTGGACGTGCCGTTCACGATCGAGAACTACCCGTACCGCGACCCGCTCGGCCGGGAGACCGTGACGTTCGTCCGGGAGTACGTGATCCGCGGTCGTCGGCGCCGGTTCGACGCCACCATGGTCCTCGCGGGGGACACGGTGGTCGACTACCTGGGGACGCACCAGCATCTCGCGGTCGACCTCGACCTGCGCGCCGACGACCGGGGTGGCCTGCTCCTCACGTCCGGCGCGCAGCGATTCTACGAAGGCCCCCTGGGGTTCCGGTTCCCTCTGCTGCTGAGCGGCCGCGCCCACCTCCACGAGTGGTACGACGAGACCGACGAGGTGTTCCGGGTCGACCTCGAGGTGACGAACGACCGGTTCGGGTTCCTCTTCGGGTATCGCGGGTCGTTCACGTGCGAGTGGACCTCGGCGCACGACGCGCCCGACCGCCTCAAGCCCCGCCGGCACGAGTCGCGGACCTGACCCGCGGGACCCGCCGCGCGGCGGGCCGGGACGCCCCGGTGAGCGCCGTCGTCGGGCACTAGACTGGCCCCCATGTCCACCATCTCCCGTGATGAGGTCGCGCGCGTCGCCGTGCTGGCCCGCATCGACCTCCGGCCCGAGGAGCTCGACCGCCTCGCCGGCGAGCTCGACGTCATCGTCGATGCGATCGCCCAGGTGAGCGAGGTCGCCACTCCCGACGTCCCCGCCACGAGCCACCCGCTGCCGCTGACCAACGTCTTCCGTGACGACGTCCCCGTGCCGCCCCTGCCCGTCGAGGACGTCCTCGCCGCAGCACCGGCCAGCGAAGACGGACGCTTCAGCGTCCCGCAGATCCTCGGGGAGGAATGATGAGCAACGACCTGACGCGGCTGAGCGCCGCGGACCTCGCCGCGCACCTGGTCTCGGGCGAGGTGAGCAGCGTCGAGGCGACGCAGGCGCACCTCGACCGCATCGGCGACGTCGACCCCGCGGTCCACGCGTTCCTGCACGTGAGCACCGAGGACGCCCTCGCGACCGCTCGTGACGTCGACGCGCGCCGCGCCGCGGGCGAGGACCTGCACCCGCTCGCGGGCGTGCCGATCGCCGTCAAGGACGTCGTCGTCACCAAGGGCCTCCCGACGACGGCCGGTTCCAAGATCCTCGACGGCTGGATCCCTCCGTACGACGCGACGCTCGTCGAGCGCATCCGTGCCGCGGGCCTGCCGATCCTCGGCAAGACGAACATGGACGAGTTCGCCATGGGCTCCTCGACCGAGCACTCGGCCTACGGGAACACGCACAACCCCTGGGACCTCGACCGCATCCCCGGCGGCTCGGGCGGTGGTTCGGCAGCGGCCGTCGCCGCGTACGAGGCCCCCCTCGCGATCGGCACCGACACGGGCGGCTCGATCCGTCAGCCCGGCGCCGTGACCGGCACGGTCGGCGTCAAGCCCACCTACGGCGGCGTCTCCCGCTACGGCCTCATCGCCATGGCGTCCTCGCTCGACCAGGCGGGTCCCGTCACGCGCACCGTCCTCGACTCGGCGCTCCTGCACGAGCTCATCGGCGGCCACGACCCCCGCGACTCGACCTCGATCAACGAGGACCTCCCGCTGCTCGTCGACGCGGCCCGCCAGGGTGCGATCGGCGACCTGCGCGGCCTGCGCGTCGGCGTCGTCTCCGAGCTCTCGGGCGAGGGCTACCAGGAGGGCGTGAGCGCGCGCTTCGCGGAGTCGCTCGACCTGCTGCGCTCGCTCGGCGCCGAGATCATCGAGGTCTCGTGCCCGCACTTCAAGTACGCGCTCGGCGCCTACTACCTGATCATGCCGAGCGAGGCGTCGAGCAACCTCGCCAAGTTCGACGGCATGCGCTTCGGCCTGCGCGTCGAGCCCGAGGACGGCCCCGTCACCGCAGAGCGTGTCATGTCCGCGACCCGCGGCCAGGGCTTCGGGGACGAGGTCAAGCGCCGCATCATCCTGGGCACGTACGCCCTCTCGGCGGGCTACTACGACGCCTACTACGGCAGCGCGCAGAAGGTCCGCACGCTCATCCAGCGGGACTTCGACGCGGCGTTCGCGCAGGCGGACGTCCTGGTCTCCCCGACGGCCCCGACCACGGCCTTCAAGTTCGGCGAGAAGCTCGACGACCCGCTCGCGATGTACCTCAACGACGTCGCGACGATCCCCGCGAACCTCGCGGGCGTCCCCGGCATGTCGCTGCCGAACGGACTCTCGGACGACGGCCTGCCCGTCGGCTTCCAGATCCTCGCGCCGGCCAAGGCCGACGACCGTCTGTACCGCGTGGGTGCCGCCCTCGAGGCCGCCCTGGAGAACACGTGGGGCGGGCCGCTGCTGGCCAAGGCCCCGGAGCTGGAGGTCGCGCGATGAGCGCACACGCAACCGTGGACCTGGTCGACTACGACGAGGCCGTCCGCCGCTACGACCCGGTCATCGGGATCGAGGTGCACGTCGAGCTCGGCACCAAGACCAAGATGTTCTGCGCGGCCGAGGTCGAGTTCGGCGGCGAGCCCAACACGCAGGTGACCCCGGTGAGCCTCGGCCTGCCCGGTGCGCTGCCCGTGGTCAACGGCAAGGCCGTCGAGTACGCGATCAAGATCGGGCTCGCGCTCAACTGCCAGATCGCCGAGTCGTGCCGCTTCGCCCGGAAGAACTACTTCTACCCGGACGTGCCGAAGAACTTCCAGACGTCGCAGTACGACGAGCCCATCGCGTTCGACGGCTACCTGGACGTCGAGCTCGAGGACGGCACGATCTTCCGTGTCGACATCGAGCGCGCGCACATGGAGGAGGACGCCGGCAAGAACACCCACGTGGGTGGCTCGACCGGTCGTATCCATGGCGCCGAGTACTCGCTCGTCGACTACAACCGTGCGGGCATCCCGCTCGTGGAGATCGTCACGCGCCCCATCACGGGTGCGGGCGAGCGCGCCCCGGAGGTCGCTCGCGCGTACGTCCAGACGCTGCGCGACATCTTCCGTGCGCTCGACGTCTCGGAGGCGCGCATGGAGCGCGGCAACGTCCGCGCGGACGTGAACCTGTCGCTGCGCGCGACCCCCGAGTCGCCCCTCGGTACGCGTACCGAGACCAAGAACGTGAACTCGTTCCGCTCGATCGAGCGCGCCGTCCGCTACGAGGTCTCCCGCCAGGCCGCGGTCCTCGACGAGGGCGGCACGGTCATCCAGGAGACGCGCCACTGGCACGAGGACACGTCGATCACGACCGCGGGTCGCGTGAAGTCCGACGCCGAGGACTACCGCTACTTCCCGGAGCCGGACCTGGTCCCGGTCGCCCCGAGCCGTGACTGGGTCGAGCAGATCCGCGCCACGCTGCCCGAGCTGCCCGTGGCCCGCCGCAACCGTCTCCAGGGCGAGTGGGGCTACGCCGACGCCGAGATGCGCGACGTCGTGAACGCGGGCGCGCTCGACCTCATCGAGGCGACCGTCGCGGCCGGTGCGAGCCCCGCGGCCGCGCGCAAGTGGTGGATGGGCGAGCTCGCCCGGTACGCCAAGACGAGCGAGACCGAGCTCGCGGAGATCGCGGTCACGCCCGCGCAGATCGCGCAGCTCCAGGCCCTCGTGGACTCGGGGCGCATCAACGACAAGCTGGCCCGCCAGGTCCTCGAAGGCGTCCTCGCGGGCGAGGGAGACCCGGAGGCGGTCGTGGTCGCACGCGGCCTCGAGGTCGTGTCGGACGACGGCGCGCTCCTCACCGCGATCGACGCAGCCCTCGCGGCGCAGCCCGACATCGTCGAGAAGGTGCGCTCGGGCAACATGGGGCCGATCGGTGCGATCATCGGTGCGGTCATGAAGGCCACCAAGGGCCAGGCCGACGCCGGGCGTGTCCGCGAGCTGGTCATCGAGCGGATCGGCTGATCCGTGCACCCGAGGACGACGGAGGTGGTCGCGTGACGCGCGGACCGGAGCTCTACGGCGAGATGATGCGCCTGCGACCCATCGAGGCTCGCGACGCCGAGCGCATGTGGGAGTCCGTGCAGGACCCGGAGTCGAACCGGCTCACGGGGACCACGGCGGAGTTCACGCGCGAGCAGATCGACCAGTGGGCGGCCACGGTCAGCGACCGTGAGGGCCGCTACGACTGGGCCATCACCTCGGCGGCCCAGCGCGACGGCCAGCTCGTGAGCGACGAGATGATCGGCGAGATCGTCCTCAACGACATCGACGAGCACGCGCTCTCGGCCAACCTCCGCCTGGTCCTGCTCACCAACTACCGCGGGCGCGGGTACGGGCGCGAGGCGATCTTCGAGGTGCTGCGCTTCGCGTTCGACCACCCCGAGGGGCCGCACCTGCACCGGGTGAGCCTCGACGTGCTCAGCATCAACCCGCGGGCGCGCATGCTCTACGAGTCGTTGGGCTTCCGCGAGGAGGGCCGGCTCCGGGACGCGTTCCGGGACGGCGACGGCTGGGCGGACGCGGTCGTCATGAGCATCCTCGAGGACGAGTTCCGCGCGGGGCTCTGAGGAACCTCCTCACCGTCTGTCAGGACGGGCGTGACCTTCGGGTCGCGCCCGTCCTGCCATGTCCAGGCCTCATCCCCGGCCGCGCTCGAAGTCCTCGAGCGACACCTTGCGCTCGACCGCGTGGTCGACGACCCGCTCGGGATACCCGGGCGCGGCACCGGCCAGCTTCCAGGGCTCGTGCACGGCCTTGCCGGCGATGCCGCGCTCGGGATACCCGGGCGCGGCACCGGCCAGCTTCCAGGGCTCGTGCACGGCCTTGCCGGCGATGCCGCGCAGCTCGGGGACCCACTCGCGCACGTACGCGCCGTCGGGGTCGAACTTCTGGCCCTGCGTGACGGGGTTGAAGATCCGGAAGTAGGGCGCGGCGTCGCGCCCGGTCCCGGCGACCCACTGCCAGTTGAGCTGGTTCTGCGACACGTCGCCGTCGACGAGGTGCGCCATGAAGTGCTCGGCGCCGCGCTGCCAGCGCACGTGCAGGTCCTTGACGAGGAACGACGCGACGATCATGCGCACGCGGTTGTGCATCCACCCGGTGCCGAGCAGCTGGCGCATCCCGGCGTCGACCACGGGGTAGCCCGTGCGCCCCTCGCGCCAGACGTCGAGCAGCGCGTCCTCGGCGGCGCCGGTCACCCACGCGTCCTCGGGGACCACCGTGCGCAGCGACCGCTTCGCGGCGCCCGGGTGGTGGAACAGGACGTCGGCGTGGAACTCGCGCCACGCGAGCTCGGAACGGTAGGTCGCGGCGGCCTCGCCGGGCACCGCACCCGAGCGCACGGCCGAGGCGAGGTCGGCGAGCAGGGTGCGCGGGTGGACCTCGCCCCACTTGAGCGCGGGGGACAGGTACGAGGTCCCGGCGAGGTCCGGGCGGTCGCGGTCCGTCGGGTAGTCCGCGAGGCCGTCGGCCAGGAACGCGTGCCAGCGGTCGAGGGCCGCGGCCTCGCCCGCCTCGGGCAGCCGCGCCCCCGGCTCGGGGGCGTCCGGGAGACCGTCGGACGCGAGCGCGGCCCACGCGACGTCGTCGGGCAGGGGAGCGGGCGCGCGCCACCCGTGCTCGAGCCACGCCGTGCGGAACGGCGTGAAGACCTGGAACGGCGTCCCGCCCTGCGTGCGGACGCGGCCCGGTGCGACCGCGTAGGGCGACCCCGTGCGACGCAGCCGCACGCCGGTGGCTGCGAGCGCCTCCTCGACCTCGTCGTCGCGGCGGCGACCGTAGGGCTCGTAGCTCGCCGCGGCGTGGACGCTCCGGGCGCCGACCTCGGCGCAGACCGCAGGCACGACCGCGCGCGGGTCGCCGTGGCGCACCACGAGCCGACCGCCCGTCGCGGTGTGCAGCGCACGCAGGCTGCGGGCCAGGTACGCCTGCCGCACGGGTCCGGCGCTCGCCCAGAGGACGGGGTCCAGCACGTACAGCCCGACGACGTCGCTCCCCTCCGCGCGCGCCTCGCCCACGGCCTCGCCGAGGGCCGGGTTGTCGGCCAGGCGCAGGTCGCGACGGAACCACAGGACGGTCGGTGCGGGGGAGGGCATCCGCCCACGCTAGCCGGTGTCCCACGGCCCCGCGCAGATGCATCTCGTCGGGCACCCAGCAGTCGCCGGTGGGCACGGCCGGTGGCAGCATCGATCCATGAGCGGTAACGACGAGAGGCCCGTCCAGCCCGACCTCCCGGATCCCCGGCTCGAGGCCGAGACGGCCGCCGCAGCGGGGCGGATCCCGCGCGACCACGCCTTCTTCGGGCACCCGATCGGGCTGATGACCCTGTTCACCACCGAGCTGTGGGAACGGTTCAGCTACTACGGGATGCGGGCCATCCTCCTCTTCTACCTGACGGACTCCATCGCGAACGGTGGCCTCGCGCTCGACGAGGTCACGGGACTCGCCCTGGTCTCGATCTACGGCACGGGCGTGTACCTGCTGTCGGTCGTCGGCGGCTGGCTCGCGGACCGGGTCATCGGCTCGCGGCGCTCGGTCCTGTACGGCGGCATCGTCATCGCGGCGGGGCACGTCTCGCTGACGATCCCGGGGGCCGGCTTCTCGATGCTGGGCATCGCGCTCGTCGCGCTCGGCACCGGTCTGCTCAAGCCCAACGTGTCGTCCATGGTGGGCGAGCTGTACGCGCGCAACGACCCGCGCCGCGACTCGGCCTTCTCGATCTTCTACATGGGCATCAACCTGGGCTCGCTCGTCTCCCCGATCATCGTCGGGTTCGTGAACCGGCAGTGGGGGTACCACGCGGGCTTCGCGGTCGCTGCGGTCGGCATGGCCATCGCCCTCGTGTTCTTCGTCGCGGGGCGCAAGTACCTGGGCGGCGCGGGCGACTCGGTGCCGAACCCGATCCACCCCGAGGAGTACCCCAAGCTCGTGCGGATCGGGCTCGTCATCCTCGCGGGGCTCGTCGTCGCGACGCTCGTCGCGTGGGCGGTCTCGGGGGCGTTCGGGATCTCGACGTTCATCGACACGCTGTCCTACGTCGCGTTCGCGGCCCCCATCGCCTACTTCATCGTGATGTTCCGCTCGCCCAAGGTCACGGCCCCCGAACGCTCGCGCCTCACCGCCTACATCCCGCTGTTCGTCGCCGCGATGCTGTTCTTCATGATCTTCGAGCAGGCGGCCACGACGCTCTCGAGCTTCGCGAAGAACCGCACCGAGCTCTCGTTCTTCGGCGTCCCGATCGAGCCGGCCTTCTTCCAGTCCGTGAACCCGTTCTCGATCGTGGTCCTGGCGCCGGTGTTCGCGTGGATCTGGGTCAAGACCAAGGACCGTCCGCCGACGGCCGTGAAGTTCGCGATGGGCCTGACCCTGGCGGCGCTGTCGTTCGTGTGGCTCGCGGGAGCGTCGGCGATCTTCGCCGACGAGAAGGCGCCCGCGTGGGTGCTCGTGTCCGTGTACGTCATCCAGACGCTCGGCGAGCTGTGCCTGTCGCCCGTGGGGCTCGCCGCGACGACCCTGCTCGCCCCCCGGGCCTTCCGGAGCCAGGCCATGGCGCTGTGGTTCCTCGCGCCGGCTGCGGGGCAGGCCATCACGGCCCAGATCGTGCAGGTGACCGAGGGCGCCTCGGACACCGCGTACTTCGGTGCCGTGGGCGGCATCACCATGGTGTTCGCGCTGATCCTGTTCGCGATCGCCCCGTGGGTCACGCGCCACATCCGCCACGCGGACGAGCAGGAGGAGGCTGCGGCGGTCGCGTGACGCTCGCCCTGCGGCGACGCACGCGTCCCGACGACGCAGCGCGCCCGGGTGCACCGACGCACCCGGGCGCGCTCCGCCGTCGGGCAGGGGCTCAGCGCATCCAGGCCGGCACGCCCACTCGCGCCGCGACCCGGCCCAGGCCGAACGTCTCGCCCGCGCGGGTCGCAGCCACGACGATCACGACGAGAGCCGTCACGACGTGGTCGTCGACGACCGGGTTGTTCGAGCCCGCGGCCACGGGCCACGTCGTGACCCACAGCAGCGCCATGAGGAGCGTGCCCGAGACCGCGGCGATCCGCGTCCCCACACCCAGCAGCAGGGCGAGACCGGTCAGACCCATACCCAGCATGAAGAGCCAGTCGGTGGCCGGGCCCGCCATCTCGACGAAGGGCCCGGACAGCGGGCCCTCGAGCGAGGACAGGTAGCCCGTGGTCGGCGAGCCGCCGTTGAGCCAGGCCCGCTCGGACGGCGTCGCGTAGCCCAGGCCCAGCGTCTTGTCGAGCACGGGCCACAGGAAGACGAACGAGATCGCGACGCGCAGGACCGCGAGGGCACCGCGCGCGGCGGGGCTCGTCACGACGCGCTCGTCCCCGGCGCGTGCTGCCGAGGTGGTCGTCAGGGCGTCGGTGTCGGACGGGTCGGGGTCGGTCGCGGTGGAGCGGGCGCTCCGGTTCGTCGCGGCGGTGGCCTGGCTCATGTGGTCGGGTCTCCCTGGTCGATGGGGCTGTTCCGGTGGGGCGCGGGGCGCCGGAGGCACCGGGGTCGCCGGAGGATGGTGAGGAGGTCTGGCTGCGAGGGCCGCGGTCCGGCACGACCGTCGGAGCGACGGCACGCGACGGCGGGTGGACGGCGTGCGGTGCACTACCGGGGCAGCCCTGCCAACCTCCCACCCGGGTGAAGTCGGCTGCAACCTTTTGGGCAGATTGACGGGTTTTCCCGTATGGGTGGTGCTACGTAGGGGGATCGCACATCCCGGTCCCGGTGGGAGCGCTGCCCCTCCGTGGACCACGAGCCGGACGACCGACGACGTCTCCCCGACGCGGGCGTAGTGTGTCCGGGCGGTCACCTCCCAGGCCGCAGCACCACGTGAAGGAGCTGAACCGCCATGAGTCGCCCCCTGCGCTCTCGGACGTCCACCCACGGCCGCAACATGTCCGGTGCCCGCGCGCTCTGGCGCGCCACCGGCATGGGCTCGGAGGACTTCGGCAAGCCGATCATCGCGATCGCGAACTCGTACACGCAGTTCGTACCCGGCCACGTCCACCTCAAGGACATGGGCGACCTCGTCGCGTCGGCGATCCGCGAGGCCGGCGGCGTCTCCAAGGAGTTCAACACCATCGCGGTCGACGACGGCATCGCGATGGGCCACGCGGGCATGCTCTACTCGCTGCCCAGCCGCGACCTCATCGCCGACTCGGTCGAGTACATGGTCAACGCGCACTGCGCCGACGCGCTCGTGTGCATCTCCAACTGCGACAAGATCACGCCCGGCATGCTCAACGCCGCGCTGCGCCTCAACATCCCGGTCATCTTCGTCTCGGGCGGCCCCATGGAGGCAGGCAAGGCCGTCGTGGCCGACGGCATCGTCAAGACCCCCCTCAACCTCGTCAACGCGATCAACTACGCCGCCGACGACAACGTGAGCGACGCGGCCCTCGCCCAGGTCGAGGAGAACGCCTGCCCGACGTGCGGCTCGTGCTCGGGCATGTTCACCGCCAACTCGATGAACTGCCTGACCGAGGCCCTGGGGCTCTCGCTGCCCGGCAACGGCTCGACGCTCGCGACGCACTCCGCACGCCGTGAGCTGTTCCTCGAGGCCGGCCGCACCATCGTCGACCTCGCGCGCCGCTACTACGACGACGAGGACGACTCGGCCGCGCCGCGCAGCATCGCGACCAAGGCCGCTTTCGCCAACGCCATGACGCTCGACGTCGCCATGGGCGGCTCGACCAACACGGTCCTGCACATCCTCGCCGCCGCCCAGGAGGGCGAGGTCGACTTCGACCTGACCGACATCGAGCGCATCAGCCGCCAGGTCCCGTGCCTGTCCAAGGTCGCGCCCAACCACCCGAGCTTCCACATGGAGGACGTCCACCGCGCGGGCGGCATCCCGGCCCTGCTGGGCGAGCTCGACCGTGCCGGGCTCCTGGACCACGACGTGACCTCGGTGCACACCCCGACCCTGCGCGCGTGGCTCGACGACTGGGACATCCGTGGTGGCCAGGCCACCGAACGGGCCGTCGAGCTGTTCCACGCGGCCCCCGGCGGGGTGCGCACGACGCAGGCGTTCTCCACGTCGAACCGGTGGGAGACCCTCGACACCGACGCCGAGAACGGGTGCATCCGCGACCTCGCCAACGCCTACACGGTCGAGGGTGGCCTGGCCGTGCTGCGCGGCAACCTCGCCGAGGACGGCGCGGTCTTCAAGACCGCGGGCGTCGACCCCGACGTGTTCCACTTCGTCGGCACGGCGCTGGTCTGCGAGTCGCAGGACGAGGCCGTCGAGAAGATCCTCACCAAGCAGGTCCAGCCCGGCCACGTCGTCGTCGTGCGGTACGAGGGTCCCGCAGGCGGACCCGGGATGCAGGAGATGCTCTACCCGACCTCGTTCATCAAGGGCCGCGGCCTCGGCAAGGTGACCGCGCTCATCACCGACGGGCGGTTCTCCGGTGGTTCGAGCGGCATCTCGGTGGGGCACGTGTCTCCCGAGGCCGCGGCCGGCGGCGTGATCGGCCTGGTCGAGGACGGCGACGAGATCGAGATCGACGTCGACACGCGCCTCATCCGCCTCAACGTCGCCGACGAAGTCCTCGCCGAGCGCCGCGCCAAGATGGAGGCGCGCGAGAACCCGTGGCAGCCGGTCGACCGCGACCGCTACGTGTCCCCGGCGCTCCAGGCCTACGCCGCGATGGCGACCTCGGCGGACCGCGGGGCCGTGCGCGACGTGTCGCTCCTCAAGCGGCGCTGACCCGACCCCGGTAGGACGACGGGCCCGCACCCCTGCTGGGTGCGGGCCCGTCGTCGTGCGCGGGGCGGTGCGGGCCGGGGCGGACCCGAGGCGCGCGGTCAGGGCCGGACGCGCGTCAGCACTGTTCCTCGGACTGCTCCGTGACGACCCACGTGGCCCCCGACGGCGCCATGACTGCCGTGCCTTGTGGCCCGCCGCCCCCCCGTGAGGAGATACTCGGGTATGGCCAGCGACGACATCGACATCAAGCCCCGTTCCCGCACCGTGACCGACGGCATCGAGGCCACGGCCTCGCGCGGCATGCTCCGCGCCGTCGGCATGGGAGACGAGGACTGGGTCAAGCCCCAGATCGGCATCGCGAGCTCGTGGAACGAGATCACGCCGTGCAACCTGTCGCTCGACCGGCTCGCGCAGGGAGCCAAGGAAGGTGTGCACGCGGGCGGCGGGTACCCGCTGCAGTTCGGCACCATCTCGGTGTCCGACGGCATCTCGATGGGTCACGAGGGCATGCACTTCTCGCTCGTGTCGCGCGACGTCATCGCGGACTCGGTCGAGACCGTCATGCAGGCCGAGCGTCTCGACGGGTCGGTGCTGCTCGCCGGGTGCGACAAGTCGCTCCCGGGCATGCTCATGGCAGCCGCCCGCCTCGACCTCGCGAGCGTGTTCCTCTACGCGGGCTCGATCATGCCGGGCTGGGTCAAGCTCTCCGACGGCACCGAGAAGGACGTCACGCTCATCGACGCGTTCGAGGCCGTCGGTGCGTGCTCGCGCGGGCTCATGAGCCGGGAGGACCTCGACCGCATCGAGCGCGCGATCTGCCCGGGCGAGGGCGCGTGCGGGGGCATGTACACCGCGAACACCATGGCGTCGGTCGCCGAGGCCATGGGCATGTCGCTCCCCGGCTCAGCCGCCCCGCCCTCGGCGGACCGCCGCCGCGACAACTTCGCGCACCGCTCGGGCGAGGCCGTCGTCGAGCTGCTGCGCCGCGGCATCACGGCGCGCGACATCATGACCAAGAAGGCGTTCGAGAACGCGATCGCGGTCGTCATGGCGTTCGGTGGCTCGACCAACGCGGTGCTCCACCTGCTCGCGATCGCGCACGAGGCCGAGGTCGAGCTGACCCTCGCCGACTTCGACCGGGTCGCCGCGAAGGTCCCGCACCTGGGTGACCTCAAGCCCTTCGGCCGGTACGTCATGAACGACGTCGACCGCATCGGCGGCGTGCCCGTGGTGATGAAGGCGCTGCTCGACGCGGGGCTGATCCACGGCGACGCGCTCACGGTCACGGGACGGACGGTGAGTGAGAACCTCGCGGACCTGGCGCCCCCCGACCCCGACGGCAAGATCCTGCGGGCCCTCGACAACCCCATCCACCGCACGGGAGGCATCACGATCCTCGGTGGCTCGCTCGCGCCCGAGGGAGCCGTGGTCAAGTCGGCCGGCTTCGACTCCGACGTGTTCGAGGGCACGGCCCGCGTGTTCGAGCGCGAGCGTGCGGCGCTCGACGCCCTCGAGGACGGGACCATCACGGACGGCGACGTCGTCGTCATCCGGTACGAGGGGCCCAAGGGAGGGCCGGGCATGCGCGAGATGCTCGCGATCACGGGAGCCATCAAGGGCGCGGGGCTCGGCAAGACCGTGCTGCTCCTGACCGACGGCCGCTTCTCGGGCGGGACGACCGGGCTGTGCGTGGGGCACGTGGCCCCCGAGGCCGTCGACGCCGGGCCCATCGCGTTCGTGCGCGACGGCGACCGTATCCGCCTCGACGTCGCCCGCAAGACGCTCGACCTGCTGGTCGACCCGGCCGAGCTCGAGGCCCGCAAGGACGGGTGGGAGCCCCTCGCCCCGACGTTCACGCGGGGAGTGCTCGCCAAGTACGCCAAGCTCGTCCAGTCGGCCTCGCGCGGGGCGATCCTCGAGTAGGGCGCTGCGCGCGGTCGAGCACGGGGTGGGGGCCGCTCTGCCGGTCGGAACGACCGCGACCCCGTGCTCGGCCCCCGCGGTCGCGAGTGCTGGCGGCGTGGTCCGGGCTGCGGGATAGTGGACGAGGAACGCCCACCGTCCGCGCCGAACCGCACCGGAGCAGCAGCCATGAGCGACGCGATCACCGCCCGACAGTTCCACGACAGCGACGGGGTGGAGGACTGGCGCGTCGTCCTGGGCACCGCGCAGACCCGCTTCCGCACGGGTTCGTTCACGGCCGGGGTCGAGCTCGTCGACGCGATCGGCGAGCTGGCCGAGGGCATGAACCACCACCCCGACGTCGACCTGCGCTACGCGACCGTCACGGTGCGGGTCTCCTCGCACGACGTGGGCGGGCTGAGCCGGCGCGACGTGACCCTGGCCCGCCGGATCTCCCTCGTGGCCAAGGAGCTCGAGCACCCGGCCGAGACCGACGGGCTGCTCGAGGTCGAGATCGCGGTCGACGCCCTCGACCGGCCCGCCGTCCGGCCGTTCTGGCGCGCGGTGCTCGGCTACGCCGAGGCGCCGCCCGAGGACGAGGGCCTGGGCCTCACGGACCCTGCGGGGTACGGCCCGCCGGTCTGGTTCCAGCAGATGGATGCGCCGCGCCCCCAGCGCAACCGTATCCACCTCGACGTCTCCGTCCCGCACGACCAGGCCGAAGCCCGTGTCACGGCGGCCATCGCGGCGGGCGGCCACCTCGTCTCCGACTCCCGGGCACCGGCCTTCTGGGTGCTCGCGGACGTCGAGGGCAACGAGGCCTGCATCTGCACGTGGCAGGCGCGCGACTGAGCCCGTGACCGGCAAGGTCTCACGACCGAGCAACCTGTCGGACGAGGGTGACGCCGAGGCCGCGCTCGTGCCGACACGCTGCGGGGCCTCAGGCGCGCGCCACGACCAGCGTCCGGTAGCCCGGGATCAGCACCCCGCGCTGCGCGCTGCGCGACACGACCCGCAGCGGTGCGCCGTCGTCCCAGAGCGTGTGCAGGAGCGCGCTGATCTCCGCGCGGGCCAGCGCCGCCCCGAGGCACAGGTGACGCCCCGCACCGAACCAGAGCTGACGGCTCTCGCGGACGTAGGGACGGTCGGCACGGAACGGTCCGGCACCGATGTTCGCGCTCCACACGAGCATCATGATGCGCTCGCCCTCGGCGAGGTGGCGACCTGCGACCTCGACGTCGGCCGCGACTCCCCGGCCGATGACCGAGGCGGGGCTCGTGACACGCAGCCCCTCGCGTACGGCGTTCTCGACGGCGTCGGGCTCGCCCGGGGCGCGGACCTCTCCCGCCGCCGTCCGGTCGGCGTCCGCGCGCATCCGGTCCAGCAGGCGGTGCTGCTCGCCCGTGTCGACGAGCAGGGCGGTCGTCCGTGCCATGGCGGAGGCCGAGGTCTCCGTGCCCGCGACCATGAGGAGGCACGCGAGCCCCGTCGTCTCCTCGAGGCCGAGCCCCAGCTCCCGGCAGCGGCCGAGCAGAGTGTCGGCGGGCGCGTCGCGCCAGCCCGCCGGGACGCCTCGGGTGAGCTCGGCGACGATCTCGCGGGCCGCGGCGACCTGGGCGGGGGACAGGTGCGTCGACCCTGCGCTCCCCAGGGCGATCGTCGCGAGACGCTCGCCGGTCTCGAAGACCGCCAGGGCGTCGTCGTCGGCGGGCCAGGTACCTGGCGCCCGCCGAGACCCTCGTGACGGGTCGCCGTCGTCGCTGACGTCCGGCCCCGGCACGCCCAGGAGCGAGATCATCATGCGGCCCACGAGCACTCGCGCCAGGCGGGCGACGTCGACCGTCCCGCCCGACCGCAGCGCCTCACGGGCCGTGGCGAGAGGACCGGACCACGCGCCCTCGACGAGCTCGGCCGAGCTGCCCTCGGTGAACAGCTCGCGCGACCGCGAGCGCAGGTCGTGGTGCCCCGGGCCGTCGAACAGGTCGAGCACCCAGTCGCCCAGGATCTGCGCCCACAGGTGCCCGACCCCGCCCTCGCCCACGATCGTGAACGACCGGTGGTCGCCCAGGACGGTGCGGGCGACCACGGGGTCGGCCGTGACCCAGCCCAGGCCGGGTACCTTGCGCAGGGGTGGTCCGGGCAGGCGACGCGAGAGATGGCCGCCGAGCAGCACGGCGGCCATGCCGGGGCGGGCGCGGCGCAGGAGGTCCACCTCGTGGCGGGTCGTGGGGAGCACGACGGACAGTCTGGCGCATCCGGCGGCCGGTCGTGGTCGTCCGGGGTCGTCCTGTGGACGAGGACGGACGAGGGCGGACGACGGCGTGAGGACGGACGGGCACCGACTCTCACCCGTGGACAACCTCGGTGGGGCTCGAGTTCGTGGCTACGCTGTCGCGGGTGCCGATCATCGCCCGCCCTCCAGCGCACCCTTCGGGGACCCGCGCGACGCTCGCCCCGGTCCGGGGCCAGGCTCCTGCCGCCGTGATCGCGGGGGTGGGCGTCCACCTGCCCGAGCGCACCGTGCGGGTCGCCGACGCCGAGCGGGACCTGGCCCGCACGAGCGCTCCCGGTGCCGTGCCGCGCCTGCCCATGGTCTCGCGCCTGACCGGGGTCCAGCAGGTCCACGTCCTGCCCGACGACTGGAACGCCTCGGACCTCGCGGCCGCCGCCGCGGCCAAGCTCCTCGCCGCCCAGGGGCTCGACGCCCGGGACGTCGACCTGCTGATCTTCGCCTCGGCCAGCCAGGACATGGTCGAGCCGGCGACGAGCCACATCGTCGCGGCCAGGCTGGGCGTGCGCGCCCCGGTCATGGACGTCAAGAACGCGTGCAACTCGGTCCTCAACGCGATCGAGGTCGCCGAGGCGCTCGTCGCCACGGGCCGGTACGGGACGGTCCTCATCGCGTGCGGCGAGGCGCCGTCGCGCGCGGTCCGGTGGGACGTCCCGGACCGGGCGACGTACCTGCTGTCCGCGCCGGGCTACACCATGTCCGACGCCGGAGCGGCGGTCCTGGTGCGACGCGCCCCCCAGCCGGTGGTCGGCACGAGCGGCGACGGCGCGAGCGACGACGCGCCCCCGGCGGGAATCCTCGCGAGCGCGTTCGGCGCCGAGTCCACGCACTGGGACGTCGGCATGCTCCCGGGCGGGGGGACGGCCTTCCCCCGGGACCTCGACCGCACGTACTTCGAGATCGACGGGTCGCGGCTGCGCGACGCGTTCCTGGCGCTGGGGCCGGGCGTGATCCTGGAGGCGCTCGACCGCGCGGGACTGACGTGGGACGACGTGGCCCTGGTCGCGGTGCACCAGGTCGCGGTCGCGTACCTGGCGGACGTCCACGAGGCCCTGGGCCTGCCCGAGGGGCGCACGATCGTGACGGTCGCCGAGCACGGGAACGTCGCGTCGGCGACGCTGCCGCTCCAGCTCGCGACCGCGTGGCAGAGCGGTCGCGTGGGGCCGGGGGACGTGGTGCTGCTCGTCGGCCTGGCAGGCGGCATCAGCATCGGTGCCATGGCGGTGCGGCTGTGACCCCGGCGGGCCCCGCAGGGCCGGGTACGGCCCCCGGGCAGCGGACGCCGCCGCCCCCGGTCCGTCTCGCGGTCGTCGTCCCGGCCCTGAACGAGGCGCGCGAGCACGGCATCCTCGCGACGCTGCGTGCGCTGCGGGTCCAGGAGGACCGCGACTTCGACCTGGTCGTGGTGGACAACGGCTCGACCGACGGCACCCCGGACCTCGTGCGGGCGACCGTCGCGGACTGGGACGAGCCGCGCTGGCGG
This sequence comes from Oerskovia paurometabola, assembly GCF_016907365.1. NCBI lineage: Bacteria > Bacillati > Actinomycetota > Actinomycetes > Micrococcales > Cellulomonadaceae > Oerskovia > Oerskovia paurometabola. The sequence continues at coordinate 3,138,034 of NZ_JAFBBV010000001.1, read as the reverse complement.
CTCGTGACCGAGGACCAGAAGGGCACGGGCGCCGCGGCGGACACGGGGATGCGCGCGGCGATCGCCGCGGGCGCGACCCACCTCGCGCGCACCGACGCGGACTGCGTGCCCCCGCCGGACTGGACGGTCCGCGTGAAGGAGGCGTTCGCCGTCGGGCACGACCTCGTGGCCGGGCGCATCGTCGCGCGCACCGACGACCTGCCGGTGTCCCGTGTGCGCCAGGCGATCCTGTCGGGGGCCGTGAGCATCGCGAGCACGTTCGGGAGGTTCCGCCCCGGCAACCAGGACCCGTCCTACCTGGGCCCGTACGTCATGGCCCCCGGGTGCAACATGGCGATCACCGCGGACCTGTACGAGCGTGCGGGCGGCTTCCCCCGCACCGCGATCGAGGACCTGCACGAGGACCGCGCCCTGGTCAACGCCGTACGTCGCCTGACGTCGGCATACGGGGCGCACCCCGAGGTCGTGGTGCGGGCCTCGACGCGGCGCGCGCACGCCTGGGGGCTCGTGCGGACCCTGGGCTGGTACGCCGACCACCGCTACAGGCCCGAGGTCGTGGACATCCGATGACGGTCACCCCGCCCCGAGCGCCGCGCGCCCGGCCGCACCCGGCCCCGGGCGGCGACGCCGTGCGCGACGCGCACCGCTGGGAGGAGCGCGTCCAGCGCGGTGCCCACCCGCTCGTCTACCCGGCGTTCCGCGCGCTCGCGCGGCGCGGCCCGGTCGTGCGGGTGCCAGGGCTCGGGGTCGTGGTGAACGACGCCGCGACGGCCCGCGAGGTCCTGCTCGACACCGAGCACTTCTCCAAGGTCGGCCCGGGGGCGCCGTCGGACCTGTGGACGCCCGTGCTGGGGCCGTCGGTCCTGCTCAACATGGAGGGCGAGGACCACGCGACGCTGCGGCGCGCGCTGTCGGGGCTGTTCACCCCGCGCTCGGTCGCGCAGCTCACCGCGACCGAGGCCGGGGCTTCGCTCGGGACGCTGGCCCCCCGCCTGCTCGAGGGCGAGACCGTGGACCTGGTGAGCGAGGTCGGGGCGCTCGCGGGCACGGTCATCTGCCGCATGACGGGGCTGCCCCCCACCGACGCGGCGGTGCGCGACGCCATGGTCGCGGCACAGTCCGTCGTGGGCCTCGTGAGACTGCACCGGCGCAGCCTCACGCCCTCCCAGGTGCGTCACGCCCGCGAGGTGCTCGGGGCCTTGAGCGAGCCGGCGCGTGCGGCGTACCGCGACGGCGACCCGACGACGGTCCCGGGGCGCATGCGCGGCCTCGGCCTGAGCGAGCGCGAGGCGCTGGGCGCTGTCGGGGCGTTCGTCATGACGGGCACCGAGACCATCCAGTCGTTCACGCCGCGCCTGGTCGCGCTCGCGGTCGACACCGGATGGGTTGATCGTCTGCTGCTCGCCGGACCCGACGACGCGCTGCGCGGGCGCGTGGTCGAGGAGGCGCTGCGCGTCACGGTCCCGACTCCCGCGATGCTCCGGTCCGTGCGCTCGGCGCACCGCGTGGGGGCTGTCCCGGTGCGGGCGGGGGAGCGGGTGGTCGTCGCGACCGTCACGTGCTGCCGGGCGGGCGGACCGTTCGACCCTGCCCGCGACGCCGACCCGGCGCTGCGCAACCTGTGGTTCGGCGCGGGTCCGCACTTCTGCCTGGGCATGCCGCTCGCGATGGCGCAGGTGGGTGCCGTCCTCGACGCGCTGCACCCGGTCGTGGCCGCGGGGCGCACGTTGCGGGTCGTGGGGCGGGAGGTCGCGCGGGGCGTCCTCATCCCGTCCTACCGGCGCCTGCGGGTCGCGGTCGACCACAGCCGCGGGACGGCCACGCGTCCCGGGCGGGACACGCGATGACCGGCCCGACGACGGAGCACCTGCTCGCGACCATCGGCCGCCACGCACGGGGAGCGCGCGGCGACGAGGTGGCGCTGCGCTGGTGGGCGCGCCCGCCGCGCGGTGCACGCCGGGGCACGGAGAGCGCGGTCCGGGCGACCGTGCCGCGGGCGGACCGCGAGACGCCCGACCGGGTCCGCGAGGAGGTCACGTACCGCGAGCTGTCCCGCCGCGTCGAGGCCACGGCCGACGCACTGCACCACGAGGGCGTGCGACCGGGGGACCGCGTGCTGTTCTCGGTGCGTCCCCGCCCCGAGGGGATCGTGCTGGTGCTCGCGGTCGTGCGGCTCGGAGCCGTGATCGTGTTCGTCGACCCGGGCTCGACGCCTGAGCTCTTCGCCGCGCGCGTCGCCGCCGCGCGGCCCCGCTGGGCCATGACCGAGTCGTTGCTCTACGCGATCTCGCGCGGTCCGCTGCGGCGCCTGGCCCGCTCGCGCGGCCTCCTGCTGCCCGACTACGCGAGCCTGCCGCTGCGGCACGTCCGGTCCGGCCCGTGGCTGCCCGGGGTGCCTCGTCGGTCGCTGTCGGCTCGCGCGCTCGCCTCGGGGGCCGACGGGGGCGCTGGGCAGACGGTCGGCCCGTCGCCCGTGACGGGTCTGCCGCTCGGCGCCGAGGCGCTCGTGGTCTTCACGTCGGGCACGACGTCGGACCCGAAGGCCGTCGTCCACTCCGCGGGCTCGCTCGGCGCGGGCTGTGCGCTGCTGGGCGGGGCCTTCGAGCTCGCGCCGGGCGACGTCGTGCACACCGACCAGATGCTCCTGGGCATCCCGGCCCTGCTCGCGGGCGGGACCTGGTCCATCCCGCCGGGAACCCCCGCGCAGGACGTCGTGGCGTTCGCCCGGCACGCGGCCGGGCAGGCCGGGACCTACCTCGTGCCGGCGGACCTCACGCTCCTGCTCGACGCCGTCGAGTCCGGCCGGGCTCCCGCGCAGGGCCCGCGGGTCGGGCTCGTCGGAGGCGCGCCCGTGACCCGGTCGATCCTCGACCGTGCCTGCCGGCTGCTGCCCGGCACGCGGTGGATCGGGGTCTACGGCATGACCGAGATCCTGCCCGTCGCGGTGGTCGAGGCGAGCGACAAGCTCGCGCACGCCGGGGACGGCGACCTGGTCGGGCGTCCGCTGCCGGGCGTCGAGGCCTGGGTCGACGCGTCGGCCGTGACGGCCGACTCTCTCGATCCCGCCGGCGACGCTCCCACGCCGGGCGGCCCCACGGTCGGCGAGCTCGTCCTGCGCGGGCCGTCCCTCATGACGGGGTACCTCGCCCACCTCGACGGCGGACGGACACCCGTGACCGAGCACCGCACGGGCGACCTCGCGCATCTCGACGACCAGGGTCGGATCGTGCTCGTGGGCCGCACGCGAGACATGATCATCCGCGGGACGGTCAACATCTACCCCGGTCTGTTCGAGCCGCGGCTCGCCGCGCTGCCCGGCGTCGGCGAGGCGGCTCTCGTGGGCGTCCTGCAGGAGGACGGCGACGAGAAGGTCGTGCTCGTCGTCACCTCGGACCACGCCGCCGCACGCGCCGGGACCCTCGCGCCGGGGGCGAGCGACGCCGTCGGGCAGGAGGGACCGGGAACGAGCGACCCGGTCCTGACCGACGACCACCCGCTGCTCGCAGGCGTCCGGTCCGCGCTGCCGGACGTGCTGGACCACGGCGCGCTCCCGGACCTCGTGCTGCACGCCGACCGTCTGCCGCTCGCGGGGCGCAGCCGCAAGCCCGACCGTGCGGCGCTCTCCCGCGCCGCCGCTCGCCACCTCGCGACGACCGGGGCGAGGACCGCATGAGCCGACGGATCGGGGTCACCGGGGCGTCGGGGTTCGTCGGGGGAGCGGTCGCCCGACGCGCGGTGGCCGACGGGCACCGGGTGTGGACCTTCTCGCGCCGCGACGCGCGCGTCCCGGGCGCCGAGCACCGGACGTGGGACCTCGCCGTCGGGCCGCTCGCCGAACCGCCCGCCCTGGACGTCGTCGTGCACGCGGGGGCCGCGGTCTCCGACTGGGCACGCCACGACGTCGCGTGGGCGACCAACGTCGAGGGCACGCGCGCCGTGCGGGACACGTTCCCGGCGGCGCGGTTCGTGCACGTGTCCTCGGGCAGCGTCTACGACCCGTACTCGCCCACGGTCCGCGGACTCGAGACCGAGGCACCCGTCCAGCGGTACCTCAACGCCTACGGCGCGACCAAGGCCGCCGCCGAGCGGGTCCTCGTCACCGACGCCCGCACGCCCGGGCGCGGACCCGTCGTCGTGCTGCGCCCCCACGCCGTGTACGGCCCGGGGGACACGACGCTCCTGCCGCGCATCGAGGGCGCGATCCGGGGCAGGCGGCTCGTGCTCGTCGGGGACGGGTCGGCGTTGCAGTCCCTCACGCACGTGGACACGCTCGTCGAGGCGGCGCTCGCGGCCGCGACGGTCGACCTGCCGCACGGTCGGCCCCTCGTGGTCAACGTCGCGGACGCCGAGCCCGTGGTCCTGGGCGAGGTCGTCGTCGAGCTCCTGCGCCGCAGGGGGCACGACGGCGTCACGCTCGCCGGGATCCCGGCCCGCCCCGCGTGGGTGCTCGCCGCGTGCGCCGAGGCGTTCGCGCGCTGGGCGCGGCGGCCCGAGCCGCCGCGCCTGACCCGGTACGCGATCAGCCACCTCGCGGCCGAGCGCACCTACGACCTGACGGTGCTGCGCGAGGTCCTGGGGGTCGAGCCCCGCGCGACGTCGCTCGCGGGGGCCGAGGACTGGTGACGTGCGGGCCGGTCGCCCCGTGCCGGGTCAGAGGGCGCCGAGCGCCTGACGGACGGCCTGCGAGAGCGCCTTGCCGTCGACGCGGCCGATCCCGGCCGCGGCGGCCGTGGCCGTCTTCATGACCGTGCCCATGTCCTTCATGGACGAGGCGCCGGTCGAGACGACCGCGGCGGCGACGAGCGCGTCGAGCTCGGCGGGCGTGAGGCTCGCGGGCAGGTACTTCTCGATGAAGTCGGCCTCGTGGGTCTCGTTGTCGGCGCGCTCGGTCGCGCCGGCGTCGGTGTAGATCTGCGCGCTCTCGCGACGCTTCTTGACCTCGGCGGCCAGGACGGTCTGCACCTCGGCGTCGGTCATCTCGCGCGCGGTCGAGCCGGACTTCTCCGCGGTGCGGACGGCGCCGATGACCTGGCGCAGGGTGTTCTTGGCGAACTCGTCGCGGGCCTTCATGGCGGTGGTGAGGTCGGCTGTCATTCGCTCGATCGTGGTGGTCATGGGTCCATGGTGCCTGGTCCCACGGCTCCGGCCCTACTGCATTGCCCGGCAGCACGGGGCAGGGACTCGGACAGCCCCCGTCCTCGGTGTCCTGCGCACCCGGCCGGACCACCGTCGTCGAGCCGGACGTCCCATTCCCTGAGACGTCCGGCTCGACGCATGACATCGCCGGATCGAGGGCGTAGTGTGCACAACGTGCAGACGATCCTTCTCGTAGTACTTCCTGAGCGCGCCGGCTGAGGCCAAGCAACCAGGTCTCGTCAGCGCGCTCACCCCTCGAAGAGCCCTCACCGGGTACGAGGGGTTTTTTCATGTCACGACCACGACCGTCATGACCACCCCCTCCGGGCACACCCCGCTCCGGAGCCGGTCACCGGACCGCACCACCCCGCGGCAGAACAGCACGGAGAGCACCAGAAGTACCAGCACCACCACGGTGAGCTCGATCCAGCCGGTGGCAGCCAGTCGCCACCGAGAAACAGGAGATACCGATGGTCCAGGGTCCCCACCCGGCCCCGCCGACGCCGAGCGCCCCCGCGCCCGCCGGCGAGGCCGTGGCGCCGAAGCCAGCCCCGTCCCCCGCGAGCCTCGCCGCCCGCCCCGAGAGCCGAGCACGCGCCTCGGTCACCGGCGAGCGCACCCCGAGCCTCGTCGTCGGGCCAGAGGAGGTGACGGGCGCGCAGTCGATCGTCCGCTCGCTCGAGGAAGCCGGTGTGGACGTCGTCTTCGGCATCCCCGGCGGTGCGATCCTGCCGACGTACGACCCGCTCATGGACTCCAAGAAGCTCCGCCACATCCTCGTGCGCCACGAGCAGGGTGGCGGCCACGCGGCCTCGGGCTACGCCCACGCGACCGGTCGCGTCGGCGTGACCATGGCGACGTCCGGCCCCGGCGCGACGAACCTCGTCACGCCCATCGCCGACGCCAACATGGACTCGATCCCGCTCGTGGCCATCACGGGCCAGGTCGGCGCGTCCCTCATCGGGACCGACGCCTTCCAGGAGGCGGACATCGTCGGCATCACCCTGCCGATCACCAAGCACAACTTCCTCGTCACCGACCCCGACGAGATCCCGCGCGTCATCGCCGAGGCCTTCCACATCGCCCAGACCGGGCGCCCCGGGCCCGTCCTCGTCGACATCGCCAAGTCCGCGATGCAGGCACGCACCACGTTCTCGTGGCCGCAGGAGCTGCAGCTGCCCGGCTACCACCCGGTGACCAAGCCGCACTCCAAGCAGATCCGCGAGGCCGCCCGCCTGCTCGCGACCGCCAAGCGCCCCGTGCTGTACGTGGGGGGCGGCGCGATCCGCGCGAACGCCTCGGCCGAGCTGCGCAAGCTCGTCGACCTGTCGGGCGCTCCCGCCGTGACCACGCTCATGGCCCGCGGTGCGCTGCCGGACTCGCACCCGCAGAACCTCGGCATGCCCGGCATGCACGGCACGGTCCCCGCGGTCGCCGCGCTCCAGAAGGCCGACCTCGTGGTGGCCCTCGGGGCCCGCTTCGACGACCGCGTCACGGGTACGCTCTCGAGCTTCGCGCCGCACGCCACGATCGTGCACGCCGACATCGACCCCGCCGAGATCGGCAAGAACCGCGAGGTCGACGTCCCGATCGTGGGCGACCTGCGCGAGGTCATCTCCGACCTGCTGCCCGAGCTCGAGCGCGAGCACGCCGCCAAGGGGCAGCCGGACCTCGGCGCCTGGTGGCGCCAGATCGACGACTGGCGCGAGACCTACCCCCTCGGCTACTCCGAGCCCGAGGACGGTCACCTCGCCCCGCAGCACGTCATCCAGCGCCTCGGCGAGATCTCCGGCCCCGACTCGATCTACGTCGCGGGCGTCGGCCAGCACCAGATGTGGGCCGCGCAGTTCATCCGCTACGAGCACCCCAAGACGTGGCTCAACTCGGGCGGCCTCGGCACCATGGGCTACTCGATCCCGGCCGCGATGGGCGCCAAGGTCGGCCAGCCCGACAAGACCGTCTGGGCGATCGACGGCGACGGCTGCTTCCAGATGACCAACCAGGAGCTCGCGACCTGCACGATCAACGAGATCCCCATCAAGGTCGCGCTGATCAACAACTCCTCGCTCGGCATGGTCCGCCAGTGGCAGACCCTGTTCTACGAGTCCCGCTACTCCAACACGGACCTGCACACGGGCCGCGGCACGCAGCGCGTGCCGGACTTCGTCAAGCTCGCCGACGCGTACGGGTGCGAGGGCATCCGGGTCGAGTCCAAGAGCGAGGTCGACGCCGCGATCAAGCGCGCCATGGAGATCGACGACCGGCCCGTCGTCGTCGACTTCAACGTGTCGCGCGACGCGATGGTGTGGCCCATGGTCGCCTCGGGCGTGAGCAACGACAACATCCAGTACGCACGCGGCATCTCGCCCGCGTGGGACCGCGAAGACTGAGACCGGGGAGAGCCGCAACCATGTCCCGACACACCCTCTCCGTGCTCGTGGAGAACAAGCCCGGCGTGCTCACGCGCGTCGCGGGCCTGTTCGCCCGCCGCGCGTTCAACATCCACTCGCTCGCCGTGGGGCCCACGGAGCACGAGGAGATCTCGCGCATCACCGTGGTCGTCGACGTCGACCAGAACCCGCTCGAGCAGGTCACCAAGCAGCTCAACAAGCTCGTCAACGTGATCAAGATCGTCGAGCTCGACCAGGCGTCCTCGGTCCAGCGCGAGCTCCTGCTCGTCAAGGTCCGCGCCGACGGCGCGAACCGCACGGGCGTCCTCGAGGTCGTCGAGCTGTTCCGCGCCAAGGTCGTCGACGTCGTCCCCGACGCCGTGACGATCGAGGCCACGGGCACCCCGGAGAAGCTGAGCGCCCTCCTGGGCGCGCTCGACCCCTACGGCGTCCGTGAGATCGTCAAGTCCGGCACCGTGGCCGTCGGCCGTGGCGCCCGCTCCATCACCGACCGGGCGCTCGACCGCGCTCACCGGTCCGCCTGACCCAGTCCATCCCGGTGGACACCCCCACGTCGCCCACCGACGTCGAACTATCGTGTTCGGCATCACCTCAAGAACCCAAGGAGTAACACCGTGGCAGAGCTCTTCTACGACGACGACGCCGACCTCTCGATCATCCAGCAGAAGAAGGTCGCGGTCGTCGGGTACGGCAGCCAGGGGCACGCGCACGCGCAGAACCTCCGCGACTCTGGCGTCCAGGTCGTCATCGCCCTCAAGGAAGGCTCCAAGTCGATCGCCAAGGCGACCGACGAGGGCTTCGAGGTCAAGACCGTCGCCGAGGCCGCCCAGTGGGCCGACCTCATCATGATCCTCGCGCCGGACCAGCACCAGCGCTCGATCTACAACGACGAGATCAAGCCGCACCTGGCCGCCGGCAAGACGCTCGCGTTCGCGCACGGCTTCAACATCCGCTTCGGCTACATCGAGGCCCCCGAGGGCGTCGACGTCATCCTCGTCGCCCCCAAGGCGCCGGGTCACACGGTGCGTCGCGAGTTCGTCGCGGGCCGCGGCATCCCCGACATCATCGCCGTCGAGAAGGACGCGTCGGGCCACGCGTGGGACATCGCGCTCTCGTACGCGAAGGCGATCGGCGGCACGCGCGCCGGCGTCATCAAGACGACGTTCACCGAGGAGACCGAGACGGACCTGTTCGGCGAGCAGGCCGTCCTGTGCGGTGGCGTGTCGCAGCTCGTCCAGTACGGTTTCGAGACCCTGACCGAGGCCGGCTACCAGCCGGAGATCGCCTACTTCGAGGTCCTGCACGAGCTCAAGCTCATCGTGGACCTCATGTGGGAGGGCGGCATCGCCAAGCAGCGCTGGTCGGTGTCCGACACCGCCGAGTACGGCGACTACGTCTCGGGCCCCCGCGTCATCGACCCGCGGGTCAAGGAGAACATGAAGGCCGTCCTCGGGGACATCCAGAACGGCGCGTTCGCGAAGCGCTTCATCGACGACCAGGACGCGGGCGCCCCCGAGTTCAAGGAGCTCCGCGCCAAGGGCGAGGCGCACCCGATCGAGGCCACGGGCCGCGAGCTGCGCGGGATGTTCGCGTGGGCGAAGTCGGGCGACGACGACTACACCGAGGGTTCTGTCGGTCGCTGACCCTCGCCGTTCGGCGGGTGAGTGACTCACCTTCGAGGCGGGCGGCACCTACCGCGCGATCTTCCGTCCGGCCTGGCGGCCTCCCGCCAGACCCGACCACGATCGCGAGGCAGGCGCCGCCCGCCTCTGTGCGTCCGGCTCGCCCGCGTGCTGCTCCGATGCCCGACGGCGGAGCCTCCCCGGGCGCTCGTGTCGCGTCGGGTGGGTGCTGCTGCCGAGGGTGACGGCCGCACCCGCCGACGGTGACCGTGGGGACAGGGTGGAATCGCCGACACCCCGTCGGTCAAAGCACGACAAGACGGGCACTTCGGGGGTCCGTGGTCCACCATGGACGTATGAGCCACCACGACGATCGCGGACCGGACAGCACGAGCGAGGGCACCGAGCGGGTGCCTCAGGCAGCGCCGGGCGTTCCCCCGGTCGAGAACCCCGCCCCGGGCGAGGACGATCCGCGCGGCGAGGAGATCCTCGAGTTCTGGGAGACCGCACGCGTCCGTGCGGGGGAGGGCAAGGTGGGCGTCGTGACCGGCTTCGGGATCTCGGCGACCGTGCCACCGCCCGCGTGGTCCTTCGGGGACAACCCCGCGCTCGCCGACGGACTGCTCGCGGCGGTGCTGTCGGGCGACAAGACCGCGACGTCGTCGTCGCACTGGGAGTACGGCGACGACGTGCCGCTGCCGCAGGTCGGCGAGCTCTCGATCATCCTCGACGGCGACGGGCACCCGCGGGCCCTCATCCGCACGACGTCGGTCGAGGTCGTCCCGTTCGACCAGGTCTCGGCGGACTTCGCGGCGGCCGAGGGCGAGGACGACCGGACGCTCGAGTCCTGGCGCGCCGGTCACAAGAGGTACTTCACACGGGTCCTGGTGGACCACGAGTTCCGCGAGGACATGCCCGTGGTCTGCGAACGGTTCGAGCTGCGGTTCCCGCGCCAGCGGTGAGCCGCGGCGCGGCGCCGTCCGACTCGCCCGGGGGCGGCGTGCCCGGAGCCCCTCACGGGTGAGGTGCTCCGGAGCGACGTCGTCGGGCGCCGTGCTCGACGGCCGAGGGGTGAGCGGTGGTCGCCGTCCCAGGCCGCGACCACCGCCCGTCGGGGCAGTGAGAGGAACTACCCCGAGTGTGTGGGCGCCGGGGCGCCGAGGTGTGCCGCGGCCGCGCGCACCGTCTGGACCGGCACGCCATGAGTGCCCTGGTCCGTGAGGTGGGTCGAGACGCGGTCGAGCAGGAGGGTGCGCACGTCGGCCGCGACGACCGCCTGTGCGCCGCGCAGGACGGGGTCCGAGGGGGCCAGGGTCGGGACGATCGACGCCACGCCCTGCTCGGTGTCCGTGAGGTGGCTGCGTGTCACGTCGGCGAGGCGTTGACCGCCCGCGATGCACGTCGGGCCGCTGAGCACGACGACGTGGGGTTCGACGACCGCGACGACCGGCTGGACGACAGCGGCGAGGCGGCGTCCGAAGTCCTCGACGAGCGCGACGACCGCGGGGCTGTCCGGGTCGGCGATCATGGCCGCGAGGTAGTCGGTGTAGCCGTCGCCGGGCACACCGTGCCGCTCGGCGAGCTCCTCGAACCGCCGGCCACCGACGAGGTCCTGGAGGTTGACCGAGTGGTCGTCGTACTCGCGGACGGTCACGGGCACGGGGAGATAGCCGAGCTCACCGGCGGCGCCCGTCGCGCCGTGGTGGAGCCGCCCGTCGATGAGCGTCCCGAGGCCGATGCCTCCGCCGATCCAGAGCAGCGAGAAGCTCGCGTCGTCGCACCGGCCTGCGTCGTGCTCGGCGATCGTCGCGAGGTTGACGTCGTTCTCGATGTGGACGGGGACGCCGAACTCCTCCTCGAGGAGGGATCGGACGGCGAGGCGAGGCCATCCCGGCAGGTCGCCGACGAGCCAGAGGTCTCCGGTCGTCGGGTCGGCCGCGGCCTGCACCCCGACGACGACCGCGCCCACCCGTTCGACGGGAACCCGTGCGTCGGCACAGGCGGCGTCCCACGCCGCGCGGACGTCGCTCACGGCCGTGCGGTCGTCCGAGGTGGGGACCTCGGCGCCGCCGAGGACGGTGCCGTGGGCGTCGACGATGCGGGCCTGCACCCCTCCGGGAAGGACGTCGAGCGCCAGCCCGACGACGACGTCGGTGCGCGCCGCGTACGTGACCGCCTGCGGGCCGCGGGCTCCCTGGACGGCCCCCGTGGGCTCGATGAGACCCGCGGACTCCAGGCGTGCCACGATCTGGGAGGATGTCGGACGGGAGACGCCGGTGAGGTCTCCGATCTGCGACCGGGTCATGGGGCCGGTGTCGAGCAGCAGCTCGAGCGCGGCGCGGTCGTTGATCGTGCGGAGCAACCCGGGGGTCCCCGGGACGTGCGTGCGGGACACGGCGTGGTGGCCTCTCTGCCAGCATCTTAGGAAAGTTTCCTAAGAGTTGCGTACTCTGGCGGATTGCGCAAGTCGACAGGCGCGGCGCGTCCTTTACACCATCGAGCGTCGCGCAGTCGGTCGAGTTTGCCATGGGAGCGCGACCAGGCGAGGCGGCGGCGCTCGATCCGCGGGATCGTGCGATTCTCTCCCTCGGACTCGCTCAAGGCGTGAGATGGGCGTCCCGAGGGCTGGCCCGGGGCGTAGCGTTCGGGGCATGACGCGCAACATCGACTTGGCAGTGGTCGCCGGAGACGGCATCGGTATCGAGGTCGTCGAGCAGGGCCTCGCGGTCCTCGAGGCGGCGCTCTCAGGCTCGGACGTCAAGGTCTCCACGACGCCCTTCGATCTCGGCGCGCGCCGCTGGCACGCGACCGGCGAGACCCTCACCGACGAGGACCTCGCCGCGATCCGCACGCACGACGCGATCCTTCTCGGTGCGATCGGCGACCCGACGGTCCCGTCGGGCGTCCTCGAGCGCGGGCTCCTCCTCAAGCTGCGCTTCGCGCTGGACCACTACGTGAACCTGCGCCCCGGCAAGCTCTACCCCGGTGTGACGTCCCCGCTGGCGGACCCGGGCGAGATCGACTTCGTCGTCGTCCGCGAGGGCACCGAGGGGCCCTACGTCGGCAACGGCGGGGCGCTGCGCGTCGGCACGCCCCACGAGATCGCGACCGAGGTCTCCGTGAACACGGCCTTCGGCGTCGAGCGCGTCGTGCGTGACGCGTTCGCCCGCGCCCAGGCGCGCCCCCGCAAGCACCTGACGCTCGTGCACAAGCACAACGTCCTGGTCCACGCCGGTCACCTGTGGCGCCGCACGGTCGAGGCCGTCAACGCCGAGTTCCCGGACGTCACCACGGACTACCTGCACGTGGACGCCGCCACGATCTTCCTCACGACGAACCCGTCGCGATTCGACGTCATCGTCACCGACAACCTGTTCGGCGACATCCTGACGGACCAGGCCGCCGCGATCACCGGCGGCATCGGCCTCGCGGCCTCGGCCAACATCAACCCCGACCGCACGGCCCCCTCCATGTTCGAGCCGGTGCACGGCTCGGCCCCCGACATCGCGGGCCAGGGCAAGGCGGACCCCACCGCCACGGTCCTGTCCGTCGCCATGCTGCTCGACCACCTCGGCCTCGCCGAGGAGTCGCAGCGCGTCGAGGCCGCGGTCGCCGGGGACCTCGCCGAGCGGGGGACCCGAGTACGGTCGACGGCCGAGGTGGGGCGCGAGCTCGCCGCCCGCGTCGCCGGCTGATCGGTCCTTCCGACCTGCCGTCGCGCCGCCGTCGGGCTCCCGCTCAGGGTCCCGACGGCGGCGCGCACCCTCTGCCGTCCTCACCGCTCCCACGTCCTCGTCGAAGGCCCGGGAGTTCTCGCCCGCCCTGCGGGCGCCGAACGGCGCTCGGTCATGGAAAACTAGGCGAGGAACCCACCCGGGTCGCCAGGTGAAAGGCCCATGACATGACTTCCCCCCTCACAGCGCAGCCCGCTTCCTCGGCCGAGGATCTCGTCGCGCTCTTCGACATCCGCACCTCGGACACCCCGACCTCCCCCGAGGCCAGGGCGGCCGCGATCTCCGCCCCGAAGTTCGGCACCGTGTTCTCGGACCACATGGCCCGGATCAGCTGGAACTCGACCGACGGCTGGATCGACCGCCGCATCGAGAAGTACGGCCCCCTCCAGCTCGACCCCGCGACCGCGGTGCTGCACTACGCCCAGGAGATCTTCGAGGGACTCAAGGCGTACCGGCACCAGGACGGGTCCGTGTGGACGTTCCGGCCGGAGGCCAACGCGGCCCGGTTCGCCCGGTCGGCCCACCGTCTGGCGCTGCCGGCGCTCTCGGTCGACGACTTCATCGGCTCGATCACGGCGCTCGTGCGCACGGACATCGAGTGGGTCCCGAGCGGCGAGGAGGCGAGCCTGTACCTGCGTCCGTTCATGTACGCCTCGGAGTCGTTCCTCGGTGTGCGTGCCTCGCTCGAGGCCGAGTACCTCGTGATCGCCTCGCCCGTGGGCCCGTACTTCTCGGGCGGCGTCAAGCCCGTGTCGATCTGGGTCGACCGCGAGTTCAGCCGTGCCGGCGCCGGTGGCACGGGGGACGCCAAGTGCGGCGGCAACTACGCGTCGAGCCTGCTGCCGCAGACCCTCGCGCAGGAGAAGGGCTTCGAGCAGGTCTGCTTCCTCGACTCGTCGACGGGCACGTTCCTCGAGGAGCTCGGCGGCATGAACGTGTTCGTCGTCAAGGCCGACGGGTCGGTCGAGACGCCCGAGCTCACGGGGTCGATCCTCGAGGGCGTGACGCGTTCGTCGATCATCCAGCTCCTCAACGACCGCGGCCACGAGGTCACGGAGCGGCGCATCCCGCTCGAGGAGCTCCTCGCCGACATCCGGTCCGGAGCGGTGACCGAGGTGTTCGCGTGCGGCACGGCCGCGGTCGTCACGCCGATCGGCCGCCTGGGCGGCTCGAACTTCGACCACACGATCGCCGACGGCGGCGCGGGGGAGCTGACTCTCGCGATCCGCGGTGAGCTCACCGACATCCAGAACGGCCGGGCGGCGGACCGCCACGGCTGGATGACGCGCCTGGCCTGATCCGCCCGTTCACCGACCCTTGAGTGCGGAGCAGCTGTCGCCGATCGACTCGATCTGCGACAGCTGCTCCGCACTCAGCGTCTCGGCCTGCTCAGGCCGGTCGGCGCACGATCGTGCGGCCCGCGACTCCCGCGAGCAGCGACCAGACCGCGACCCCGATCAGCAGGTTCACGAGCCCCGACAGCACGGCTGACGTCGTGTCCGTGGTCCACGCGAACGGCAGGGCCGTGATGACGACGATCACGAGCGCCATGATCCAGCCGAAGAACGCCCGTGGGCGCGGGGTCGTGAGGATCAGCACGTGCAGCAGCCCGGCCGCGAGCAGAGCCAGGATCGCGCCGTCGATCGCGAACGCAGCCTGGTGCGAGCCGGTCGAGAAGATGTCCGGCGGGGGGACGAGCGTGAACGAGAAGATCCGTTCGAGGATGATCACGGCGACGAGGCCGATGAGCGCGGCGACCAGGGCCGTGGCGGCGGCCCCGGCCCAGAACCTGCCGACCTCGACCGCGAGGCGTGGGTCTGCGGGATTGACGGGCTCGTGGGGCGCCGGGAAGTCGACGTGCGGGTCGGGCGGCACCGTGGGCGGGATCGCGGGCGGGACCGCCTGGGGGTGGTAGCCGGGGGATCCGGGCGGCGGGACGTTGCCGCGGGGCGGGAAGTTCGGGTCGCTCATGATGCGTCTCCTGTCGTTGCAGGCTGTCGTTCCGGGCGCTCGCTGGGTGGCATGCTCAGTCCGTGGACACCGTTCCATCCTGGCGTCTGCTGTGGCAGCATGTGTCCTGTGACACACCTCGTCTCCCACCTCATTATCGAGTAGCGCGCCCGGCCATCACACCGGACGCGCAAACCTCCCGCACCCTCGGGGGGTTTTTTTGTTGCCTGACACCACCCCCGTCGGGCTTCGAAGCGCCGGGCACGAGCTTCACGAGAGCGACCGCCCGGCGCGTGGGACCGAGGAGGAACCGGTGGTGCGCGGAAGCGTCCCGCCCGATCCACCTAGAGTGGTCTCGCCCAGGCGGCACCGCTGGACCCCGAGATTCTCCCCAGAGAGCGGCACGATGACTTCCCAGGTGAACCCCGTAGCTCCTGCCACAGCGAGCGCATCCTCGACCTTCCACGTCTACGACACGACCCTGCGCGACGGCGCGCAGCAGGAGGGCATGAACCTCTCGGTCGCCGACAAGCTGGCGATCGCCCCGCTCCTGGACGAGCTGGGCGTCGGGTTCATCGAGGGCGGCTGGCCCGGGGCCATCCCCAAGGACACCGACTTCTTCGCGCGCGCCGCGAAGGAGCTCACGCTCAAGAACGCGGTGCTGGCCGCGTTCGGCGCGACCCGCAAGGCCGGGATCAGGGCCGCCGACGACCAGCAGGTCCGGGCGCTCGTCGCATCGCAGGCGCCCGTGGTCACGCTCGTCGCCAAGTCCGACCTCCGCCACGCCGAGCGTGCGCTGCGGACCACGGGCGCCGAGAACCTCGCCATGATCACCGACACCGTCACGTTCCTCGTGGCCGAGGGGCGCCGCGTCGTCCTGGACGCCGAGCACTTCTTCGACGGCTACCGGTTCGACCCCGCCTACTCGCGTGCGGCGGTCGAGGCCGCGTTCGCGGCAGGGGCCGAGGTCGTCGCGCTCTGCGACACCAACGGCGGCATGCTGCCCGAGTGGGTAGGTGAGATCGTCACGGAGCTGCGCGACGCCGTCGGGATCCCGCACGGGCTGCACGCCGGTGCCGGCGACCCGCTGCTCGGGATGCACGCGCACAACGACTCGGGCTGCGCGGTCGCGAACTCGCTCGCGGCCGTGGCCGCGGGCGCCGCGCACGTCCAGGGGACCGTCAACGGCTACGGCGAGCGCACGGGGAACGCCGACCTCATCACGGTCGTCGCGAACCTCGAGCTCAAGCACGGCCGGAGCCTTCTCGTCGACGGCGGCCTGCAGGAGACCACGCGCATCGCGCACGCCATCAGCGAGATCACCAACATCTCCCCGTACGCGCGCCAGCCGTACGTCGGGGCGAGCGCGTTCGCGCACAAGGCCGGGCTGCACGCCTCGGCGATCAAGGTCGACCCGGACCTCTACCAGCACATCGAGCCCACGCTCGTCGGCAACGACATGCGCATGCTCATCTCGGACATGGCGGGCCGCGCCTCGATCGAGCTCAAGGGCCGCGAGATGGGCTTCGACCTGTCGGACCAGGGCGACGTCCTCTCGCGCGTGACGCACCGGGTCAAGGAGGCCGAGGCCCGCGGGTACACCTACGACGCGGCCGACGCCTCGTTCGAGCTGCTGCTGCGCGAGGAGATCGCGGGCGAGCGGCCGCAGTTCTTCCGGGTCGAGAGCTGGCGCACGATCGTCGAACGGGCCGGGGGACGTGGCACCGAGGCGACGGCGGAGGCGACCGTCAAGCTGCACGCCGGCGGCAAGCGCATCGTCAAGACGGGTGAGGGCAACGGGCCCGTGAACGCTCTCGACCATGCGCTGCGGCTCGCGCTGCGGCGTGTGTACCCGGAGATCGAGGCGTTCGAGCTGATCGACTTCAAGGTCCGCATCCTCGATACCGAGCAGGGCACGGACGCCATCACGCGCGTCCTCATCGAGATGACCGACGGGGCGACGTCCTGGTCGACGGTGGGCGTCGGGCCGAACCTCATCGAGGCGGCCTGGGAGGCGCTGACGGACTCCGCGATCTACGGGCTGATCCACGCGGACGTGCAGCCGCGCTGAGCCTGCGCCCCTTCCGCCGGGCGCTGACGTGCCAGAGGAGCGTGACCTCCGGGTCACGCTCCTTCCGACACGTCGGGGTGCGGGACCCGTCAGGGACGGGTGGCCGCCTCGAGCAGCTCGACGACGTGCACGTAGTCCTGCCCCGTCGCCCGGCTCAGGCCCATCTCGCACGTCCGGTTGCTCGACGCGTACGCGTCCGCACGGCCGTGCTCGCGAGCGTGGGCCGCGACCTCGGCGGCCTCGGCGCGCGTCGCCGCCGCCGTGAGCTCGGGGTGGAGCATGCCGCGGTCGCCGGCGAACCCGCAGCATCCCGCGTCGAGGGGGAGCACGACGTCGTCGGCCACCGCGCACGCGACCGCCTCGAGGTCGCCGACGACCCCCAGGTGGATCGACGAGCACGTCGGGTGCAGGACGAGCGAGCCCAGCGTGGTTCCCACGGCCCGGGGGGAGCGACCGCTCGCCTCGAGCGCGGGCAGGACGTCGCTGCGCACGAACGTCACGGCGTCCACGACGCGCAGCCGCTCGAACCGCTCGCGCGCCTCGCCGGCCAGGTGGGACCCGACCCCTTCGAGGCCGTGCGTGCAACTCGACGCGTCCGAGACGACCGGCAGGCGGCCGCCGTCGGTCGCGGCCCAGAGCGCGTCGAAGGTCCGCTCGGCCATCGCTGCGGCGCCGTCGGTCAGACCCTTGGAGACCCAGGGCGTGCCGCAGCACAGGCCCTCGATCCCCTCAGGGATCGCGACCGTGATCCCGGCGCGCTCGCACAGCGCGAGGAACGCCGGGCCCACGCCGCCCGGGCTGGGAGAGGCCTCGGCGGGGGAGAAGAGCGAGCCCATGCAGGACTGGAAGAAGACGACGGACGCGTCGGTGACGGCCCCGGCCGACGCCACGCGACGCGGTCCAGGCCCGGGCAGGTCCGCCCCGACGAGCGGCACGACGTCCGCACCCAGCACCGAGCGCCCGACCTTCGAGGCCGCGGTCACGAGCGGGGTGGGCAGGTGGTCGACGACGCCGAGCGCCCCGCGCAGGCCCGTGACCGCGCCGCCCCAGTGCTCGGCCGCGACCCGCCCTGCGTGCTGGACGACGGCACCGTGCCGTTGTGCTCGGCGGACCTTCATGACCTTGCCCGTGTCGATCCCGACCGGGCACGCGGTCACGCACAGCGAGTCCACGGCGCACGTGTCGACGGCCGAGTACTCGTAGGCGCGCTCGAGCTCCGCGCGCTCGGACGGGGGAGCCGTGACCATCTCGCGCAGCAGGGCGATGCGCTGGCGCGGGGTCGTCGTGACCGTCCGTGAGGGGCACGCGGGTTCGCAGTAGCCGCACTCGACGCACCGGTCGACGACCTCGGCCAGGTCTCCTGCCGCGGACGTCCCGACGGGCGGCACGAGCTTGAGGTCCGCCAGGTGCGCCTCGTCGTCGTCCGTGAGGAGGACGCCCGGGTTGAGCAGTCCGGTCGGGTCGCACAGCGCCTTGACCTCGCGCATCACGGCGTAGAGGTCGTCCCCGAACTGCCGCCGGACGAACGGCGCCATGATGCGGCCCGTGCCGTGCTCGGCCTTGAGCGAGCCGCCGCGGTCGAGCACCAGGGTCACCATGTCCTCGGTGAAGGCCGCGAACCGGTCGAGCTCGCCGTCGTCGGACAGGCGCGGGGTGATCATGAAGTGCAGGTTGCCGTCCTTGGCGTGCCCGAACGTCACGGCGTCGTCGTAGCCGTGCCGCTCGAAGAGCCCGCCCAGGTCACCGACCGTCGCGGTGAGGTCGGGGACCGGGACGACCAGGTCCTCCAGCAAGGCCGTGCTGCCCGGCGCGCGGGCGCCGGCCACCGCGGTGTACAGGCCCTTGCGCACACGCCACAGGCGCCCGCGAGCCGCGGGGTCGCGCGTGAGCTCGGCAGGCGTCACGAGGGCGAGGTCGCCGATGACACGGCGCGCGGCCTCCTCGAACGGTTCGAGGCCGTCGGCGGTGGTGGCCTGGTACTCGACGAGCAGGGCCGTCTGGGTCGTCGCGGCCGCGAAGGCCCGCATCGACGCGTCGGCGAGCGGGTCGGCGGCGGCGACGCGGAGCGAGGCCGCGTCGAGGAGCTCGATCGCCCGCGCACCCGAGTCGGTGATGGTCGCCAGGGCGTCGGTCGCGTGCTCGAGCGCGTCGAAGACCAGGAGGGTGGTCGAGGCGGCGGGCAGCAGCGGCACGGTCCGGAAGGTCACGTCCGCCACGAACGCGAGCGTCCCCTCCGACCCGACGACCAGGTGCTCGAGGATCTTGGCGGGGGAGTCGTGGTCCACGAACGCGTTGACGCCGTAGCCCATGGTGTTCTTCATGGAGTACTGGTGCGCGATCGTGGCGCGCATCGACGCGCTCGCGCGCACCCGGTCGCGCAGCTCGGCCAGGCCACGGTGCAGCGCGGGCTCGAGGACCCGCAGCCGCTCGTCCGCGTCCGGGGCGCCCGTGTCGAGCACGGTCCCGCTGGGCAGGACCAGGGTCATCGACTCGATCGTGCGGTACGCGGTGTCGACCGTCCCGCAGGCCATGCCCGAGGAGTTGTTGGCGACGACCCCACCGATCGTGCACGCGATCTCGCTCGCCGGGTCGGGGCCGAGCCGCCGCCCGTGACGCAGGAGCCGCCCGTTGACCGAGCGCAGCGTCACGCCGGGCTGGCAGCGCACGCGGGCGCCGTCGTCGAGCACGTCGACGCGCGTGAAGCGCGTGCGCGTGTCGAGGAGCAGGCCCGCGCCCGAGGCCTGTCCCGACAGGCTCGTCCCGCCCGAGCGGAACGTGACCGGGAGCCCCCGGCGACGGGCCTCGGCGAAGGCGGCGACGACGTCGGGCACGTCGTGGGCGCGGGCCACCGCCTCGGGGCGCAGCAGGTAGTGCGAGGCGTCGTGCGCCTGGGCGACCCGGGTCAGGAGGTCGGTCCGGATCTCGAGGGCCCGCGTCGTCGCGGCGGAGACGCTCATGCTCGGGCCTTGCGCTCCCCGTCGAGCCGGTGGGGCTGGACCGCGTCGTAGGTCGCCTTGAGGTTGGCGCTGGTCTGCTCGTACAGGCGCTGGGCGACGCGCACGAACAGGAAGTCGACGACCGCGAGCTGCGCGATGCGGCTCGACAGGGCACCCGAGCGGAACTGCGTCTCGCGCGCCGTGGTACCTAGGACGATGCCGGCCTCCTGCCCCAGGGGGGACTCGGGGAAGTTGGTGATCGCGACGGTCGTCGCGCCGCGCGCCTGCGCGATGGCGAGCGCGTGGTTCGTCTCGACCGTCTGCCCGCTGTGGGAGATCCCGATCGCGACCGCGCCCGGGCGCAGGAGTGCCGCGGACTGGAGCTGGAGGTGCGGGTCCGGCGCGGCGAAGCACACGAGCCCGATGCGCTGCAGCTTCTGCGCGAGGTCCTGCCCGGTGAGCTGGCTCGACCCGACGCCGAACACGTCGACCCTGGGCGCGGCCGCGACCGCCGCGGCGACCTGCTCGAGCGCGCCGAGGTCGAGCATGCGCGCGGTCTCCTCAATCGTCCGCGCCTCGTGGAACGCGATCTTCGCGACGACGTCCTCGGCCGTGTCGGTCTCGTTGATCTCGCCGTGCGCGACGTTCGAGCGCTCGAGCTCGATCTCGCGGCGCGACGTGGCCTGGGCGAGGTCGATCCGGAACTCGGGGTAGCCCGCGTAGCCGATCGCCCGGCAGAACCGCACGACCGTCGCCTGCGAGGCGCCTGCCCGCGCGGCGAGCTCGTTGATCGTGGACCCGACGACGGCGGTCGGGTCCGCGAGCACGGCCTCCGCGATCCGGGCCTCGGCCGGGCGGAGGGTCGGCAGGGCCTGCCGGATGCGGACGAGTCCATCGCCTGTCATGTCGGATCTCCTGTGATCGGTGCGGGGTGGCCGGCGGTGCGGCTGTCGGTTCGGGGGCCAGGGGCGGATGCGGGTTCCGGGGGGTGGCCCGCGAGGCTCAGCCACGGTTCGTGCGCGACGATCGCACCGGTGCTGCCGGGGCCCTCGGCCAGCAGCCGGGCCAGGTGCAGCGCGCCGTCGAGCGGGGTGCCCGCGGAAGGGACGAGCTCGGCGTCGGGACGCAGCGCGGCGAAGCGGCGCGCGAGCGCGCCCGTCAGGGCGGGACCGGCGTTGAGCACCCCGCCCGTGGCCGCGGCGAGCGGCGGCAGCCCGGGAACGAGGGCTGCCGCGAGCGACTCGGCCAGGTGCCGGCCGGCCTCGGTGAGGATCTGCACGGACGCCGGGTCGCCCGCGGCGGCGGCTGCCGCGACGTCGGGAGTGAACGACCCGAGGACCTGGGCGCGATCGGGGCGGGTGTAGAGCTGTGCGGGCCAGGTCGGGGCGGGGCCGAACCGCGTCGTGGCGGCCGCGAGCAGCGGGCGCGAGCCACCCGTGGAGCGCCCGTCGTGCGCGCCGAGCGCCGCCCGCAGCCCGTGCGCGCCGATCCACGACGCCGAGCCGAGGTCGCCGAGGAGGTGTCCCCAGCCGTCGACGCGCCGCCAGGTGCCCGCGAGGTCCGTGCCCAGGGCGATCGTGCCCGTGCCGACCGCGACGACCGCCCCGGCACGGCCGCCGAGCGCTCCGAGGTGGGCGGTCACGGCGTCGGCGGCGACCGCGGTGCGCTCGGCGCCGAGGCTCGCGCGGAGCGCGTCGTGCACGACGGTCGGGTCCGGGACGAGGGTCGCGACGCCCGTCGCGCCGACCGCGGCGGCCGCGACCACGGGGGGCTCGCCGTGGGCCTCGGCCCAGGCGGCGACGAACGCCGCGCCGAGGTCGTGCACGACCTCGGCGACGTCGCTGCCGCCGGGGCCGATCGCGACCGGGCGTCCGGTGAGGCTCGTGCGGTGCGCGTCGGGGCCGACGTCGGCTGCGGTGTCGTCACCGAGCCTGGCCGCGAGGAGGCGGCTGCCGCTCCCGCCGACGTCGATCGCGACGATCCAGCGGGAGGGGCCCGTCGGCGCCGTCCGGGCGTCTGCACGGGCCTCCGGGAGGGCGGGGTCGTGGTCCTGCGCGCTGGTCACGCCTCATTGTGGCATGAAGTTTCACGGTGGCGCCACGGGGCGGAGAAAAGTGCCAACGGGTTCACCCGGCCTCGCGCACGGAGGTCCTGCGGTGCCCTTGGCCGGCCCGTCGACCCGGCCCTCGGCCCTCGGCCGGCGGCCTGCTGCTTGGAGGCTACTCCTCCCTGTGGGCC
This sequence comes from Oerskovia paurometabola, assembly GCF_016907365.1. Classification (NCBI taxonomy): domain Bacteria; kingdom Bacillati; phylum Actinomycetota; class Actinomycetes; order Micrococcales; family Cellulomonadaceae; genus Oerskovia; species Oerskovia paurometabola. Next base: position 3,115,936 of record NZ_JAFBBV010000001.1, on the reverse strand, counting down.
AGGTCACCAGGTGTCCCGGCGCCCGGGCGACTCGTGGAGCGCCGGGTCGCGCCCCGCGGCACGTACCGTGGAGCCCATGAGAGGCGAGTACAAGGTTCCCGGTGGCAAGCTCGTGGCGGTCGACGTCGAGACCGACGAAGGGAGGCTGTCCCGCGTCGCGCTGAGCGGAGACTTCTTCCTCGAGCCCGACGACGCGCTCGACGACATCAACGCCGCCCTGACCGGGCTGCCCGAGACGTCGACCGTCGCAGACCTGACGCGTGCGATCGAGGCCGTGCTGACCGACGACATCACCATGGTCGGGTTCTCGCCCGAGGCCGTCGCGATCGCCGTGCGTCGCGCGCTCGGTCACGCGACCGGCTGGGACGACCACGTCTTCGAGATCATCCACGAGGGGCCCGAGCAGCCCGCGATGCACCTCGCGCTCGACCAGGTCCTCACCGAGGAGCTCGACGCCGGCCGGCGTGGCCCCACACTGCGCATCTGGGAGTGGGGGGCGCCCGCCGTCATCATCGGGTCCTTCCAGTCGCTCAAGAACGAGGTCGACCCCGAGGGGGCCGCGAAGCACGGCATCACCGTGGTGCGCCGGATCTCGGGCGGCGGGGCGATGTTCGTCGAGCCCGGCAACACCATCACGTACTCGTTGACCGTCCCGGCCTCGCTCGTCGAAGGCCTGAGCTTCGAGCGCTCGTACGCGTTCCTCGACGACTGGGTGCTGGGGGCGCTCGCCGACGTCGGCGTGCACGCCACCTACAAGCCGCTCAACGACATCGCGTCCCCGGCCGGCAAGATCGCGGGCGCCGCGCAGAAGCGCCTGCGCGGGGGAGCGGTGTTGCACCACGTGACCATGGCGTACGACATCGACGCCGACAAGATGCTCGAGGTCCTGCGCATCGGCCGCGAGAAGATGAGCGACAAGGGCACCAAGAGCGCCAACAAGCGCGTCGACCCGGTGCGCTCGCAGACCGGCATGGCGCGCGAGGAGGTCATCGAGGCCTTCAAGGCGCACTTCCGGTCGCGCTACCGCACGGTCGAGGGCGCGGTGACGTCCGACGAGCGCGCGCAGGCCGAGGAGCTCGTGCGCACGAAGTTCGGGACCGAGGAGTGGACCGCGCGCGTGCCGTGACGCGGTAGCCGCTGGGCGGCGGAGGGTGGTGCCGGGTCGCCGAGGTTACCAACAGGTCACAACTTCGCGACCGGCTTCCCTCTGTCCGTGGTTGGCGGTAATCTTCACGAACACCCAACCTGATGTAAGTTTGTTTCAGAGTCGAAGGGCGTCGACGATCCGACGCCCCCACGAACGATCAGGTCCGCAGGGACGAACGGCTGGCCGCGACGCGGCAGCCGACCAGAAAGGAAGTCACGGCATGCAGCGACGCAGCACGGTGGCCGTCACGGGCACCCTCCTCCTGGCGCTCGGCCTCACCGCATGTGGCGGTGGGGACAACGGCGGCGGCGAGGCCACGGGGGACGCAGCCTCCGCCGACCACACCGGCGAGACCCTCACCGTCTGGATCATGGAAGGCACCAACCCCGACGGGGACGCCTTCTTCGACGAGGTCACCACCGCGTTCAAGGAAGAGACGGGCGCCGACCTCCAGATCGAGTTCCAGCCCTGGGCCAGCGCCCACGACAAGTTCACGACCTCCATCGCGGGCAACACCACGCCGGACGTCGCCGAGCTCGGCACCACCTGGACCGGTGAGTTCGCCGACGTCGGCGCGCTGTCCGACCTGACCGACAGGATCAAGGACGCGGGCCTCGAGGAGGACCTCGTGCCCGGTCTCGTCGAGTCCGCGACGCTCGACGGCGCGCAGTACGGCATGCCCTGGTACGCCGGCGTGCGCTCGGTCATCTACCGCAAGGACCTCTTCGACGCGGCCGGCATCGCGGTCCCGACGACGTGGGCAGAGCTCCAGGCCGCGGCCGAGACGCTCAAGGCCGCCAACCCCGGCCTCATCCCCTTCCCGATCGCCGGTGACTCCCAGTACGGCGCCATGCCCTTCATCTGGGGTGCGGGCGGCGACCTGGCCGTCAAGGACGGCGACACCTGGAAGTCCGAGATCAACTCCGCAGACTCCGTCAAGGGCCTCGAGTTCTACACGGGCCTCGCGACCGACGCGGGTCTGTCGACCGCGGCCGCGACGACCTGGAAGGAGACCGACCTCCTGTCGAACTTCGAGCAGGGCAACGTCGGCATGATGATCTCCGGCAGCTGGACGCCGGGCAAGATCCTCACGGACGTCCCGGACATGGCCGACAAGATCGGCGCGTTCCCCATCCCGGGTGAGACCGACGGCCTGTCGGACTCGTTCCTCGGCGGTTCGCACCTGGGCGTCTTCGCGGCCAGCGAGAAGCAGGACCTCGCGTGGGAGTTCGTCGAGATGATGACGACCGGCAAGTTCGCGCAGGAGTGGGGCAACCAGTCCGGCTACTTCCCCGGCCAGACCTCGCTCCTGGAGAAGGTCATCGAGGAGAACGACCCGCTCGTCGCGCCGTTCGCCCAGCAGATGGTCGAGGCCGGCGCCTCGGTCCCGGTGACGCCGCTCTACGGCCAGATCCAGGGCAAGAAGACGGTCGAGACGATGCTGCAGTCGATCCTCTCGGGCAGCGCCACGGTGCAGGAGGCCGCCGACACCGCGGCCGCCGACATGAACGAGACCTTCGGGTCCTGACGAGCCCATGGCAGATCTGCACTCGGTTCCCGGCGCGTCGGCCGACCAGCTGACGCGCCGGGCTCCGGCCCCGGCCCCTTCCTCCAGCCCGCGCCGCAGCGCCGGCCGACGTGGCATGCACGGTGTGCTCGGCCACAAGTCGCCGCTGCGCCCGTGGCTGCTCCTGGCCCCCGCGCTCGGCGTCCTCGGCGTCCTGCTCCTGTGGCCTCTGGCACGCGTCGTGATGATCTCGCTGCAGGACTACGGCCTGCGGCAGATCGCCTCGGGCGAGTCGAACTACATCGGTTTCGACAACTACGCCGCGATCTTCGGCGACTCGTTCCTGTGGACCGTCGTCCTGCCCAACACGATCGGCTTCGCGGTCGCGTGCGTCGTCCTCACGGTGGTCCTGGGCACGGCCGTCGCGCTGTTCCTCAACAACCTCGGCACGTTCTGGCGCACCATCTGCTCGACGGCCATCATGGTCGCCTGGGCGGTACCCGCCATCACCGGCACGTACGTGTGGATCTGGATCTTCGACCCCCTCAACGGCCTGGTCTCCTCGGTGCTCGACTCGGTCGGTCTCATCGACCCGGCGACCACGAACTGGTTCACCGAGCGCCTGAGCTTCTACGCGATCGCGACCCTCAACGTCGTGCACCACGGGTTCCCCTTCGTGGCGATCACGGTCCTCGCGGGCCTGCTGACGATCCCCAAGGAGCTGCACGAGGCCGCGATGATGGACGGCGCCACGCCCTGGCGCCGGTTCTGGACCATCACCGCACCGATCCTGCGCCCCGTCTTCGCGGTCGTCACGATCCTGTCGACCATCTGGGACTTCAAGGTCTTCACGCAGATCTACCTGATGCCCGGCGGCAACGGCGGCAACAAGGAGGTCTTCAACCTCGGCGTGTGGTCGTACATCCAGTCCTTCGCGCAGGGCAAGTACGGGATGGGCTCGGCGATCGCCGTGCTGCTCACCCTGATCCTGCTCGGGATCACCGTCGTGTACATGCGCACCCTGTTCAAGGAGGAGGAGCTGTGAGCGCCCTGACCGGTACCCCGTCCAGCACCCCGCCCACGGCCGACCGCGCGGGTCGCACGGGTCGCACGGCGGCCGCATCGATCGACGGAAACGCCCCGCGCCCCCCGCAGGTCCTGCGGGTCAAGGCACGCAAGCGCCCGCTGCCCACCGCGGGCAAGGTCGTGGGCATCGTCGCGCTGCTCGCCTTCGCGCTGTTCCCGGCGTACTGGATGTTCTCCTCGGCGATCGACCCCGAGGCCGCGACCCGTGGCGCACGGCTCCTGCCCGCAGGCGTCACGTGGGACAACTTCGTGACCGTGATCGACGACGGAGGGTTCGGCAACTACCTGCGCAACTCGATCGTCGTCGCGATCGGCGCGGTCGTGTTCTCGTCGGTGCTCGCGCTGCTCGCGGCCGTCGCGGTGAGCCGGTTCAGGTTCCGCTTCCGCAAGTCGATCCTCGTGCTCGTCCTCATGGTGCAGATGGTGCCCCTCGAGGCGCTCGTCATCCCGCTGTTCCTCCAGATGCGCACCCTCGGCATGCTCAACTCGCTCCTGGGTCTGACGATCGTCTACATCGCCTTCTCGCTGTCGTTCGCGATCTGGATGCTGCGCGGGTTCGTCGCGGCGGTCCCGGTCGAGCTCGAGGAGGCCGCGTACCTCGACGGCGCCTCGTGGGGCCGCATGTTCTGGAAGATCCTGCTGCCGCTCGTCGCCCCCGGCGTCGTCGCCACGAGCGTCTTCTCGTTCATCACCGCCTGGAACGAGTTCATCTTCGCCCTGACCTTCCTCCAGCAGTCGGCCAAGTACACCGTGCCGATCGGCCTGCAGAAGTTCTTCGGCGAGAACACGACCGACTGGGGCGCCGTCATGGCCGCCTCGACCCTCATCACGCTGCCCGTGATCGTCTTCTTCGTCCTCGTGCAGCGCAACCTGTCCTCCGGCCTGACCGCTGGGTCGGTGAAGGGATGACCACCGTGCACCACGACGCGCTGCGCGCCGTCAACGGCGTCCTGCTCCCCGGTTTCACGGGGACCGACGCCCCGGGCTGGCTCCTCGAGGCCTGCGAGGAGGGGCTCGCGGGAGTCATCTACTTCGCGTACAACACGCCCGACGTCGCCACGACCGCCCGGCTCTCGGCCCACCTCCACGAGGTGTCGCCCGACCTGCTGATCGCGATCGACGAGGAGGGCGGGGACGTCAGCCGGCTCGAGGCCGCGACCGGGTCGAGCATCCCGGGGGCGGCGGCCCTCGGGACGATCGACGACGAGGACCTGACCGAGCGGGTCGCGCTCGCGCTCGGGCGGCTGCTCGCCGCGACCGGCGTCGACCTCGACCTCGCGCCCGTGCTCGACGTCAACTCCCGGACGGAGAACCCCGTCGTGGGCGTCCGTGCGTTCGGCGCGACGCCTGCGCTCGCGTCCCGGCACGGCGCCGCGTTCGTCCAGGGACTGCACCGCGCGGGAGTCGGGGCGTGCGGCAAGCACTTCCCGGGGCACGGCGCGACCGACGTGGACTCGCACCTGTCGCTGCCCGTGGTCGACGACTCGCTCGCCACGATCCGTGAGCGCGACCTGCCGCCGTTCGTGCGGGCCTTCGAGCCCGACGTCGACCTCGACTCGATCATGACCGCGCACCTGCTGGTGCCCGCGATCGGTCCTCGACCCGTGTCGCTCGAGCCCGCTGCCGCCCTCGTGGCGCGCGAGCTCGGCTTCGACGGCCCCATCATCACCGACGCCCTCGACATGGGCGCGGTCACGGGCGGCGACGGGATCGGCGAGGTCGCGGTCCAGGCGATCGAGGGCGGCGCGGACCTGCTGTGCCTGGGCACGACGGTCGGTCGCGACGACGAGGCGCTGTTCCGTCAGGCGCAGACCGCGCTCCTCGCCGCGGTCGAGGAGGGCAGGGTCACGGTCGAGCGCCTCCGTGAGTCCGCAGCCCGCACCGCACGCACGGTCCGCCGGGTGCGCGAGCTCCAGGCTGCTGCCGGCACGACCTGCGGTCCCGTGGAGGCGACGGCCGCGCTCGAGGCGCTCGCCGTCGTCGGGCAGGAGGCCGCCGAGCGTGCCGTGCACGTCCACGGTCCCGCCACGCACCTCGACCCGTCCGGCCCCGCGCCCGAGGTCGTCGACCTGCGCCAGCGGTTCGACCACGCCGCCGGGCGCACCGCCCAGCACGTCCAGACCGCGATCCTCGGGGCCTTCCCTGACACGACCCTCCACGCCTTCTCCGACCAGGCCGGGTGGGAGGACGCGCTCGCCGCGGTCTCGGCACGGCAGGCGGACGGCCCGACCCGCCCGCTGGTCGTCGTCACGCGCGAGCCCGTCCCGGGCAGCCGCGAGGCAGGCATGCTCGACGCCCTGCGCGCCGCCCGGCCCGACCTCGTCGCGGTCCACACCGGCTTCCCCGACGCCGTCCCCGCCTGGTTCGGGGACCAGACCACCGTGGTCGTCGCCTGCGGCACCGGACGCGCGAACGCGCGCGCCGCCGTCGGGCAGCTGACCGCGCTCACCTCGGAGGTGACCCGATGATCGTCCTCGGCCTGTCCTCCGGCACGTCGGTCGACGCGATCGACGCGGCCGCCGCCGACTTCCATCTCGGCCCCGACGGGGTCCTGCGCATGCGCCCCCTCGGGCACACCGAGTACGAGTGGCCCGCCGCGCTGCGCGAACGCATCCTCAAGGCGCTGCCGCCCGCCGCCGTCGACATGGGCGAGGTCACGCAGCTCGACACGCTCATCGGGCAGGAGTTCGGCCGCGCCGGACGCCAGGCCATCGACGACGTCGCCGGTGGCGACGTCGACCTCGTCGCCTCGCACGGGCAGACGCTCTACCACTGGGTCGTCGGCGCCCGCGCGCACGGCAGCCTCCAGCTTGGCAACGCCGCCTGGATCGCCGAGCGCACCAAGCGACCCGTCATCAGCGACTTCCGCGTCGCCGACATCGCCGCAGGCGGCCAGGGCGCGCCCCTCGTGAGCGTCCTCGACGCCCTGTGGCTCGGCCGCGACCCGCAGTCGCCCGACGGCGCGCCGGCCGGGCTGAGCGCAGCGCTCAACATCGGCGGGATCGCTAACGTCACCCTCGTCGGCGAGGTCGAGGCGCCCGTGACCGGGTGGGACACCGGACCCGGCAACTGCCTCATCGACCTGGCGGCCCGCGAGCTCACGGGCGAACCGTTCGACCGCGACGGCGCCCTGGGCGCCGCCGGGACCGTCGACCAGGCCGCGCTGCGCGCCCTGCTCGACGACCCCTACTTCGCGGCCAAGGCCCCCAAGTCGACCGGCCGCGAGCTGTTCGACGCGACCTACGTGCCGCGCAAGCTCGCGTCCGTGCGCCCCGACCTCACGGGCCCCGACCTCGTCGCGACCCTCACCGAGCTCACCGCGGTCACCATCGCGGAAGGGCTGCTCACCGTGGCCCAGTCGATCCCCACCGACCGACGCAGCGCAGGCGACACCGCCTCGGCACCCCAGCGCGAGGTGCGTCGCGTCGTCGTCTCGGGCGGCGGCGCGCACAACCCGACGCTGCTCGCGCGGCTCCGCGCCTACCTGCCAGGCGGCTGCGAGCTCCTCACGGCCGACCAGCTCGGGATGCCCATCGACGCCAAGGAGGCGTACCTCTTCGCGCTCCTCGGCTTCCTGTCGGCGCACGGGGTCGCCGGCACCGCCAAGGGAGTCCAGCGCCGCCGCTCGACCGGGGCGCGCCGCGCCGCGGTCCTCGGCTCGCTCACCCCACCCACCCCGCTCGTCTGGCCCGCGTTCACCGGGCCCATCCGCCGGCTCGTGCTGGCCAACACCCCGTTCGGGCTCGCCCCGATGCCGAAGGGAACACACCGATGACCGACACCCGCCCCGCCAGCCGCGCGGAACTCTCGGCCGGGCAGGCCTCCGCCGCCGAGGACTGGCAGGAGGTGCTCCGTCTCGCGTCGCCGACCGAGGAGCGCAACCCGCGCACCACGGACATCGACCTGCTGCCCACGGCCGAGGTCGTGCGCCGCATCACCGACGAGGACGCGGGAGTCGCCGACGCCGTGCGCGCCCAGTCGGACCACATCACCGCGGCCGTCGACCTGGCGGTGGCGGCGCTGCGCGGCGGGGGCAAGGTCCACTACTTCGGGTCCGGCACGTCAGGACGCCTCGGCGTCCTCGACGCGGTCGAGCTCCTGCCCACCTACGGCGTGGGGGACGAGTGGTTCGAGGCGCACCTCGCCGGTGGGGCCGGCGCCATGATGCTCGCGGTCGAGGGAGCCGAGGACGACGTCGAGCTCGGACGGCGCGACGCCGACGAGGTCCGGGCCGGGGACCTGGTCGTGGGCCTCGCGGCCAGCGGCCGCACCCCCTACGTGGGCGGTGCGTTCGACGTCGCCGCCGAGCGAGGCGCCGCGACCGTGCTCGTGAGCGCCAACCCCCAGGCACGCCTGGCCTCGCGCGTCGACGTCGCGATCCTCCTCGACACGGGCCCCGAGGTCGTCACGGGCTCGACCCGCATGAAGGCCGCCACCGCGCAGAAGCTCGTGCTCAACACCTTCTCGACCGCGACCATGATCCGGCTCGGCAAGACGTACTCGAACCTCATGATCGACGTCCGCCCGACCAACCAGAAGCTCCGCGCCCGCATCGTGCGCATGCTCGTGCAGGCCACGGGCCTCGACACCGACGAGTGCGAGCAAGTCCTCGCACGGGCGGGCGGCGAGATCCACGTCGCGCTCGTGATGCTGCTCGCGGGCGTCGGCGTCGACGAGGCCCGCGAGGCGTTGCGCGGGGCCGGGGCGCCCGGCGTGCGTCGCGCGCTCGAGCTGCTGGGGGCCTGAGCGCGCGGTGGGCCGAGCGTCGCGGCCACCGCGCGGCGTCCCTACCGGTCGCTCGTGCCGGCGCCCGAAACAGGCGCCGCCGGAGCGGGCAGCGCCGCTGCGACCAGCGACTGCAGCTCGGCCACGATTCTGTCGGCGGGTGAGACGCCGAGCTCGATAGAGACGATGTCGGCGCGCACACGAGACACCCGTACGACCGCCCCGGCGTCGCCCAGCGCGAACGTGTTGATCTGGACACGTACGAGCTGGCTGGCCCGGTCCGTGAGGTAACCGAAGGTCGAGGTGATCAACGACGACCCCCGCTGGCCGACAGCCGAGTACTCGCCGATCGGACTCACCTGGAACCCCTCCCGAGCCACGGTCGCGTAGGCGATGTCCCGGGCCGTGACGGGGTGGGCGGAGGTCGGGATGTCGAGAGGGGGAAGCATCGTGCTCCGTTCGTGGGGTCGCGTGCCCCGTCGCGGGCGAAAGGGCCGGGCTCGAGCACGACGAGTATGGCGGCCCGCCACCTTCCGCCGGCGCGGTGCCCGACGGGCGGGCAGGCGCGCCTCAGCCGACCGGGGGGCGCGCCCCGAACACCGCGGTCCCCACGCGCACGATCGTCGCTCCCTCGGCGATCGCCGCCTCGAGGTCTCCGCTCATACCCATCGACAGCTCGCGCGCCTCTCCCGTCCCCGGGGCGCCGCTCGCGAGCACCTCGTCACGTATCCGGCGCAGCCGCTCGAACCCGGCGCGCACCAGCGCGGTGTCGGGAGAGTTCGCCCCGATCGTCATGAACCCCGTGAGGCGAAGACCCTCCAGGGCGGCGACCTGACGGGAGAGGAGCGCGGCGTCGTCGGGCCCCACCCCCGCCTTGGACGCCTCTCCCGACACGTTGACCTGGACCATGACGTCGAGCGTGCGGCCCTCGCGCGCGCAGCGGCTCGCGAGCGCCTCCGCGAGCGCGAGCGAGTCGACCGACTCGACACCCGTGGCCGTCGCGAGGACCTGGTTGACCTTGTTGCGCTGCAGGTGCCCGATCATGTGGACCCGCACCGAGCCGTCCGCGACCAGGTCGGCGAGGTCGGGTGCCTTGGCGACGAGCTCCTGGACGCGGTTCTCGCCGATCAGCGTCGCGCCCGCGGCGACGACCGCGCGCACCGCCGCGGGGCCTTGCGTCTTGGTCGCCACGAGCAGCTGCACCTCGTCGGGTGCCCGGCCGGCGGCGAGCGCCGCCGCGTCGATGCGGGCGTGGACCGCGGCGTAGCGGTCGGCGACGGTGCGGAGCGTGTCGAGGGGGGCGTCGTGGGGGGAAGGCACGGGAGCAGTCTAGTTTCGGGGCCCGTCGCCCGGGCCGCGGCGTCCGCTGCCCGACGGCGTCGCGCACCAGCGGCGCACGGCCGGCCGGCGGGGGACCGGGTTGGGCTGCGGCGTCGACCGTGGGGGAGAATCGGGGCATGAACACGATCCTGAACGTCATCTGGCTGATCTTCGCGGGCCTGTGGCTCGCGATCGGGTACGTCGTGGCGGGGATCGTCTGCTGCGTCCTCATCGTCACCATCCCGTTCGGGATCGCGAGCTTCCGCATTGCGGGCTACGCGCTGTGGCCCTTCGGGCGCACGGTCGTCGACAAGCCCACGGCCGGGGCGTTCTCCACGATCGGCAACGTGATCTGGGTGATCGTCGCGGGGATCTGGCTCGCGATCGGGCACGTGGTCACCTCGATCCCGCTGTTCGTCTCGATCATCGGCATCCCGCTGGGCATCGCGAACCTCAAGATGATCCCGATCTCGCTGCTGCCGCTCGGCAAGCAGATCGTGCCGACGAACGCGCGCTTCGGCGCCTGACGCGTCAGGATCGGGTGGGGACCGCCGAGGGCGACCCTGACGGATGCCGAGGGTGACCGCAACCGACGCCGACGGCGACCGCACGTGACGACGACAGGGGAGCCATGCGCGACGGGATCCGGGACGTGGGCCCGCGTCTGGGGCTGAGCCTGCGACGGACCTGGTGGCGCGTCCGCGACTACGCCTGCGTGCTGCGCTGGCAGGCGACCGGTCTCGTGTCCCGGGTGGGTCCCGACGACCTCCGCCACCCCGACCGGCCTGTCGGGCCACCCGTCGTCCTCGTGCCCGGGGTGTACGAGTCCTGGCACTTCCTCCTGCCGCTGGCCACCCTGCTGCACGACCACGGGGTCGCAGTCCACGTCCTCCCAGAGCTCCGGGACAACCGGCGCCCCGTCGCGGACGGAGCCGTCCTCCTCGCGCGGTACCTCCGGGAGCAGGACCTGCACGACGTCGTCGTCGTCGCGCACAGCAAGGGCGGGCTCATCGGCAAGCTCGCCATGGTGCGCGAGAGCCCGGGCCGGATCGCGTCGATGATCGCGATCAACACGCCGTTCGCGGGCTCCGTCTACGCGCGCTGGTTCGTCGCGCCGGCCGTCCGGGCGTTCATCCCGAGCGACGCGACGATCGTGGCCCTGGCGGCCGAGCGCGCCGTCAACGCACGCATCACCTCGGTGCACAGCCGCTGGGACCCGCACATCCCCGCCGGCAGCACGCTCGACGGCGCGCACGACGTCGTCCTCGACACCCCCGGGCACTTCCGGCCGCTCGCCGACCCACGACTCCACGCGCTCCTGGTCGAGCAGATCGTCGGACCGCGTCCGACCTGACGTCCTGATGTGCTGGCCGCCGACGTCGACGTCGACGTGCCGACGGTGTCAGCCTGGCTAGCTGCGCGGCAGCTGCAGGACGCGCGTCAGGCCGGGGGAGTCCGGGTCGTCGACGATCTCTACCCCGTCCAGCCAGGACCCGATCACGTGCGCGAGCTCGCCGGGATGGCTGAAGTTGATCGCGTGCGCGGCGCCCTCGATGAGGGCGACCGTGGTCAGGTCCCCCGCCAGTCGGCCGACCTCCCGGACCCGGGCAGGTGGTGGCATGAGCGGGTCTCTGCTCCCGACGACGGCGAGCGTCGGCACCGTCGAGGTGATGATGCGCTCCAGCGAGGGGAAGCGGGTGAGCTCGCTGAACAGGTTGAACGTGTTGACGGGCCCGAACCGCAGGTAGTCCGGGACCGCGAGCCGTGCCATCCTCGGGCTCTCGCGGGGACCGTCGAGCGCGAGCTGGCCGACGGCGCGTGCGAGCCCCTGGTTGTGGCGGCCCCCGGCGGGCGACACGAGCACCAAGCGGTCCACCCGTTCCGGCGCGCTGTGCGCGATCTCGAGGCTGACCGGGCAGCCCATCGAGTTGCCCACCAGCACGACCTTCTCGAGTCCCAGGGCGTCGAGGATGCGGATCAGGGCGTGCGCGAGCCCAGGGATGCCGAGGGTGTAGTCCCACCGTTCGCTCCGGCCGTGCCCCGGCAGGTCGGGGACGAGGTTCGTGGCCCGTGCGGCCAAGACCTCGGCCGTGGGCAGGAGGGACGAGCCGGAGATCCCGAAGCCGTGCACGTGGACGATCGGCAGGGCGTCGGGGACCTCGGGACTGCGCCGGTAGAACACGCGGTGCCCGTCGATCTCCGCCGTGTCCTCGGTCCATCCGGCGGTGTTCGCGGCCATGAGCCGATCGTGGCACTGCGGGTCCGGTGGGGCCACCGGTGCGGTGATCCGCTTGCTGGGTGCGCTGGTCGCGTCTCAGGGCAGCATCTCGGCAGGCCCGGTGGTTCCGGCGGGGCGTTCTGGGCCGAGACCACTGCGTGGGTCACGGCACGTACAGTGGCTTCGGCCGTTCCCGCCCCCTACCTGTCGGAGGTCCCTGTTGCCCGTCCACGTGCCAGCAGCACCGGTGGCACCCACCGACGACGCGTCGGCGGACCCCGCATGAGCGAGGTCCGCATCGGCCGCTGCGAGCAGTGCGGCGGCGACGTGCAGTGGCTGCCGTGCTATGACGGACGCCGTCGGGCCTTCGCGCTCGACGAGGTCCGCAGCGTGCACGCGGGGGACGAGGTGCGCTGGTTCCTGACGTCGAACCGGGGGGCGGTGCCGGGTACGCAGCTCGCGTACAAGGCGACGATGCCGTTCCGGGTCCGGCACGTGTGCCAGCGCCAGCCCCTGGGGTACGGCACGGGGGGCGAGGACGGTATCGACAAGGCCAAGGCGTTGCGCTCGGCGCCGCAGGTGCGCGAGTTCCAGGTCCGTCCGCCGTACCGGTTCGGGTACCGCTGGGAGTCGGAGTGGGGGCACATCGTGCACCCGGACCGGGCTCTGTGCGGCGCCAAGGTGATCGGCGAGATGACGCCGCGCGAGTCCGCGCGCCTGCCGACCATGCCCATGTGCAAGGAGTGCGTCGTGCGGTACCGTCGCCGCCACCCGCAGGACCAGGTCCGCCGCTCGACCGACCAGTCCTGAGGCGCCGAGCCGTTCCCGACGAACCCGCCAGTCCCGACGAAGGAGCCCCGTGCCGCCCTACGACCTCGATCACCGGCTCGTCGTCGGTGTCTCCTCGAGCGCCTTGTTCGACCTGTCCGACTCGCAGCGCGTCTTCGACGAGCAGGGGATCGACGCGTACCGCGCGTACCAGGACGAGCACCTGGACCGGACGCTGCGCCCCGGGGTCGCGTTCGAGTTCGTCCAGCGCCTCCTGAGCCTCAACGACCTGTCGCCCAGCGCGCAGGACCCGCTCGTCGAGGTCTTCGTCCTGTCGAAGAACGACCCGACGACGGGCCTGCGCGTCATGAGCTCGGTCGCGGCGCACGGGTTGCCGATCAGCCGGTCGATCTTCACGCAGGGCCTCGCGCCGTACGCGTACATCCCGGCGCTCAACATCTCGCTCTTCCTGTCGGGGGACGCGCGCGACGTCCGGACGGCGACCCTGCTGGGTCACCCGGCCGGGCAGGTCCTGGGGAGCGCCGCCGTCGGGCACGTCGCCGCAGCGGGCCCGACGGCGGAGCGCACGCCCGGTGTGCCCGTCGCCTCGGGTGAGAGCCCGGGCGAGGACTCGGACGGCGCGGCCGACGACGGCGCCCTGCGCGTGGCCTTCGACTTCGACGGCGTGCTCGCCGACGACAGCGCCGAGCGCATCTTCCAGTCGGACGGTCTCGAGCAGTTCCACCGGTACGAGAGCGCGCGCAAGGTCACCGAGCACCACGCGGGGCCGATCCTGCCCTTCCTGCGGGCGCTGAGCACGATCCAGCGCCGCGAGGAGGAGCGGGTGGTCGAGGACCCGACGTACCGCCCCCGGGTGCGCGTCTCGATCGTCACGGCGCGCAGCGCGCCCTCGCACGAGCGGGCCGTGAACACGCTGCGCTCGTGGGGCGTCACGGTCAACGACGCGTTCTTCATGGGCGGCGCCGACAAGGGGCGCGTGCTGCGGGTCCTGCGCCCGCACATCTTCTTCGACGACCAGCGCGGGCACCTCGACCCGGTGGCGCGCGAGGTCGCGAGCGTCCTGGTGCCGTACGGCGTGACGAACGAGGAGGTGCCGGTGGCGGCCGTTCCGGTCGAGCCGGGCCCCGACGGCGGAGCTCCCGCGCCCGCGCCCGCGCCGGCCCCGGTTCCTGCCCCGGCCGGCTGAGGCGGGTCGCCGTGCCGTTCGTCGCGCCGCTGCCCGGGGACCGGGACCGTTGGGTCCCCGCCGCGACGGTCGACCTGCGCCAGCTGCCGGTGTCCGGTCGGTGGAAGGTCTGGTTCGAGGTCCTCACCCCGTTCGGGTACACCTCTCGTCGCGCCGACGAGCAGAGCCCGACCGGCCCTGTGTGGCGCAGGGCGTCGATCGAGCAGACCGTCCCGGCGGGCCTCGTGACCGACCTCGCGTCGGTGCCCATGCCGCTGTGGGGCGTGATCGCGAGCTACGGGCGTCAGACGCTGCCCGCGATCCTGCACGATGCGACGTCGCGGGCGCTCGCGGACTCCGACGTACCGCCGAGCGGTCGGCGGGCCGCGCGACGCGATGCCGACCGTCTCTTCCGGGAGACCCTGCGCGAGACCGGCACGGGCCCGGTCCGGCGGTGGCTCATGTGGGCTGCGGTCCGGATCTTCGGGAGCCTGCCGGTCGCGGTCGTGTTCCTGCTCGCGGTCGTCGCCGGGCTCGTCGCGCTCGGCCTGGTGGTCGCGGGCGCGCTGACCGGGGGGACGGCCGGGCCCTGGCTCGTGGGTGCACTGGTCGTGACCGCGGTCGCGCTGGTCGTGCTGCTCGCCCAGGCGACGTGGGCCGGGGTCGAGAGTCGCCAGGGCGGTGCCGAGCGCTGGGTGCCTGCGGCGGTCGGCAGCATGCTCGGCGCGGTCGGGACCGGTCTCGTCGCGTTGCCGCTCCTGCTCCCGCTGATCGTGCTCACGTTCGTGACCGAGCTCGTCGTGGGGTTGGGGGAGGGCGGCCGTGCGGGTGTCCGGGCGCAGGACGCCCCGGCCGGCGGGGGTGCGGCGGAGCACCTCCCGACCACCCGCATCACGTACCCGGCGACCGGGTGAAGTCTCGCCCGGCGGGCTCTCGGGGGCACCGCACCCACCGGCCCCGCGCGCCACGCCCGTAGGCTGCGCTCGTGCCCTCCGCCGCCCGACCCGCCGTGCGCCCCCTCGACGACGGAGCGAGGTCCAGCCTGGTGCTCCCCGCGGCCCGCACGGTCCGCACGCACCTGCCCACCTACCTCCTGACCGTCGTCCTCCTCCAGGTCGTCACGGGCCTGGTCGTCGTCCCGCTCCTGGTGTGGCTGTTCGACCAGGCGCTGGCGGTCGCGGGCGTCCCCTCGTTCACGCACCTCGACGTGGTGCGGGTCCTGTCGAGCCCGGGCGCGGTGCTCCTGCTGGTGCTGCTGGCTCTGGTCGCCTCGGTCGTGGTCCTCGTCCAGCAGGGGGCCTTCCTCGCGATCGGCGTGCGCGTACGGGCGGGGGAGCCGGTCTCGGCGCGCGCCGTCGCGCACGACCTCGCCCGCGCGAGCCGCCGGCTCCTCGGGCCTCAGCTCGTGCTGTTCGTCGGGTACTTCTTCGTGCTCGTCCCGGTGGGCGGGTTCGGCATGGCGGCGTTCCTCGTGCGGGGCATCGCGATCCCGGACTTCGTCGTGGGGGAGCTCCTCAAGTTCGAGGGTGGCCTGTACGTCTACCTCGCGTTCCTCGCGGGAGTCCTGTTCCTCAACCTGCGCCTGGTGCTGACGCTCGCGATCCTGCTGACCTCGGACGTGTCCGTCGCCGGGGCCATGGGCGAGAGCTGGCGCGCGACCCGGCGGTCGTGGCCGCGCCTCCTCGGCGTCTTCGCCGTCGTGGGTCTCGCGGTGCTCGTGGTCGCCGCGGGGGTCGTGACGCTCGCGCTGGTCCCCACGCGGGTCGCGGACCTCCACACCCCGGGCCTCGCGCCCGTCGTCGCGGGGGCGACGCTCACGGTCGTGCAGGTGGCCGGGTTCGTGCTCGCGGGGTTCGTCACGGCGCTCCTCACACAGGTCGTGGTCGCGGTCGCGGCGGAGCACCGGGCGCCGCTGCCCGACGGCGCCGCTCGGGCCGGGACCGTCGCGCCCGCGACGGAGGTGGTCGTCCCGTCCGCCGGGGCAGGACCAGGGGGGCCCGCAGGAGACACCGCAGGGGCGGTGCGCGGGTCGGCGAGCGTTCCGCCGGTCCTGCGCCGCGGCCGGGCGGGCCGGCCGCGCGCGGTGGGTGCCGTCGTCGGGCTGGCTGCCGTGCTGGCGCTCCTGGCCGTCACGGTGGCCAACACCCGGGCCATGACCACGCTCGCGCGGGAGGAGCCCGGTGCGGTGGTCGCGCACCGGGGCGACCCGGGCGGCGGCGTCGAGAACTCGATCGCGTCGCTCGAGTCGGCCGCGGCGCTCGGCGCGGACTACGTCGAGCTCGACGTGCTCCAGGCTGCCGATGGCGGGCTAGTCGTCTTCCACGACCTGACCCTGCGGCGGCTCGCGGGCTCCGACCGTGCCGTGCACACCATGACGCTCGACGAGCTGACCGCGACCACGATCCGCCAGGGCGGGTTCGAGGCGAGGATCCCGTCGCTCGAAGAGTTCGTCGAGCGGGCCCGCGAGCTCGACGTGCCGCTCCTGGTCGAGCTCAAGGCGCACGGCCACGAGACCCCGACGTTCGTCGCGGACGTCGTCTCGCTCCTCCGGGCGCAGGGCGTCGCCGACGAGTACCTGGTCCAGTCGATCTACCCCGAGCAGGCCGCCGAGGTGCGGGCGCTCGGCCCCGAGATCACCGTCGGCCACGTCGTCCCGTTCCTGCGCGGAGCGCTCGGCGGCCTGCCGGTCGACTTCGTCGCGATCGAGCAGTCCTCCGACTC
This sequence comes from Oerskovia paurometabola, assembly GCF_016907365.1. Taxonomy (NCBI): domain Bacteria; kingdom Bacillati; phylum Actinomycetota; class Actinomycetes; order Micrococcales; family Cellulomonadaceae; genus Oerskovia; species Oerskovia paurometabola. The sequence goes on along the minus strand of NZ_JAFBBV010000001.1, from coordinate 3,099,258 downwards.
CGACCGCGTGCGCGCCGAGGCTCGCGCGGCCGGGATCGACGTCTACGTCTGGACCGTCAACGACCCCGCCGCGATGCGCGCCCAGCTGCGCAGCGGCGTCGACGGCATCATCACGAGCAGCCCGCGCCGTGCCGTAGCCGAGCGCGCCGTGGTGCGCGACGACACGGCGCTGTCCACGCGGCTCGAGGACGAGCTGCGCGACGCGCTCGCGTGGTGACGGTCGGCCTCCGCGGACAGGTCTCAGGACTCGGTGGTCGATGGGTCGGTGGTCAGGTAGACCGGCATGTAGTCGTCGATCGTGAGCCGCCACAGGCCTGGTGCGCCCGCGGGCACGGGGAGGCAGACATTGCCCGAGACGGACTCGTCCGTGGACATGAACCCCTTGCCCGTCAGGCCGTCGGGCACGACGCCGCACCGGCCGTCGAAGACCGCCCCCGTTCCGTCGACCAGCTCCAGGGTGATGGACTGCGGCGCGCTCGCCTCGAGCGAGGGGCCGAAGTACGTCGCGTGGACGGGGACGATCCAGTACTCCATGCCGTCGGCGGGCGGCACGTTGACATCGTCGTGCGCGAGGACCTCGGCCGTCGCCTCGTAGGGTGCGTCGAGCAGGACCGACCACTCCTCGGTGTAGACCTCGTCCGAGAGGAGCCAGGGGTCCTCGACCGTGCCACCGTCGCGGCCCGCGACGTCTTGGTCGCCGTAGGTGTCCCACGACTCCTCGTCGGGTGCCGGTCCCAGGGGCCACGGGTCGGCCGCCGCTTCCGCGCCCGCGAAGAGCTCGTTGCCCGCCACCACGGCCAGGGTCACGCCGGTCGCGCCGACGCCCCCGATCACCAGGCCCGCGACCCCCGCGAGCACGCCGACCAGGACGCGTGAGGGCCCCGTCCTCCCACCGGGGGCGGGAGCTCCTGGGACGGCCGGGGGGTTCGCGTACGGAGACGCGGCCGGCGCAGGGTGCGAGGCACCGTGACCCGGGCCGTACGCGCCGCCGTCCCCGTGCTGCGGGGCTGGTGGGTACGCGGCGTACGGGTTGCGTGCCGCAGCCCCGGCCGGGGCGGCCGTCCCGGGGCCGGGGTACGCCGTCGCCACGGGGTACCCCGCGGCTGGTGGAGCCGTCGTGGCGGGGCTCGCCGGCGGGACGGGCGACGGGGCCGTCGGGGAGGCGGGACCGGGTGCTCCCGCGCCGGAGTGCTGGTTCGGCGACGACGAGGGCGGGGCGAAGAGGTCACTCACGAAGGCTCCACGGGGCGACGGGACCGGACGGTCCAGGAAGGGTGTCGCTCGGCAGCTCGCGCGCCGTGCGGGTGGATCATCGCACCCGCCGGACCGGGCGCGCCAGTGGCATCTGCGCAGTTCAGCCGGTGTTCTGTGCGCTCGAGAACGGGGTTGAGGTCGTCATCCCCTCGATGACGACCTCAACCCCGTTCTCGACCTCCGCCGGCAGCGGGCGGTGGTCGACCTCCGCCGGCAGCGGCCGGCGCTCAGGTGGTCAGCCCTCGCGCGGCCCGTCCACGGGCGACCCGACCAGGAACTGCGAGTACGCCCCGATGGTCAGGAACGTCGGGAAGTCCTCGGCGAGGGCGACGGCGCGGAACACGTGCGCGGCGTCGTCGACCCGGTTGCCCTCGCCGCGCGGCAGGTCGTCGACGACCTCGGCGAGCAGCGCCTCGACGCGGGCCCGCGTGATGGGCACGCCGTTGTCGGTGCGCGTCCCGGACGCGATCCACTGCCACACCTGCGAGCGGGAGATCTCGGCCGTCGCGGCGTCCTCCATGAGGTGGTCGATCGCCGCGGCGCCCACGCCGCGCAGCCACGACTCGATGTACCGGACGCCGACCGAGACGTTGGACCGCAGCCCGGCCGCGGTGACCGTCGCGCCCGCACGGCGCACCGACCCGATGTCGAGCAGCTCGTGCTGCCCCACGCTCACGTCGTCGCGCCGGCGCGAGACCTGGTGCGGCCGGTCGCCCAGCACGGCGTCGAACTCGGCGCGCGCCGCGGGGATGAGGTCGGGGTGCGCGACCCAGGTGCCGTCGAACCCGTCGCCGGCCTCGCGACGCTTGTCCGCACGCACCTGCTCGAACGCCTTCTCGGTCACGTCCGGGCGGCGGCGGTCGGGGATGAACGCGCTCATGCCGCCGATCGCGTGCGCCCCGCGCCGGTGGCACGTCGCGACGAGGAGCTCGGTGTAGGCCCGCATGAACGGGGCGGTCATGGGCACCTGCGAGCGGTCGGGCAGGACGTACTGGTCGCCGCGCGTGCGGAACGACTTGATGACGGAGAACAGGTAGTCCCAGCGGCCCGCGTTGAGCCCCGCGCAGTGGTCGCGCAGCTCGTGCAGGATCTCCTCCATCTCGAACGCGGCGGGCAGGGTCTCGACGAGCACGGTCGCGCGGATCGTGCCCTGCTCGATCCCCAGGTACTCCTGCGCGAACACGAACACGTCGTTCCAGACGCGCGCCTCGCGGTAGCCCTCGAGCTTGGGCAGGTAGAAGTAGGGTCCGCGGCCACGCTCGACGAGCTCGCGCGCGTTGTGGAAGAAGTACAGCCCGAAGTCCACGAGCGACGCCGACGCCGAGACCGCCACGCCCGCGCGGTCGACGTAGCGCAGGTGCTTCTCGATCAGGTGCCACCCGCGGGGCCGGAACACGATGGTCGGCAGGTCGGTCAGCTCGGTCGAGCGCAGCGCGTACTCCTTGCCCTCGGGAGAGGTGAACGCGAGCGTGCCGCGGATCGCGTCGTGGAGCGCGAGCTGGCCCTCGATCACGTTGCGCCACGTGGGCGACGACGCGTCCTCCTGGTCGGCGAGCCACACCTTGGCGCCCGAGTTGAGGGCGTTGATCGCCATCTTGGGGTCGGTGGGTCCGGTGATCTCGACGCGGCGGTCCTCGAGCCCGGGGGCGCCGTGCGAGCCGGCGACCTGCCACGACGGGTCGTCGCGCACGGGCCGGGTGGCGGCGCGGAAGTCCGGGTCGATCCCGTCGGCCACGTCCTGGCGGCGCTGCTGGCGGTCCATGAGCAGCCCGTGGCGGGCGGCCAGGAAGCGGTCGTGCAGCGCGGTGAGGAAGTCGAGGGCGCCCGGGGTCAGGATCTCGCGGTAGCGCTCGCCGAGGGGCCCGGTGACGTCCAGGGTGCCCGACGGCGTCGCGCGGGTAGGGCTGTCGACTCGCCCGTCGTGGTGGCCCGGCTGGGGGCCGGGGTGCTGACCGGACGAGGTGCGTGACGTCGTCGGGCCGGAGGAGTGGGTGCTGAGCGTGCTGGCGGTGCTGGGCATGGCATGGCTCCGATGGTCTGTGCCGCGAGGCGGAGGGGAGTCGTCGGGGTAGAGGGAGCCCTCTACCCCGACGCGGGACCTCCACCTCGGCGAGGCGGGGCGGGGCTTAGTGGAACTGGGCGGTCTCGGTGGACCCGGCGAGCGCGAGGGTGGCGCTGTCGGGGTTGAGAGCCGTGGCGACGCGGTCGAAGTAGCCGGTGCCGACCTCCCGCTGGTGGCGGGTGGCCGTGTAGCCGTCGGACTCGGAGGCGAACTCGGCCTCCTGGAGCTCGACGTAGGCGCTCATCGCGCGGTCGTTGTAGCCGCGGGCGAGCTCGAACATGGAGTGGGACACGGCGTGGAAGCCGGCCAGGGTGATGAACTGGAACGCGTAGCCCATCGCGGCGAGCTCCTTCTGGAAGCTCGCGATCTGGGCGTCGTCGAGGTGCTTCTTCCAGTTGAACGACGGCGAGCAGTTGTACGCGAGCTTCTTGTCGGGGTACTGCGCGTGGACGACCTCGGCGAACCGGCGGGCCAGCTCGAGGTCGGGCTCTCCCGTCTCGACCCAGATGAGGTCGGCGTAGGGGGCGTAGGCCAGGCCGCGCGAGATGACCGTGTCGATGCCAGGACGCGTCCGGTAGAAGCCCTCGGCCGTGCGCTCGCCCGTGAGGAACTCCTGGTCGCGCGGGTCGACGTCGGACGTGATGAGGTCGGCGGCGAGCGCGTCGGTGCGGGCGATGATGACGGTCGGGACCCCGGCGACATCCGCGGCGAGGCGGGCCGCGTTGAGGGTGCGGATGTGCTGCGCGGTCGGGACGAGGACCTTGCCGCCCAGGTGGCCGCACTTCTTCTCGGACGCGAGCTGGTCCTCCCAGTGCACGCCTGCGGCCCCTGCCTCGATCATCGAGTGCATGAGCTCGTAGGCGTTGAGGGGACCGCCGAAGCCGGCCTCGGCGTCGGCGACGATGGGGGCGATCCAGTCGCGCTCGGGCGTCTGCCCGGCGGGCGATCCGGACCGCTCTGAGGTCTCGATCTGGTCGGCGCGCAGCAGCGCGTTGTTGATGCGGCGCACGACGGCCGGCACCGAGTTCGCGGGGTAGAGCGACTGGTCGGGGTACGTCTGGCCCGACAGGTTGGCGTCGGCCGCGACCTGCCAGCCCGACAGGTAGATGGCCTTGAGGCCCGCGCGGACCTGCTGCACGGCCTGGTTGCCGGTCATGGCGCCGAGCGCGGCGACCCACTCCTCGGTGTGGATGAGGTCCCACAGCTTCTCGGCGCCGCGGCGGGCCAGGGTCCGCTCCTCGCGCACCGAGCCGCGCAGGGCGACGACGTCCTCGGCCGTGTAGTCGCGCTGCACGTCGGACCAGCGGGGGTCGGTCGCCCAGGACAGGGCGAGGTCGGCGGCGGTCTGGCGCTGGTCGCCGGGCCGTGAAGGCGTGTGCCCGGTGGTGTGGCCGGACGGTGCGACGGAGGCCGTGACGTCCTCGGTCCGGGAGGTCGCGGACGCCCGGGGCGTGGCGTACTCGTTCTCGGAGCGGCGGCTGATGATGGGCGGGGTGGTCACGGGGTGCCTCCAGAGCTTCGTTGCGTGCGGTGGTACTCGTTCCGGCTCGCCGCCCGGATGAGCGGTGGCCGTGGAACGACCTTCCTTCGCCGCGCAAGGGGTCCACAAGGACTTCTTCGGTAGAAGAAATGCACTTCTTCTGTTGTGCGCAAGGAGTGGCGTGTGTCACCCTCAGTCATGGCATCTGACGCGCAGTCAGCACAGAAGTTCCTCGGACGCCACGGCGGGGCGCCGCCGGGCGCCGCGATGCCCGTCGAGGACGAGGCCGACGCCCTGACGATCGGCCGTCGCGTCCGGCACCTGCGGACCGAGCGGGGCATGACGCTCGACGAGCTCGGGGCCGCGATAGGCCGGGCGCCCTCGCAGGTCTCCGTGATCGAGAACGGGCGCCGCGAGCCCAAGTTCTCCCAGCTCCAGGCCATCGCCCGGGCGCTCGGGGCGAGCGTCGAGGACCTGCTCTCGGCCGAGCCGCCCACGCGCCGCGCAGCCCTCGAGATCGAGCTCGAACGTGCCCAGCGCGGCCCTCTGTTCGCCTCGCTCGGGCTCGGCGCGGTGCGGGTCGGCAAGTCGCTCCCGAGCGACGCCCTCGAGGCGATCGTCGGCCTCCAGCGCGAGCTCGAGCGCCTGCACACCGAGCGGGCCGCGACCCCCGAGGAGGCCCGCCGCGCGAACACCGAGCTCCGCGCGACCATGCGCGCCCAGGACAACCACTTCCCCGAGCTCGAGACGACCGCGCGCGAGCTGCTCGACGGCGTCGGGCACGCGCGCGGTCCCATGTCGCAGCGCGTGGCCGCTGACCTCGCGACGCACCTGGGGTTCTCGCTGCACTACGTGCACGACCTGCCGCACTCGACCCGCTCGGTCATCGACCTGCGGCACCACCGCGTGTACCTGCCGAGCACGGGCACGCGCGCGTCGAGCGACCCGCGCTCGGCCCTGCTCCAGGCGCTCGCGTCGCACGTGCTGGGCCACCACGAGCCGCGCGACTACGGCGAGTTCCTGCGCCAGCGCGTCGAGGCCAACTACCTGTCGGCCGCGCTCCTGCTGCCCGAGCGCGACGCCGTCAAGCTCCTCAAGGAGGCCAAGGACGCACGCGAGATCTCGGTCGAGGACCTCCGCGACGCGTTCTCGGTGTCGTACGAGACCGCGGCCCACCGGTTCACGAACCTCGCCACGACCCACCTCGGCGTGCCCGTGCACTTCATGAAGATCCACGAGTCGGGGATCATCCACAAGGCGTACGAGAACGACGGCGTGCGCTTCCCCGCGGACCCCCTCGGGGCCGTCGAGGGGCAGTACGTGTGCCGCAACTGGACCGCGCGCACGGTGTTCGCGGTCGAGGACCGGCTGAGCCCGTTCAGCCAGTACACCGACACCCCGACGGGCACCTACTGGTGCACGTCGCGGGTCCAGGACTCCGACGACGGCCAGTTCTCGGTGAGCGTGGGCGTGCCGTTCGGGCACGTCAAGTGGTTCCGCGGGCGCGAGACGACCGAGCGCACGGTCTCGCGCTGCCCCGACGAGTCGTGCTGCCGTCGCCCGCCCGAAGCCCTGACCGAGCGCTGGGCGGACCGGTCGTGGCCGAGCGCGCGCCCGCACGCGAGCATGCTCGCCGCGATGCCGGTCGGGGCGTTCCCGGGCGTGGACCAGACCGAGGTGTTCCGCTTCCTGGAGTCTCACGCCCCGGCGCTGCGCTAGCGGTCAGTTCCCAGGCGGGGGAAGACCGGTGTCGGGTGGCCCACGCGGTCAGGTCCGGAGGCCTCGGCGACCTGCGGGGAGCCGAGCTGCTCGCGCAGGCGCGCGGCGCCGTCGGGCACGAACGGCGAGAGCTCGACCGCGACGACCCGGCACGCCTCGACGAGCCGTGCGAGGACCTGGTCGAGGCGCCCGCCCGCGTCCTGGTTCCCGGTGCGCTCGCGGGCCGCGAGCTCCCACGGCTTCTCCGCGTTCACGTACCGGTTGGCCGCGTCGACGACGCGCCGGACGGCCCCGGTCGCGGCTCGCAGGTCGGCGTCGGCGAGGGCCGCGTCCACGGCCGTCCCCACCTGCCCGACGGCGGCGCTCAGCTCGTCGGGGTCCGTCGCCCGGGCGCGCGGGATCGCGGGCACGGCGCCGCCGCGGAACCGGTGCACGAGCGTGAGCGTGCGGTTGACCAGGTTCCCCACGCCGTGCGCGAGCTCGTCGTCGTGCCGCGCGACGAGTCGCTCGGTCGTGAACTCGGCGTCGCCCAGGAGCGGGACCTCGCGCGCGAACCACCACCGCAGGGCGTCGGTGCCGAACGCGTCCACGAGCCCGACGGGGTGCACCGCGGTGCCCGCCGACTTGGCGAGCTTGGCGCCACCGGCCGTGACGTAGTCGTGCACGTGGATCGTGGTGGGCAGCGGCTCGCCCGCCGAGAGCAGGAGCCCGAGCCAGTAGACCGCGTGGAAGCGCGTGATGCCCTTGCCGATCACGTGCACGCGCTCGTCGCCGCCGGACCACCAGGTGCGGTAGTCGTCCGCTGCTCCCGGGGCGGCGGGGCCCGCACCGTAGCCCAGCGCCGTGACGTAGTTGGTCAGCGCGTCCCACCACACGTAGACGACCTGCGACGGGTCCCCGGGGACCGGGATGCCCCAGCCGTCCGAGCGGGTCGCGGGACGCGAGACGCTGAAGTCCTCGAGCCCCGCGTCGAGGAACGCGAGCACCTCGTTGCGCTTGGCGGCCGGGTTGATGCGCACGCGCCCCGACGTGATCACCTCGCAGATCGCGTCGGTGTGGCGCGACAGCCGGAAGAACCAGTTCTCCTCGACCACCCGCTCGGGCAGCGGCAGGTGCTCGGGGCAGCGGCCCGACGCGTCGAGCTCGTCGGGGGAGTAGAACTGCTCGCAGCCCGCGCAGTACAGGCCCTCGTAGGAACGCCGGTAGAAGTCCCCCGCCTCGGCGCAGCGCCGCCACAGCGCCTCGACGCCGGGGCGGTGCCGGGGGTCGGTCGACGTCGACAGGAAGTCGTCCGTGGACAGGGACAGCGCCGGGCGCAGCGCGCGGAAGTCCTCGACGTGCTCGGCGACGAACGCCCCGACCTCGCGACCCGCGGCGCGGGCGGCGCTGACGTTCTTGAGGGCGTGGTCGTCGGTGCCCGTGAGGAAGCGTGTCGGGCGTCCGCGCAGGCGAGCGTGCCGGGCCAGGACGTCGGTCTGGACGAGCTCGAGCGCGTGGCCGAGGTGCGGGTCGCCGTTGACGTAGGGGATGGCGGTCGTGACGTAGAAGGTGGGCCGGGCGGGCGTGCCGGCGGGGGAGGTCTGGGCGGTCATGGCGGGAGTCCTCTCAGGGACGCACCCTCGACGGGTGCGGTGGCGCCTCGACCGCACCAGGCCCGGACACACGAAAGGCCTCGCTGCGGCGAGGCCTTGGGTGGTGGAGCGCGTCAGCGCATCACGAAGGGCCCCGGGTGGGGCGCATCATGACGGTCGACGAGCTACTCATGCGTCGACCCTAGCAGCGGCGGAGGACGGGCCCGCAACCCGGTGAACCCGGACTCCGGCAGGTGCTCCTGCCGCCGTCGAGCGTCGGCACCGGGCGGGGCGAGCGCGTGCGAGCCGTCCCGGGCCGTGCCTACGGTGGCGGGTCCGCAGGCTCCGGACGCCACGAGCGACCGGAGGCGCCACCGGACCGACCACCGACACCCCGACCGAAGGGATCACCCATGAGCGCGCGACGAACCCCCGACCAGGAGCCCCCGGCGGACGTGAGCCCCACGGGCGTGCCCGCCGACCAGAAGGACCCGGACCCCCGCGCCCAGCAGGGCGACCGGCTGACGACGGCCCAGGGGCTGCGGGTCCACGACACCGACCATTCGCTCAAGGCCGGACCGCGCGGCCCGGTCCTGCTCGAGGACCACCACCTGCGCGAGAAGATCACGCACTTCGACCACGAGCGGATCCCGGAGCGGGTCGTGCACGCGCGGGGCGCGGCCGCCCACGGTGTCTTCACCTCGTACGGCAACGCGTCCGCGATCACCAAGGCGGGCTTCCTGTCGCAGGAGGGCAAGGAGACCGAGGTCTTCGTCCGCTTCTCGACCGTCGCGGGGTCGAGGGGCTCGGCGGACACCGTGCGCGACGTCCGGGGCTTCTCGACCAAGTTCTACACCGACGAGGGT